>JAHDWR010000015.1:0-25772 GCA_023382755.1 Dehalococcoidia bacterium
GGCATGGTCGTCTACGAGCACGGAAGCCGGTACAATCCGCCGGAACGCCCGGCAGGCCTTCAAATCCTCGAACGCCGGGTGTACGGCGACAGCGCCATCGCGCTGTACGCCCAACTGGAGGGGGAATGAGGATCGCAGTATTCCCGGGTGGGTTCGACCCGGTAACCAACGGGCACCTGGACCTGGTGACCCGCATGACCCATCTCTTCGATCGCGTCATCGTGGCCGTCGTCAAGGGCCGCGATAAGGGTTCGCTCTTCACCTGGGACGAACGGGTCGAGATGTTCGCCAAGGCAGTCGAGCATCTCCCCAGTGTCCAGGTGGAAGGTTTCGACGAAATGACCGTCGAGTTCGCCAAGCGAAAGGGGGCCGTCGCCATCGTCCGCGGCATCCGCGCGGTTAGCGACTTTGAATCGGAATTCGACATGGCACTGATGAACCGAAAGATGGCGCCCCACCTCGAATCGGTCTACCTGATGGCCAACCAGGAGTTCCTCTACATCAGTGCAAGCCGGATCCGCGAAGTTTCGAAGCTTGGCTACGACGTGGCCGATTTGGTGCCACCGCATGTGAGGACCGCACTGCGCGAACGTCTGGGATTGTCGTAGGCTGTGAGCCCTGGCGGGGCACACATGGAAATTCTCGACCTCATCGATACGCTCGAAGAACTGGTGATCCAGTCCCGAAGGCTGCCCGTCGGCGGAAACCTGGTTGTCGACCGGAAGCGCATGCTGGATGTGATCGACCAGATGCGCCTGGCCGTACCGGCCGACCTGCGCCACGCACAACAGGTCCTCGAAGGGCGCGACCAGATCATCGAGGATGCCCATCAGTCCGCGAAACTGGCCATTGATCGTGCCGAGCAGGACCGCCAGCGGCTCCTCGAAGAGAATGCCATCGTCAGGGAAGCACAGGACCGCAGCCAGCAGATGCTGATGGATGCCGAGGCGCGAGCCCGTCAGGTGATCGCCGAAGCTGACGCAACCGCGGCCGCCCACCTGAGCGAGGCCGCCGAGGCGGCCAGCAAGCAACTCGATGATGCCGACCAGTACGCCTTCGAAGTTCTGCGCAGGCTGGAGAACCAGCTACAGGCCTTCCTCGAATCGATCAGGATGAGCATTTCCAGCCTGCAGGAAAAACGTTAGCAAATCCTGCGCTGCCAGCCGCACCACTGGATGACGCCAGCTTTTCGGCGTATCTTTTCAACGAATCGGCGTATGAACGCCTCCCGTTCGGGACGCGTCGTTGCCGGCAAGGGAGATACACGCACATGGCAGAGTTCACGATTATCAAGGAATCCGATGCGCCACGCCCGGCACGACAGACCGGCCGGCTCGCCGCCAGAATGCGCGAGTACGAGAAGTACATCGAAGCCGTCCCCGCGGGCAAGGTCGGTAGACTTACCCCTTCTCGTGGTGAAACCGCGCGGGGCATTGCTCTCCGAATCAGCCGCGCCGCAAAGCGCATGGGGAAGTCGAGCAATACCTGGGTCGTCGATGGGACGGTCTATTTCAGCCTTTCCTGACGCCCATTCCACCGCGACACATACACAAAGGGGCGCCGCTGGCGCCCCTCGTGCATTCTGCCACTTGTCCCGCTAGTGGCGCTCGCTGGTCGCGCGCTCCTCACTCGAAACGATGGCGAACGACGGCACTTCGCGCCTGCCGTTGCGCGGGCCCGTGCCCACCGGCTCCCGGGCAACCGCGGGCGAATCCGCAAGCGCCTTCGGCACTGGCGGCACCACCGCCGGCCGCTGCGGTTCGGGCACGACCGCGGCCTTCTGCGTCGTGTCCACCGTCCCGGAAAGCGACGCCCCCTCTTCGACCACGAGCGTCGTGGCCTTGATGGTGCCGGTCACCACCGCCGACGCCGCAAGGAGCAGCCTGCCCGAACAGACGATGTCGCCTTCGAGGCGCCCTCGGATCTGGGCGTCGCGCGCCTGGATCCGCGCCCGGGCCGAGGCCTCACGCTCGATGGTGAGGATGCCCCGGCAAAGCACTTCGCCGCTGATGGACCCCTCCACCCGCAGGTCGTGGTCCGTTTCGTAGCGGCCGTCGAACGACGAGTGGCGGTCGACGAGGCTCTCGGAGCGCGCCTCGGCCGCCGCGCGGTCGTCGCCAGCGCCAGGTCCGGCAGCCGACCTCGCCTGCCGGGAAACAACAGGTTCGGGTTGGAACTCGCCGTAGTCATCGGTCTGCTCCACGCCGAAGGATTCACTTTCGAAGCGCGTCACCGAATCGGGATAGCGGACATCTCGGGGAGATTTCTTGAGTTGCACAGGCCCTCCTGGGTCGGGAAGGGCGCAACCGGCTGCGGGTGTCCGGTTGGGCCCGGCTCTTCGCACCTTATGCGTGCCTCAACCACCCGTCCACCCACATTTCGTAAAACTTCGGACACCCGCAAACCCTGTGTTAACCACAAAACCCGACCGGCCACGAGAGCGCCGCTCAGACCACGATGTTCACCAGCTTCCCCGGCACGTAAATGACCCTGCGTGGCTCCTTGCCCCCAAGCCACTCCTGGACCCTGTTCGAAGCGAAAACCGCGGCCCTCGCGGCCGCTTCGTCCGCACCGGCAGGCAGCGTGAGCCGGTCGCGCACCTTCCCGTTCACCTGCACGGCTACCTCGATCTCCTCGTCCCGTGCGAGCGTGGCGTCAGCCGCCGGCCAGGCCGCCAGGTGGATGCTGTACTCGCCACCCGTCCGCTCCCAGAGCTCCTCCGTGATGTGCGGCGCGAGCGGTGCGGTCAGCAGGAGCGCCGTCCGCACAGCCTCGTCCCAGGCAGCGCCATCCACCGCGCCGCTTTCACGCGCGCGCTGCATCGCGCTGGTGTGCTCCATCAGGCGCGAAATCATCGTGTTGAACCGGAAGTCCTCGATGTCGGCCGTCGCGGACAGGATGGTCTTGTGCGTCGCACGACGAAGGGCCGCCGTCGCAGGGTCATCGGGCGCGGCGCTACGAGTCACGGGCTCCACACAGAGCGACCATAGCCGGTTCAGCCAGCGGACAATTCCCGCCATGCCCGTCGGGTTGTACGGCCCGCCCTGGTCCCACGGGCCCACGAACATCAGCTGGCAGCGGAACGCGTCGGCACCCCATTGGCTCACCTGTTCGTCGGGCGCGACGACGTTGCCACGGCTCTTCGACATGCGGTTGCCGTCGGGGCCCAGGATCACGCCCTGGTTGAACAGCCGGAGCATCGGCTCATCTCCCGGGACCATCCCCATATCGCGGGCAGCCTTCCAGAAGAACCGCGCGTAGAGCAGGTGCATCACCGCGTGCTCCGCCCCGCCGGTGTACTGGTCCACCGGGAGCCACTTCGCAGCGGCCTCGGAAGAGAATGGCCGCTCGGGGTTGTGCGGGTCGACGTACCGCATCTGGTACCAGCTCGAACACATGAACGTGTCCATCGTGTCGGTCTCGCGGCGCGCGGGCTTTCCGTCGATGGGGCACGCGACGTTCACCCAGTGGTCGATGAGCGTCAGCGGCGACTGACCGGTCGGCTCGAAGCGCACCTTCTCCGGCAATGTCACCGGGAGGTCGGACTCCGGCACCGGCACGATTCCGTGGTCGGGACAGTGGATCATGGGGATCGGCGCCCCCCAGTAGCGTTGCCGCGAGATCAACCAGTCCCGCAGGCGGTAGGTGACGGTTGCCTCGCCAAAGCCCCCCTCCACCGCGCGGCCAACCACCTTCGCGATCGCCTCGCCAGCCGGCGTCCCGTTGAACGGGCCGGAGTTGATCATCACCCTGCCGTTGGGGAAAGCGCGCTCCAGCGGCTTCGCGACATCGACGTCAGGGTGATCGAACACGGGCACGATCGGCAGTTCGAAGCGGGTCGCGAACTCGAAGTCGCGCTGGTCATGTGCGGGTACGCCCATCACGGCCCCCGTGCCGTAGGTGATGAGCACGTAGTCCGCGATCCAGATGGGGATACGCTCCCCGCTAAACGGGTTGATCGCAAACCCGCCGGTGAAAACGCCGGTCTTCTCCTTCTCGGTGGAGAGGCGCTCGATCTCGCTCTGGCGGCTCGTCTGCTGGCGGTACGCCTCAACCGCGGCGCGCTGTCCTGCCGTGGTAACCTGGTCGACAAGCCGGTGCTCCGGTGCGAGCACCATGAAGCTCGCGCCATAGACCGTGTCGGGGCGGGTCGTGAAGATCGTGATCGAGTCATCGGCACCCGGCACATCAATGCGGAACTGGAGCGTCGCGCCTTCGGAGCGGCCGATCCAGTTCGTCTGCATCGTGCGGATGCGCTCGGGCCACTCGATACCCTCGAACTTCAGCAGCTCCTCCGCATACGCGGTGATCCTGAAGAACCACTGCGTCAGGAACCGCCGCTCGACCACATCGTCCGAACGCTCGCACTTGCCGTCGACCACCTGCTCGTTGGCCAGCACGGTGTGACAGCCGGGGCACCAGTTCGCCGCCGCCTCGGCCCGGTAGGCAAGGCCGCGGTTGTAGAGCTGGAGGAACCACCACTGGGTCCACTTGTAATAGGCGGGGTCGCTCGTGACCACCTCTCGATCCCAGTCGAAACTCGCCCCCATCAGCCGCAGCTGCCCCCGCATGCGGTCCATGTTGGCGTAGGTCCATTCCTGTGGGTCGATTCCGCGCTTGATGGCCGCGTTCTCGGCGGGGAGCCCGAATGAGTCGAAGCCCATCGGGAACATCACGTTGTACCCGCACATCCGCCGGTAGCGGGCCGCCGCGTCCGAAGGCGCCATCGCGTACCAGTGCCCGGTGTGGAGGTCGCCCGAGGGGTACGGGAACATGGTGAGGGCGTACCACTTGGGACGCGGGTCCTCGTCGCGCGCGGCATACAGCTGGTCGTCGTGCCAGCGTTGCCGCCACTTCGGCTCGATAGCATGCGGGTCGTAACGATCCGTCACGATCATTCTCCTTATGGGACAAAGCTGAAAAAGGGGATGGCCCGGCAGAAAGCGGGCCACGGGACGCCCCGCCGGCTACACGCCGCGGGGCGGAGTAAGGATGAGAAGCAGTCGCACGTTGTGCATCAGGCTCCCAATCCTACCGCAGGCAGGCAACACGCGTCACTCCGAAGTCGCACATCGACATCACCCGGGCGTTCTGCGGGAGGATGGGGCTGCGGCGCCCTCGTGCACAGTCCCCCTGCGCCGCGACCACTGGAGCACCCGGTCCGACACTGGGGCAAGCTCCAGTAGGACGACCACGGTCGCGCTGGCCAGCACCGCCGTGACCGAGAGCTCGTTTGCCACCAGCAGCCCCACGGCGGCCATCACCCACACAGTCGCAGCCGTAGTTACGCCCCGGATCATGTGCTGCCGCTGCATGACCAGCCCGGCGCCCAGGAACCCGATACCCTGCACGATGTTGGCGGCGATGCGCGTATCGCCCAGTTCATTGCTGATGAGGCCGAAGATAGCAGCCCCGCCGCACACCAGGGCATTCGTGCGGATGCCGGCCTCGTGGCCCCGCACCTCGCGTTCGAGACCGACCAGCGCCCCGAGGCCCAGGGCGAGGAGCGCCCAGAGATAGAGTTCGACCTGGTCGGCGTTGCTCACCGTGTCTCTCCGTAATGCGCAACGATAAGCGTTTCGAAATCGCGCTCCTTCGAACACAGACGGCAGGTGAGATACCACACCCAGAGGTCGTCCGGTTCGCGCCCGTACTTCTCCTGCGCCTCCTTGCGGGTGCGCTCAACGACCTTCGGGAGTTCACCCCATGGCGCCGGCACCAGCCTGGTGTATGCGATGCCGCCGGGCTGCTCGATGTCCCGGGCACCGTGCGGGACATCCTCCACCTCGAGGAGGATGGGGCGCCGGAACTTCCCCGAGCCGATGAGCAGCATGGCGTCCTCCGGGACGGTAGCCCCGGCCCTGGCAGCTTTCTTCCGCAGCTCTTCTCGCGCTGAATCGAAGCCAACGGGCACGCCCAGCACCGCGGACGTGCTCGTCTTCACGAACGTAATGTCGGACCAGTCGTTCTCTACAGCGTCCCACTCATCCGCATCGAGCCGGGGGCATGCGCAATCGGGCGGTCCCGAAGGCTCCTCATCCGGCACGTCTTCCTTGCGGACAGGCATGCCCTTTTCATCGAGCGGGATCCGGCGTGGTTCGGTCATCCCCCAGAGGATACCGAAAAGCACGGCCCGATAGGGTTACGGGCGTGGCGCCCGCACCATCGCCGCCGCCAGGGGCGGGAGCACCAGCCTGCCCGACACGGGCGCACCCTCCATGGAACGGTCCGTGGCGAGGATGACTTCGCCGCCGCCCGGCAACTCCACTTCGCGTGGATCCACCCCCGTGTTCACTGCCACGGCGATCGCCGGCTCCCCCGGGAGCATGCGCGCCCATGCGAAGACGCCCGCCGGCGCGGGCAGCTCGCGGTAACCTCCCCGGAGCAGGGCAGGCGTGCGCCGCCGCAGCCACACGGCCCGGCGGTAGAGCGAGAGCAGCGATTCCGGATCGCTGTCCTGGTCCGCCACGTTGCAGCCCGGCTCCCCGAACGGCAGCCACGGCTCGACCTCCGAAAATCCCCGACCGGGCGAGGCGTCCCACTGCATCGGCGTCCGCTCAGGATCGCGCCCGACAGTGCGGATTCGGGCCGGGTCCTGGAGGCGGTCCTCCGGGATGTCCACGTCTTCCATGCCGATCTCTTCGCCGTAGTACACGAACGGCGTGTTGCGCAGCCCGAGCAGCAGGACAGCCGCGGCCCGGGCACGCTCCCGCCCCCGGCCGTCGGCATTGTGGCGCGAAATGAACCGCGGCCGGTCGTGGTTCCCGAGCGCGTAGCAGGGCTGCGCCCCTGGCGGAAGCGACTCCTCCGCGGCCGCCACAATGCGGCGCAAGGCCCCGGCGTCCCACGCCGTCAACCCGTGCTCGCGCTCATGGATAAACTGGAAGTTGAAGGCGAGGTGGAGTCCGTCGCCGTCCTCGTCGCCGTAATACCGGCCGACTTCCCCGGCGGTCCCGAACACCTCGCCAACCCCCATCCGTCCGGGGTACTCGTCGAACACCGCGCGGATGCGCTTCACCGCGTCATAGACCTCCGGGAAGTTCCGGTTGTTCTGCCAGAGCTGGCTGCTCCGTTCGCGGTCGCCCGGCATCCAGTCGCCGTTGAGCGGGTTATCGGCGAGGTCGGGGTGTTTGATGATCATCCCCATGACGTCGATGCGGAACCCGTCGATACCACGGTCGAACCAGTATCGAAGCGTGTCGAGCATGGCCTGCTCGACCTCCGGGTTACGCCAGTTCAGGTCCGGCTGCTCCTTCAGGAATGAATGGAGGTAGTACTGGCCGGTGGTCTCATCCCTGGTCCACGCCGGGCCCCCGAACACGCTCCTCCAGTTGTTGGGAAGCGAACCGTCAGGCTTTGCATCGCGCCAGATGTACCAGTCGCGCCTGGGGTTGTCTCGGGAAGAGCGTGACTCGACGAACCATGGGTGCTGTTCGGACGTGTGGTTCGGGACCCAGTCGAGCAGGAGCCGGATGCCGCGCCGGTGGCACTCCGCGATCAGGCGGTCCATCGTCTCCATCGTCCCGAAGTCCGGGTGCACGCCGCAGTAGTCCGAAACGTCGTAGCCGAAGTCGGCCATGGGCGAAGGGAACGTGGGAGAAAGCCAGATGGCATCGATGCCGAGGGAACGCTCGGTGCCGTCGTTCAGGTAGTCGAGCCGCTGGATGACCCCCTCGAGGTCGCCGATGCCATCCCCGTCCGTGTCCTGGAAGCTGCGGGGATAGACCTGGTAGACGACCGCTTCGCGCCACCAGTCCTCCGGGCCCAGGCTCACGCGAGTGCCTTTCGCACGGCGGCGACGATCTCCGGGTGATTGTGGAGGAACGCCCGCGAGACGGTGACTATCGACTCGATGTCGGCGCCGCGCACGAACAGTTGTGGGAACCATGCCTCGCCAAGGGCGCGGGCGAGCGCGTCCCGGGTCTCCGCGGAATCCTCGAGCCCGAGTTCTGCCACGAGGAAGGCGCCGGCCGGTTCGTTCATGAGGATGGCCGCCTCCCTGGCATTGCGCCCCGGGACGGCCACCAGGAAGTTGGCCTGGGTGTACCCCCAGATGTCAGTCCCCGGGCTGGACCCCTCGTACCGGACGACGGCTCCCGACTCAGTCACTCCTGGCATGCTGAACCCCCCGCGTTGGCTCAATCCTGTTGCTGCGGCATGGCGATTTTCAGCGCCTCGGGGAGTTCCCCGAGCAACTGCACACGCGCCTGGGTCCGCGTCTGGAGGCCCCAGATGTTGATGAACCCGACCGCCGCCGATTGGTCGTATGTATCGCCCCGATCATAGGTAGCCAGTCCCCGGTCGTATAGCGACTGTACCGCCTTGCGACCGACGATGGTCGCCTTGCCCCGGTGCAGCTTCACGCGGACCGTCCCCGTCACATGCCGCTGGGTGCTGGCCACATAGGCGGCGATGTCCTGGTGGTGGGCGCTGAACCAGAGGCCGTTGTAGATGAGCTCGGCGTACTCGGTCGCGATGAGCTTCTTCAGCCGGATCTGCTGCTTCGAAAGCGTGAGCGTCTCCAGCGCGCGGTGGGCCGCGTGGAGGATGACGCCTGCCGGCGCCTCGTAGATCTCCCGGCTCTTGATGCCGACCAGGCGGTCCTCGACATGGTCAATCCGGCCCACACCGTGGAGTCCGCCCAGGTCGTTCAGGCGCTCGACGAGCGCGACGGGCCCCATGTCGTGCCCGCCGAGGCGGACCGGCATGCCGGACTCGTACTCGATTTCCAGGTACTCCGGCACGGCCGGCGCGTCTTCCGAGTCGCGCGTCCACTCGTATGCCTCCGCTGGAGGTTCGTTCCACGGGTCCTCGAGGACGCCGGCCTCGGCGCTGCGGCCCCACATGTTCTCGTCGATGCTGAACGGGCCCTTTTCGCCCCATGGGATGTCCACGCCGTGCTGCCTGAGGTATTCGATCTGGTAGTCGCGGGCCATCGCGTTCTCCCGCGTTGGAGCGACGATGCTGAGGGACGGGTCGAGCGTCTGGATGCCGACATCGAATCGGACCTGGTCGTTGCCCTTGCCCGTGCAGCCGTGGGCAACCGCGGTCGCCCCTTCCTCGTGCGCGACATCCACGAGGAGCTTCGCCATCAGCGGGCGTGCAAGAGCCGTCGCGAGCGGATACTGGTCCTGGTAGACCGCACCGGCGGCAAGGGCCGGGAAGGCGAAGTAGCGGAGAAAGTCCTCTCGCGCATCGACAACGCGGACTTTGAGCGCCCCGGCCGCCATGCCGCGAGACTCGACAACCGGCTGCTCGCGCGACTTGCCCACATCGATGTTGAGGGCGATGACGTCGTAGCCCTGTTCGACCGAAAGCCACTTGATGGCTGTGGTGGTATCAAGGCCGCCGGAATAGGCGAGGATCAGTTTCGGCACGGCTGCTTCCCGGGTGGATGGTGGTGAGCCCAGTATCCATCGCCCGGCGATAACGGGGGAATCGGCTACCCGGCGAGGTGCGCTTTCGCGGCTTTCACGCCGAAGTACCACGAGCACAGCGCAGCAATCAGGATTACGAACGCGGACGCGAGGAGGACGGCTGCCGAGAACGCCTCGGGCAGTGCCCCGGCGATCGCGAACGGGAGCACCGCGAGCGATACCGCCAGCGTGGCCACGCCGCCGAAGATGAGGTAGGGCGCTCCGTACTTGTGGACGGCGTACCACTGCTCGTCGTTGGCCATGGTGTAGGGCGTGCGGATGCCGGCGATGTGTTGACGCGGGAGTTTCCCCAGCCAGGCATACCAACCGACAACCGTGAGCAGTGACGACCCGAGCGTCATCACGAGAAATGCGACCCACACCTGGCGCTACCCTCCGCGTCCTGCTTGCGAGCCTATTTTCCCGTCTTCCGCCGCTCCACGCAGGTCGTCCGCGCCGCGGATCGCACCGTTCTCGATTCCTCCGCGGATGCGGGCGATCGCGACGGGGTCGCTCTCCAGCGCGTTGATGCGTTTCGGCCTGTTGTTGACGCGCAGTTCGAAAACGTCCGGGCGCGTGTAGTGGCCCGCGTGGTCGGCGATCATCTTCTGGAACATCACCGTGCCGAGGTTCGCCTTCGCTGTGAGGATCGTCTCTTCGTTGTGCACGGGCCCGGCCAGGTAGTCGCCGTTCGGGCCGATGATCCCCGAAAGGCCGTCGCACGGGAGGATGAGGCTGCGGGACTTGCCGTCGATTTCCATGCGCAGGTCCCGGAGGTCCGGAGGAAGGTCCTCCTCGCGGATCAGGCCCCCACTCATCACGACGTACGCGCCAGACTGCATGGCGAACGCCCGCGAAAGCACGTCCTGCCGCGTGAACGCCCCACCCGGCCACGCGCCCGCATGCACCTGGATGCCCTGGCTGATGAGGGCATAGCCGGGCAGCACCATCTGGTGCTCCCAGCAGTTGAGGCCGCCCAGCCGGCCGTACGGACGGTCGTAGAGCACGAGCGAACTACCATCGCCCTCGCCCCAGACCGTGCGCTCGTACATTGTGGGCTTGAGCTTGCGGTGCTTGCCGAGGAGTTTCCCTTCGCGCCCGATGAAGAGCAGCGTGCAGTAGATCGTCCCCTGCGTCGTCGAGTCGCGCTCGGCGACACCGATCACGACATCGGTCCCGGCACGGCGGGCCGCCCGGCAAAGGGCGTCCGTCGCCGGCGACGGCACCTCAACACCGTTGAGGATGAAGCGCCGCAGCAGGCTGCCGAAGGCCGGGTGGTTCGGCCACGCGGCAAACGAGGCATACCCCGAGACCCACGTCTCCCCGAACACCGCGAGGTCCGACCCCAGCGCCGCGGCGTCGTCGATGAGCCGGCAGGCTTTGTCGATGCTGGCGTCGCGGTCGAGGTAGATGGGCGCAGCCTGGACCGCGGCCAATGTGAAGTCCTGGAACTCGTCACCCATGGCGATAGCCCTCCGGCGCCATAGTAGCGCCGGCGCGCGCCGCCCGCGCTACTTCGCCGGGTCGGCGGTCGCGGCGGCTATTGCTTCTTCGAGGATGTCGCAGGCGCGGTCGATCTCGTCGTCGGTGACGTTGAGCGGCGGCATCAGGCGGACCGCGTTGGGGCGCACGTTGTTTGCGAGGAGTCCCCGCTTGCGGCATTGGTCCACCACTTCGGCCGAACAATCCCGCGTAAGGCCGACGGCCACCAGAAGCCCGCGCCCACGCACTTCGTTGACCACCTCCAGACGGTCCTCCATCGACCGCAGGCGGCTCATCAACCGGTCAGAAGCCTGCCGGACGCGAGCGGGGAGGTCGTTTTCTATCACGTACCGGAGCGTCGCATGTCCCGCCGCCGTCGCGAGCGCGTTTCCGCCGAAGGTACTGCCGTGGTCGCCCTTCACCAGGTGCACGGCGATCTCCTCGCGCGCCAGGACGGCGCCGATCGGCACCCCGCCGGCCAGCCCCTTCGCGAGCGTCATGATGTCCGGCTCCACGCCCTCCTGTTCGTACGCCCAGAGGCTGCCGGTCCGCCCGACTCCCGTCTGGACTTCATCAAGGATGAGGAGCAACCCGCGCTCATTGCACCAATCGCGGATGCCGCGCAGGTACCCCGGCGCGGGCATGTTGACGCCGCCCTCGCCCTGGATGGGCTCCACCATCACCGCAACGGTCTTGCCCGTTGTCGCCGCCTTGATGGCTTCGAGGTCGTTCCAGGGGACGTGAACAAAGCCGGGCAGGAGCGGCCCAAAGGGCTCCTGGTAGCGCGCATTGCCGGTGGCGGCGAGCGAGCCCATGGACCGGCCGTGGAAGCTGTCGTCGGTGGTGATGATCTCGTACGCGCCGTTGCGGGTGTCGTGCCCCCAGCGCCGGGCCAGCTTGATCGCGCCCTCGACCGCCTCGGTCCCCGAGTTGCAGAAGAACGCCCGATCGAGACACGAGTTCTCCACGAGGAGCCTCGCCAGTTCGACCATCGGCTTCGTGTAGAAGAGGTTCGACGTGTGGATGAGCGTGGCCGCCTGCTCGGCGATAGCGCCCGCCACCACTGGATGCGCGTGTCCCAGGGTGTTCACCGCGACGCCCCCGACGAAGTCGAGGTACTCGTTGCCATCAACGTCCCAGGCACGCGTGCCTTCGCCACGCTCAATCACCACGGGCTGACGCCCATAGTTCTGAAATACGTAGCGATGCTCTTCGGCGACCCAGTCAGTCATGGCAACCTCCAGGCTAGCCATGGTAGTGGCTGCGGGTCCCGCCGGAAACCGGCCCTCAGGCGAACGGGGCGCCGGCCAGGAGTATGGCGTGGGTGCCCGGCTCCGTGACCGTCGGGTCGCGATGCCAGGTCGCGTCGATCAGCCGCCAACCCTGGCGGTGGTCGGCAAGCATGCCTTCGACCAGTTCGTCCAGCTGGCGGCGGTGTTCGGGCGCCCGGATGGGCGCAAGCACCTCGATACGCTCGTCCAGGTTGCGCTTCATCACGTCGGCGCTGCCGATGAAGTACTCCGGCTCGCCGCCATTCTCGAAGTAGTAGAGCCTCGAATGTTCCAGGAAGCGCCCGATCACGCTGACCACCCGCACGTTCTCACTCAACCCCGGGATACCCGGGCGCAACCGGCAGATGCCCCGAATAATCAGGTCAACCTGCACTCCCGCCTGGGAGGCGCGGTACAGCAATTTGGTGAACTCCCGGTCTTCGAGCGCGTTCATCTTGAAGACGACTCGGGCAGCCTTCCCGGCGCGGGCGTTCTCAATCTCACCTTCCACGCGGCTCGTCAACCCGCTGCGCAGGTTGGCTGGCGCGGCCAGCAGCTCCTCCGTCTCCACAACGTCGCTGAAGCCGGTCAGAAAGTTGAAGATCCGGACCAGGTCGGCGCAGATGCGGGGGTCGGACGTAAAGAGCCCCAGGTCGGTGTACAGGCGGGCGGTGCGCGAGTTGTAGTTGCCGGTCCCCACGTGGGCGTACATCGTCACGCCCCCCACCTCTTCGCGGACCACCAGGCAGATCTTGGAGTGGATCTTCATCTCGGGGAGCCCATACGCCACGTGGACCCCGGCGCTCTCCAGTTTGCGGGCCCACTCGATGTTGTTTGCTTCGTCGAACCTCGCGGTCAGCTCCACCAGCACCGCTACCTGCTTGCCCCGGCCGGCCGCTTCGATGAGCGCTTCGAGGATGGGCGAGTCTGGCGACGTGCGATACATCGTCTGCTTGATGGCCAGGACTGCCGGGTCCTCGGCTGCCTCGTCGATGAACCGCACGACTGTGGCATCGAACGACTCGTAGGGGTGGTGGACCAGGATGTCCCGCTCCCGGAGCGTGGCGAAGAACGATGGAGCGTCGCCAGTGCCCTGGAACACCGCCGGGACAGCCGGCGTGAACGGTGCATCACACAACTCGGGGAAGGGCAGCCCGGCGAGCTGGAACAGGTCGTGCAGCCCAAGCGGCCCCTCGGACGAGTAGACGTCGCGCTCGGAGAGCTGAAGCTCTTCGAGCAGCAATTCCAGGCGGTTCTGGAAGAGCGATCCGGTGACTTCGAGGCTCACCGCCTCCGCGAGGCGCCGCCGGCGCAGGGCGCTCTCGATCAGTTCGAGGAGGTCGTCGGCTTCTTCACCCGGGCTCCCAATCTCGGCGCTCCGGATGACGCGGAGCGCATGCGCCTCCGTCACCTCCATGCCCGGGAAGAGCATGGTGACGTGCGCCGCGATCAGGTCTTCGATCAAGACGAAGCGGTTGTCGCCCGCATCGACGAACCTGGGGCGGTTGCCCGGGACCTTCACACGGGCGAACCGGTCCTGGCCGGAGGCGGGATGCCGCACGTTCAAGGCGAGCGACAGGCTCCCCGTGGAGATGAACGGGAACGGGTGCGCCGGGTCCACCACCAGCGGCGTGAGGACGGGGAAGATGCCGTGCTCGAAGTAGGCGGTCAGCCGCTCGCGCGCCTCCGGTTCCAGGTCTTCGTACCGGACGATCCGGATGCCATGCTGCGCGAGTTCCGGCGCGAGCGATTCCTTCCAAGTGTGGTCGATCTCGCGCCGCATCCGCACACACCGGTCGATAACCAGGTCCATTTGTTCGGCGATGGTGCGGCCGTCCGCGGTCTGAGCCCGCGGGTCGGCTGCGAGCATCCGCTTCAGCCAGCCCACGCGCTTGGTGTAGAACTCGTCCAGGTTGCTGGCGGTGATCGCAACGAACTTCACGCGCTCCAGCAACGGGTTGCGGGGATCCTTCGCTTCCTCGAGCACACGCTGATTGAACTCGAGCCAGCTCAGTTCGCGGTTGAGGTACAGCGAGGGGTCGTCGAGGTCGAAGGCGGGCGTTTCCGGCTCGACGGCTTCTCCAGCCGGGTGCTCCAGTACGGGGACAGCGTTCTCGGTCTCGTTCACGGTTGCCAATGATTCTGTCAACTCGCCGGAGGGATGTCACGCGCAGGATAAGCCGCGCGGTTAACAATCCGATTCAGGGCTCGAAAACGGTGCCCGCCCCATCGAGCGCGCGAAGGATGCCCGGCTGGCGCCCGTCGACGATCTGCACCCGCACACCGAGCGACAGTGCGTGCAGGCACGCCTCCACCTTCGGGATCATCCCCCCGGATACGGCCCCTTCCGCGATGAGCGCCCGAGCCCTCTCGCCGCTCAGGCGAGGAATCGTCGTCCCCTCGCCATCCCGGACGCCTTCGACATCGGTCAGGAACACAAGTCGGCTTGCGCCGAGCGCGGACGCGATGTTCCCCGCGACCGTATCGGCGTTCACGTTCACCAACTGGTCCGAATCCTCACCGGGGACAAAACCAATCGGCCCGATCACCGGGATGATGCCCGCCTGGTGCAGGGCGCTGATCGCGCGCGGATGGACTGCCACGGGCTCTCCCACGAACCCCAGCTCGGGCGCCGCGATGCGGCACTCGAGGATGCGGCCGTCCGCCCCGCACAATCCCACCGCGGGGGCGCCCGCGGCGTTGATGGCGCTCACGATGCGCTTGTTCACGAGCCCCGCGAAAACAGCCACCACCACGGGGAGGACGCGCGCATCGGTCACCCGCAGTCCGCGCTCGAAGCGCGAAGGGATCTGCATGGCTTCGAGCCACTTGCTGGCCTCGGCGCCGCCGCCGTGCACCACCACGGGCACGCTCCCTTCGGCGGCGAGCCCGGCCACGTCGCGGAAGGTCGTATCGGCCGAGCCGAGCGTGCTCCCGCCGATCTTGATGACCAGCGGCCCGCTCATGTGTGGTAGTCCGCGTTGATGGAGACGTACTCAGCGGAAAGGTCGCAACCCCAGCCCGTGGCCTCGCCCGCGCCCGCCCCGAGGTCCGCCTCGACCACGATCGTGTCGCCCTTCATCGCTTCCGACAGCCGCGCGGGGTCGAACTCCGTCGGCCGTTCCAGCTCAAATACGCGCACGCCGCAGATGCCGATGGTAACGCCGGGCTCGTTGACGGTGAGGCCCGACCGTCCGATCACCGCCGCGATCCGTCCCCAGTTGGGGTCAGCGCCATGAATCGCGGACTTGAGCAGGTACGAAGTGCTCAGCAGGCGCACAAGCGCGCGCGCATCGTCTGTGGTCGCTCCCCCGGTGACGCGAAATTCGACCAGCTTCGTCGCGCCCTCGCCGTCCCGGGCGATCTCCTTCGCAAGGTAGATGCACAGGGTGTCCAGCGCGCGGCGGAAGTCCGCGGCAACCGGGGAGTCCCCGCCGATCGTTTCGCCACCCGCGGCGCCGTTCGCGAACAGGAGCACCGTGTCGCTCGGACTCGTATCGCCATCGACAGAGACGAGGTTGAATGACCGGTCTACAGCCTCGCTCAAGGCTTGCTGGAGGAAGCCCCCCTCGACCGGGGCGTCCGTCGTGAGGAACGCCAGCATGGTGGCCATGTTCGGATGGATCATCCCCGAACCTTTGCAGCACCCGCCCAGCGTGTATGGGCCGAACCGCACCGAACCGTGCTTTGGGCGCGTGTCCGTCGTCATGATGGCGCGAGAGAACGGTTCGCCGCCTGCCCGCGTCATGTCAATGGCGCCAATTCCACGTTCGAGCTTGTCCATCGGCAGGTAGTGTCCGATGACGCCGGTGCTGCACACGAGCACTTCCTCCGCCGCGATGCCGAGCTTCTCTCCGGTGACGGCGGTCATCCTCATGCCGTCATCGATTCCCCGTTGCCCCGTGCTCGAGTTCGCTACTCCGGCGTTCACGACCACCGCTCGTGCCGGCCCCGCCGCCAGTCTTGCCCGGTTTATGTCGACCGAGGCTGAATGCAGGACGTTCTGCGTGTACGTCGCGGCGACCGTGCAGGGCAGCTCGGAGGCCAGGATGGCGACGTCCAGTTTCCCTTCGCCGAAGGTCTTCACGCCCGCATACGTTGCGCCGGCGAGAAACCCGCGCGGCGAGGTTGCGTGCCCGTCAGGGTCCACTCCGGGGGTCATGGGTACACCGCCGGCAAGTTCAGCCCGGCGGTCTGGCTGAGTCCCAGCATCAGGTTCATGTTCTCGATTGCCTGTCCCGCGGCGCCCTTCCCGAGGTTATCGAGGACTCCCACGGCGACCAGCATCCCGTTGCGTTCGTCGACCGTGGGGTGCACCAGGCACATGTTCGTCCCCAGGGTGTGCTTCGTGTGTGGAGGGGAGGCGACGACATGAGTGAACGGGGCCGACCGGTAGAAGTCGCGATAGACCTCCACCACCTCGGCCTGGGTCACCGGTCGCGTGAGCGGCGCGTAGCAGGTGGCGTGGATGCCGCGCGTCATGGGCACCAGGTGCGGCACGAAGGTCACGCGAGGCGCCGGGGCTTCTCGCAGGGCGGCCAGCTCTTGCTGGATCTCCGGCTGGTGGTTGTGGCTGGCGATCTTGTACGCCGAAACGTCCTCATTGACTTCGGCATAGGCGAAGCCGCCGCCGGTGCCCCGCCCCGCCCCGGAGACCCCGGACTTGGCGTCGACCACCACCTGGCCCGTCGCGAGGCCCGCGGCAACCGCCGGCGCCAGCGCGAGCACCGATGCCGCCGGGTAGCAGCCGGGGTTCGCGACCAGCCGCGCCGTGGAGATCCGCTCGCGGTTCAGCTCTGGCAGCCCGTAGACCGCCTCCGGGAGGAGCTCTGGCGCCGGGTGGGGCTGGCCGCCGCTCATCCACTGCTCGAACGCGCCGGGTTCGCGGAGCCGGAAGTCGGCCGCGATGTCGACCACTTTCACGCCGGCCCGCACGAACGGCGCGCACGCTTCCGCGCTGGCGGCCGTCGGCAGCGAGGAGAACACGACATCCACGCTCTCCTCGATCTCCTCCGTGATAGGGAAGTCGCCGTACACGGCGAGGCTGGGGAAGGCTTCGCCCAATCGCTGCCCCGCGAGCGAACGGCCCGTCGCGGCGACGACCCGCGCCTCGGGATGGTTCCAGAGCAGGCGCGCCGCCTCCATGCCTGCGTATCCGGTGACGTTGATGATGCCGATGCGGTAACTCACCCGGAAATTGTGACCGTCCGGGCTCGACAAAGCCACCTCTGTGAAGCAGTTCACATTCCCGATACCGCTCCCGGCCCCGATCGTACGCGCGAAACCGGTAGAGTAGCGCCGTGGGCGACCTCGAGCTGCGGTTTATCGGGACGGGAAACGCTTTCGCCCCGGGCGGTCTTTGCTGGAATGGGTTCGTCGCAAACGGACGCTTCCTTTTCGAAGCACCGCCCCAGGCGCTCCAGTCGTTGAACCGGATGGGCATCGATGCGAATGCCCTGGACGCCGTCGTGGTGAGCCACCATCACGGTGACCACTTCCTGGGCCTGCCGTTCCTGCTCCTCCAGTGGAAGTACTACGGCCGCCAACAACCCGTCACCATTGTCGGGCCGCCGGACACGCGGGCCCTCGCATCCGACATCGCCCTCAAGGTCTACCCGGGGATCTTCGACATCAACTACGACATCACCTGGGTGGAGGCGGACTCTGGCGACCGCATCGCAGTGGGCGGACTCGAAATCGAGGCGCTAGCCGTCAAGCACGACCGGAGACTCTCCGGTTCCCTCGGGTTCAAGGCCACGCTTGCCGGCAGGAAATTCGCCTACACCGGAGACACCGCGTGGTGCGAGGCCGTGGCCGATATGGCAGCGCACGCGGAAGTCCTGGTGAGCGAATGCGCTTCCCGTGCAGATTCCCTCGACATCCACATGAACCTCGTGGACGACATTCCCAGGGTGCGGGCCGCCATGCACCCCGATGCGCGGTTGGTGCTGACCCATCTCACACCGGAAGTGACGGCTGAGGGACTGGCGAACACGACGGTTGCGGTCGACCTGGCGCGTTATCGCTTCTAGCCCTGCCGCCGGCCTCGCTTCCCGGTAGAATCGCCCGCGGAGGGACTGCTGCATGGGACATCCGTTACGGGGCGCTGCTGCCATTACCGGGCTGGGCATGACGCCCATGGGCCGGATCTACAAGTCGACCATGGAACTGGCGGCGGATGCGACACGCGCGGCTCTCGCCGACGCGGGCCTCCGGAAGGACCAGGTCGACGGCCTCCTGATCAACGCCGGCATCACCGGGACCACCGGCGGCGGCATCTCCCTCGGGCTCCAGAACTACATGGGCATGCAGAACCTGCGTCTGCTCAACCACATGAACGCCGCGGGCTCCACGGCCGCCCAGATGGTCCACTACGCCGCGCTCGCCATCTCGGCCGGGATGGCCAACCACGTGCTCTGCGTGTTCGCCGACGCGCCGCTGCGGGAGGGGAGCTCCGCGGGGGCGGCCTATGGCGGGGCCGCGCGCAACCCGCAGCGCCCGCGCGGCATGTCGGGGCTGTACCCGGCAGCCGGGTACTTCGGTGCGAACACGCCCTACGCCCTCGCGGCCCGCCGCCACATGGCCGAATACGGTACAACCCAGGACCAGCTCGGCATCATCGCCGTCGGTCAACGGGAGTGGGCCACCCGCAGCCCCCTCGCGCAGATGCGTGCCCCGATCACCCTGGAGGACTACCACAACTCCCGGTGGATCATCGAACCCCTCCATCTGCTCGACTGCTGCCTCGTCTCGAACGGCGCCGTGGCCGTCATCGTGAGCGGTGCGGATACGGCAAAGGAGATGCCCCAGCCCCCCGTGTACGTCCTCGGGATGGGACAGGGGCACCCCGGCGACACCGGCCGGGCGGGAGCCAACTGGGAAACTCACACCGGCGCCCAGCTCGCCGCCAAGACTGCCTATGCCATGGCCGGCGTTGGGCCCGCGAACATCGACGTGTGCCAGATCTACGACTGCTACACGTACACGGTACTGGTCACCCTGGAGGACTACGGGTTCTGCAAGAAGGGTGAGGGCGGACCATTCGTGGAGGACGGGAAGCTCGCCCCCGGCGGCTCCTTGCCAACGAACACCGGCGGCGGCGAACTCTCCGGCTACTACATGTGGGGCATGACTCCGCTCAGCGAGGGCATCATCCAGGCTCGCGGACAGGGCGGCGAACGGCAAGTGGCGAAACACGACACCGTGCTCGTCACCGGCAACGGGGGCAGCCTCAGTTACCACGCCTGCCTCATCCTGAGCCCACACGCGAACTGAGGAAGCATTCCATGACCGACACGACCATCCCCAGGCCACTCCCGGAAGCCGACGAGACCTCCGGACCGTTCTTCCAGGGCGCAATGGAGGGCCGGCTGATGCTGATGCGCTGCACCGATTGTTCGACCTGGCGCCTGCCTTCCCGGCAGCACTGCGACGCATGCCTCTCCCCAAACTTCACGTGGGAGCAAGCCAGCGGACGCGGCACGGTGCGGACTTTCGGCGTCATGCATCAGCGGTACCACCCGGGCTTCCAGGGCCCCTACAACGTGACCATCGTCGAGCTCGAGGAAGGCCCCAGGCTGCCAACAAACATCGTCGGGATCGGCGATGATGAGATCCGCGTCGACATGCCGGTGGTCGTCGAATTCGAGCGTCATGAAGACGTTGCCCTGCCCAAATTCCGGCCGGCCTGAATTCGTCCGGGCGCGCGGTTCTGGCTTATGGCAAGTACGGACCTTAACAGTTGACCGGTAGTTATCCTGGCGAAAACGAGGTTCGCGGACGCACATGGAACAACGCACCGGCTTCGCACTGACGCTCTGGGCGACCGATGTCTACGCGTTGGCCGACTTCCTGGAAGCCGTCGCGGGGGCCGAGATTCGCCAGCGGCACCCCGGGTTCGCCGCGCTCTCGGTGGGCGGCGTCGATCTGCAGGTGCACGACGACGAAAGCTACCGCGGCCACCCATGGTTCCAGGCGCTTGCCCGGGAAGGCGTCGCCCGTGGCATCGGCGCCGAACTGCGGATTCGGGTGCAGGATGTCCAGGCGGCCTACCGCGAGGCGCTCAAGCGGGGGGCACAGGCTATCGCCGCACCCTACGAGTTCGAAGGGGCACTCGAGTGCCAGCTGCTCGGCCCTGATGGTTATGTACTGTGCCTATGGCAGGTATGGGAGTCCTCGACATCACGATGAAATTCTCGCAACGGTAACAAAACTCCGCGTCGAGTCTGCTACTATGATTGTGAAAGTACTCACATTCACAGAAGGAGTCGCCGCAACCATGTTGTTCGATCCAAACTCGCTCTCCGCCCTGCCGCCTCACGGCGACCCGTCCCCCGAAGCCAGGTTCCGGGAGGAATTCCTCACCACACCCAGGAAGAAGGCAGCCGCCAAGGTCGCCGACCCGCAGCTCGTCCGCCGTTCGAACGACCTGCGCGAACAGGTCATCGCCCGGGTGGGCCGCTTCTTCGCCTGACATCCGTTTCGCAACGTCACGGCCCCTACTGGTCCGCCAGCGGGGGCCGTTGCATTACCACGCGGTCCAGCCGCCATCGACCACAAGCGTGTGGCCGGTCACGTAGTCGCTGGCGCGGCTCGCGAGGAAGATCACTGCCCCGGCAAGCTCGTGGGGCTGCCCCCACCGTCCCATTGGTGTCCGCCCCGAAATGAAGGCCTTGCGCTCCGCGTCTTCGAACAGCGGGCGGGTCAACTCCGTCTCAAAGTACGTCGGCGCGATGGCGTTCACCTGGATGCCCAACGGTGCCCACTCCAGGGCCAGCACCTTGGTCAGCTGTTCCACGCCCCCCTTGGCACTCGCATATGCCGCCTGGTTCGGGAGCGCCACGGAGCCCATGATGCTCGAAACGTTGATGACCTTCCCGTGGCCCTGCGCCACGAAGCGGCTTCCGGCGGCCCGGGCGCACAGGAAGTAACCCTCCAGGTTGGTGGCCAGCACCTGGCGATACTCCGCCAGGGAAAGTTCCAGGACCGGCTTCCGGATGTTGATGCCCGCGTTGTTCACGAGGATGTCCATCCCCCCGAGCGACGCCAATGTCCCGGCCATCAGCCGGTCGCAGTCCGATTCGTTCGTCATGTCGGCGGTGATCGCTTCCGACCGGCGCCCCATGCCGCGGATCTCATCGCGGACCGACGCGATCTCGGCCTGGGTGCGGCTGCTCACCACCACGTCGGCACCGGCCGCGGCGAGCGCAACGGCCATCGTGCGGCCGAGCCCGCGACCCGCGCCGGTAACCACGGCCACCCGGCCATCGAGGCTGAAGAGGCCGGTGCCCAGCAGCTCAGGGCGTTCCATCGGCGCAGTCTACCGCCCGTCCCTGTCTCACGGTCACTCGTACCGGAGCGCCTCGGCCACGGGCACCCGCGAGGCACTCCGCGCTGGCAAGAACGTCATGAGCAAGGCGGCGCCCATGGCGATGCCCGAGATCACCGCCAGATCGATCCATGGCACGGTGAAGTCGATGTTGCGCGCCTCTTCGCCGAAGTCACCGCTCGTGAAGAGCACCCACGCCAGCGAGAGCCCCAACGTCAACCCCAGCAGGATCCCCGACAAGGCGATGAAGCCCGACTCGAAGAGGAAGCTCAACGCCACCATCCGCCGCTGGTAGCCGATCGCCCTCAGCATCCCGATCTGCTGCCTCCGTTCGACCACGGCCCGGGATGCGATGACGCCCAGGGCGGCGATGCCAACGATGAGCCCCAGTCCCATGAACCCCTGGAAGACCAGGAGGAATCCGGTCTGGAGCCGCTGCTGCTCATCAAGGAGGGACTGGAGCGAGTCGGCCGAGGCTTGCACGAGGGCGGCTTCGACGGTCTTCGCGAACCCGTCCTCGTCGGTGCCGGGAGCGAGCGACAGGTAGAACCGCTGCCCGCGCGAGGCGGGGAACGCTTTCAGGAGCGTCTCCTTCTGCACAACGATGCCGCTTGCGAAGTCGGGCGACCCGAGCGCCAGGAACGCGTCGCCCGATTCCTTCACCTGGCCGATCACCGTGACAACCGTGGTCGCGCCAGTTCCGGGGTCCCGCAATTCCAGCGTGAACGGCTCGAAGCCCTCATCGAGCGGATCGAGGCGCAGGATCTCATTCGGCCCACCGCCAAACCCCTGTTGGGCTGCCGTCGCGGATGCGGGGATGACCGCCAGCGACGGGTCGTCCGCGATCGCATCCCACACGGCCCGATCGTTCGCGTACCCCGCTGCCCGGAACTTCATCGTGACGCCGTTCGCGGCCAGGAACGCCGGGTCCGCCCCGAAGATCTTGCTCCGGCTGTAGGGCTTGACCTGGTTGTCTTCGGCGTTAACGAACCCATCCCGGTTCTCGACCTCCGCCTCGAACGGGAAGGCCATGCGCAGCTCGCCCGTCGCGATGATCGGACCGGTGTCCGTGCCGGCGGCGTCCAGCGCCTCCCGGATGTCCGCGACCCGGTTGTTTTCGTTCACGCCGATCACGACGTCGAACCCGCCCTTGGTGTCCTCGTTCAGGAAGAGGGCCGAAAAGTTCCGGTTGATGGTGGCCATCATGACCAGCGAGAACATGATCAGCCCGATCATCGCCATCGTCATGCCAGTCCGGAACCGGGCCGTCAGCGGGTAGGCGACGCCGGTCTTGAGGGCCGGCACGATGCGGCCGAAGCGCGACCCGAGCCGGGCAATCGCCGGCAGCACGATGTCGGCGTTGTAGACGATGATGAACACCCCGCAGGTGACCATCACCATGCCGCTGAGGAAGAACATCTCGATGTCGCCGTTCAGTTCGCCGAACAGCGGTTCGGTCCAGCTCGATGGCACGTACCAGAGGGCCAGCAGCGCCGCGCTCGTGCTCGTGAACGAAATGCTCTCGGCGACACCGAAGTAGTGCTGGGTCACGGCCACCCACAGGAACAACAACGACACGCCAAGCAGGAAGAAGAACGCTGAGTCCCGGTCGAGCCCGCCAAAGGTCAACGCCACTCCGGCTGCTCCAAAGGCGGCCGAAACGCCGGCCGTCCAGGCGATCCGGACTCGCCAGGCCTGCAGCAGCGCAATGACGAACGCGAACGGCCACACCAGCAGCGCCAGTACGCGCACCCACCGGGGGAGCGAGTCGGGCTTGCGGTCGCGCGTGATGCGCACCAGCCCCACCGCCACGAAGTACCACGGCAGGATGAGGAACCAGCCAACCACGGGCAGCACCAAACCGAGGATCCACGGCCAGCGTGGCAAGCCCTCGGTCGTCCGGTGATCGGCGGGCGAGGCAAAATTCGAACCGCGGAGGGCGTAGAACCACGGGCTGATCAGCCCCACGACGAGAAGTGGGATACCCAGGACCATGCCCGGCGCCCCGAACAGGAAGAACGAGAAACCGATCGGCAGCGCCAGCGCAACAATGCCGTTCAGCACTGCCCGGTAATACCCTCTCCACGTCTCGGCTTCGGGGTCGATCGCCCGGCTTTCGGGCAGGTCGCGGATTGCCGCCGTGATGTTCAGCCTGCTCGCCCGCCACGAAGAGAGGAAGATCACGAGGAACGTGGCAATGACACCCAGGCAGAACGCCACGGCGAGACTCCGGGCCGTGAACGTCACGTTCATCGGGATGCCCAGACTGTCCCCGGCAAACGCCTTGATCACCTCGATCATGGCGAGCGTTACGCCCATGCCGGCAACCAGCCCGACGACTGCCGCCCCGAGGTCGTAGCCCATGCCCTCGGCCAGGAAGGACTCCACCAGCTGGCGGCGCTTTGCGCCAACCGCGCGTGCCATGCCCATCTCGGGTTTCCGCTCGGCCGCCAGCATCACGAAGATGAGGAAAATGAGCAGCACGCCGGCTGCGATCGAGAACAACCCGAACACCACGAACACCGTCGTAAACGAAGCTCCGATTAGCTCCGCGAACCGCACGAGGTCCTTCTTTAACGCTACAACCTGGTATGGCGTTTCCTCGATCAGCGGCTCCAGCTTGTCCATCGCGGCGTCGGCGTGGTCCAGGCCGTCTCTCACCCCGCCGCGGTTCGAAACGATCACCGCGTTCGCGTTCTCTCCGCGCCCCGTGATCTCGGCGAACGTGGCGAAGTCCACCGCCGCCCCGTTCTTGGCATTCGGGTCGATCGCCCCCGCGAGGACATCGGACGGGGCCAGCGCCCTGACAGTAAATTCGATCGCCTCGCCACCATAGAATACGAGCACCTTGTCGCCGACTTGCGCGTCAATCTCTTTCGCCAGGTCCTTGTTCACCGCCATGTCGCGGCCGCTGAGCGTGACTGGCGCACCGCTCAGGTCGCGCAGGCCGCCGAGCGCCTCGGCATCGCCGGAACGGAACGCGACGATGCGGGCCGACGGTTCGTTCAGCCGCGAACGCTGGTTCTGGATGGGCAGCGTCTCGCGCTGGAACGGGACGATCGCCTCGATGTCGGGGTCGTCCGCGAACCTCCGTTGCCACTCCTCGACCGTGGAGAGCGGGATGAGCTGCTCCTCGATCGGCCGGGGCTCTTTTTCGGGGTCCCACGAAATCCATTCATCGGCCTCGCCGAGGATGGAGTACACCTCGGAGGTGACCGAGGTGGTAAGCGTGTCGCCGGTGCCAAAAGCGGCGCTGATGATCAGCGTCGAAAGCATGAGACCGACGACGATGAGCGACGACTGAGCTTTGCGCCGCGGGATGTTGCGCAGCCCCAGCTTGAACATCACCGGGTTGCGCCAGGCGATGTACGCCACCGCCAGCAGGATCCCGATCGTCAGTGCGATGCAGACCGCCGCGATGATGTCCATGGACACGCCAAACAGGTCGTTCATCGGGGCCCTCCGGCGTGCCTGTTTCTAGTGCCCATTGGCGAGCGCGGCCATCCGCTCCCGTGAGTCTTCCCGGACGATCTGTCCGTCGGCCATCTGGATGGTCCGGTGACAACGGGCGGCAACCTTGGGGTCATGGGTCACGATGACGCAGGTCTGGTGTTCGGCCTCGTTGAGTTCGACGATGAGGTCCATGATCTCGGTCGCGGTGGCCGAATCAAGCGCGCCCGTGGGCTCGTCGGCCCAGATGATCGCCGGGCGGTTCACCAGGGCCCTGGCGATGGTGACCCGCTGCCGCTGGCCCCCCGACAACTGGGCGGGGCGCTGGTTGGCCCATTCGCGCAGGCGGACGCGCTCCAGCGAGGCAAGCGCCATTTCGCGTGCCACCTTCGGGCGCGTCCCCGAGACGATGAGCGGGAGTTCGACGTTCTCCGCGGCGGTGAGCACCGGGAGCAGGTTGTAGGTCTGGAACACGAAGCCCATGTCGCGCGCGCGAAACTCGGTCTTCTTGTCGTCAGGCATCCGTGTGATGTCCTGCCCGTTGATCAGCACCATCCCCGAATCGAAGTCGTCGAGGCCGGAGAGACTGTTCAGGAGCGTGGTCTTGCCACAGCCGGAAGGTCCCATGATGGCGACCATTTCGCCGCGCTTAACCTCCAGGTTGACGCCCCGCAGGGCGTGGACCTGGATGATGCCCGTATCGTACGTCTTGACGACATCGCGGGCGTGGATGACCGTCTCTTCGGGCGCAGCACCCGACGCGGAATTGCCAGACATGGCGCACTCTCCCTGCTTGCGTGGCGGGCGCGTTCCCCATTCGCCCAT
>JAHDWR010000015.1:25872-29164 GCA_023382755.1 Dehalococcoidia bacterium
CTCGCCGGTCCCAGGGCCACGATGCGCGCGTATGCGTCCTCCGTGTGGCGGCAGATGTCCTCCACGTCGAAGCCGAGCGCGCCATCCGCGCGGTACGGGCCAAGGTATCCGAGCGCTGTCCGGCAGAGCCGTTCTGCGCCGCTGTAGTTGCCCCGGGAGAGGTGGACGAAGGCCGCGGCCACCTGGATGAGGCCCTTATAGAGGTCGCGTACGGGCCCGCGTTCCTCCTGCCAGATCTCTTCGAGGCTCTCGTGGCACTCGTAGAAGAGGCCGGAGTTGAACTCCGCGCACGCCCGGGCAAGGTTGCCAGGTACCGTGACCTGCTTCCGGACGAGCTGCTTCTTTCGGGCCTGTGCCATCGTTCGAGCCTACACCGGCCGGACCGGCGGTGCGCACAACCGCCGCGACCGCCACAATATTGCGAGACTCGACACCCCGGAGAGCACACATGGCAGAAGCGCACGGCCACGAAGACCCCAACGCCGCCCCGATGCACCACGACATCCAGGCGCGGTTCACTCAGGGGCAGGAGTTCTTCTGCTACCTGCTGGCCCTCATCGCCCTTGTCGGCGGGGTGGTCGCGGGTCTCACGATAGTCAACAACTAGCGAAGTTTTTCGCTCAACTTCACGTAAGGGGAGCGTTTCCGGCGCGATCCGTGTGTATCATCCTCGGATGGATGTCCTTGCCGGACCCCGCGCCCGCCCCGGTACTCGTGCCCTCCTCCGTGCCACGAAGTACGACGGGACTGCCCACTGGATCCAGCCGTTCCAGGTGGTTTCGGACGACGGCAACCTCCTCATAGCCTCCTACCGGGCACGCACGCCGATCTACACCAGCCGCGGTGAGTTCCGCTCCCCCTACGATTCCCTCGTCTATTTCTGGCGCGACCGCTGGTACAACGTCTTTCGGCTCTCCCGGCCAGGCTGCCCCCTCGCGCTCTGGTATTGCAACGTCACGACGCCCCCGCTATTTGACGGATGCCAGATTGGCTACGTCGACCTGGACCTCGACGTGAAAGTGCTCCCCAACGGCTGCTTTGAACTGCTCGATGAGGATGAGTTCGAGGTCCACCAGAAGAAGTATGGGTACCCGCCGGACGTCATCGAGCACGCCGAGATGGCGGCCCGCGAGTTGACCGACATGGCCCGGACGCGCGCCTTTCCCTTCAGCGAGAAGTAGCACACGCACTGTCCTGATTCTCTCAAGCCAACTACGCTGTATCCCCTATGCCCGATACCCGAGACATTCGCTCGTACCTTGAGCAGCTGGTGGAAGCCGGCGCACGTGCAGCGGTAGCCGCCGGCGACCTCCCCGACGTGGCCATTCCAGGTGCGTCGCTGGAGCGTCCGAAGGACCCCGCGAACGGCGACTTCGCAAGCACCCTGCCACTCCGTCTCGCCCGGGCCGCCATGCAGCCGCCGATCGAGGTGGCCCGCGCCATCGCCACGCACATCCCCGCCGACTCCACCATCGATCCTCCGTCGGTGGCCCCACCCGGGTTCATCAACTTCCGGCTGTCCACCGCGTTCGTGCAGGCCCAGGTCGAACACATCATCCGGGTCGGCCCCGCGTTCGCGGATCTCGCCATCGGGAAGGGCAAGAAGGCCCAGGTCGAGTTCGTCTCCGCCAACCCTACCGGTCCGTTACACGTCGGGAACGGCCGCGGGGCAGCCATCGGCGATGCCCTGGCGTCGGCGCTCCAGGCCGCCGGTTACACCGTCGAGCGCGAGTATTACGTCAACGATGCCGGCACCCAGACCGACTACTTCGCCGAGACGCTCTACGCCCGTTACCAGCAGCTGCTCGGCCGCCAGGTGGAAATCCCGAAGGATGGCTATCCCGGCGAGTACATGATCGACCTCGCCCGCATGGTCCAGGACGAGGCCGGTGACCGCTTCCTGATGCCCGAGGGCGAACCGATGCCCCCGGCCCTCGGCACGCTTGGCATCGACCTGATGGTCCGCAACATCCGCGCGACCCTGGAGCGCTTCGGCGTCCGTTACGACCACTGGTACAGCGAGAAGTCGCTGTACGACCCCGAAGGCCCCTACGAAAAGGCCCTGGGCATTCTCCGCGAAAAGGGCATGCTGGTGGAGCGCGAAGGCGCTCTCTGGTTCACCTCGAGCGAACTTGGCGAGGACAAGGACAATGTGGTGGTCCGCTCCGACGGGCGGCCGACCTACTACGCCAGCGACATCGCCTACCACTGGGACAAGTTCTCCCGGCGCGGGTTCGACCTGGTGATCGATGTCTGGGGGGCGGACCACCACGGCCACGTCTCCCGGCTCAAGACGGCCACCGGTGCCGTTGGCGGCGACCCCAACGCGCTGCACGTCCTGCTCTACCAGCTGGTCTTCCTCAACCGCGGCGGTGAGGCCGTGAAGATCGCCAAGCGCAGCGGCGAGTTTGTGAAACTCGACGAGCTAATCGACGATGTCGGGGCCGATGCCGCCCGGTTCTTCTTCCTCCTCCGCTCGCCCGGCGCCCAGATGGACTTCGACCTCGACCTTGCGAAGAAGCAGTCGAGCGACAACCCCGTGTTCTACGTGCAGTACGCCCACGCCCGCCTCTGCTCCATCCTCGAACGGGCGGCCGAGCAGGGCCTGACGCCCGATGGCGGGGATGTATTCAGGTTGACGCACCCATCCGAACTCGCGCTCATCCGCGAGATGATGCGCCTGACCGACGTGATCGAGGTGGTCGCGACCTCCCTGGAGCCCCAGCAGCTGCCGCACTACGCCATGTCGCTGGCCAACGCCTTCCACGGCTTCAACGATGCGTTCAAGCAGGCCAATGACTCGTCGCTGAAGGTCATCACGGAAGACATGGAGATGTCGCGGGCGCGGCTCCGGCTCGTGCAGGCGGCGCGGATCTCGCTGGCGCGCGTGCTCGACATGATGGGGATGACCGCGCCCGAAAGAATGTAGTCAGTCCCGGACGACCGCGACCGGCACCGCAATGTACCCGGACGCAGCGTCGCCGAACACCCGGGTCCCCACCTCGCCGTGCCGCCAGATGTGGTGGGCCGAAAGTGCGCAGGTGACGGCGTCCAGCCGGTCCTCGATCTCCTTCATCTCTCGACCCCGCAGAGTCCCGAACGGCTCGCGCAGAAGGTCCCCCAGGGGCGAGGTCAACAGTTCGGGGCACTCCGCGAGCAGGTACGCGCCGAGCATCGTCCGCAGTTCGCCCAGCGCTTCCAGCCGGAGGCCGAGCGGCCCCTTCTTGTAGCGCAGGGCCCGCGAGGAGCCAAGCAGGGCCACTATGGCCGCATGCGGGAAGACTTCGAGTGC
>JAHDWR010000016.1 GCA_023382755.1 Dehalococcoidia bacterium
TGAGAGTCGATTCGTTGATCCCGGATGGAGCGACACTCAAGGTTGCGCGGCGCGCATTCGATGCGAAGGCAACGGGCGAGATGGAGGTCGCGGTCGAAGGCGACCTGAACCCAACGCTGGTGCTGCTCGCGTCGACCGAGCTCCAGGTCTCGGACCCCACCTTCTACGACGCGCCGGTGATCGCCGGGACGACCGACGCCGACCGCGACGCCACGGCCCAGCGCGAAGCGCTCGAGTTTCACCTGAACCAGCGGCAGGTCGACCCCCAGACGTACCTGGACGCGCTCGCGATTTACGACGCCATGCCCGTGGACATCGTGACATCGCCGAAGTTGCGGGCGGCACTTGCGGCACTCACGGGGACGTTCGCCGAACCGGCGCTGGAATCGCTCCTGACCGGAGAGAACTGCACGGGGCTGCCGGCCGCCAGGATTGCGTTCGAGACACCGCCGGGCGGGCCGGAGCTCATCGCGCGGGTGACATACCTCGGGACAGGGGCGCGGGTCATCTCGGTGAACCCTTTCGCGGAGGGTGAACGCATCGAGCACCTGATGCCGATCCTGGCGCACGAAGCGGTGCACTGCGACGGCCTGGACGGCCGGGCCGAGGAGCTGGCCGCGACGGCGTTCGACGGGCTCCTGTACCTGAACCTTGTGGCCGCCGAGCCAGAGCTGGCACGGACGAAGACGCGGGTGGCGCGGGAGCTGAACATCGATGCGGTGGCGCTGATCAACAGCGGCGGGCTCCTGCCGGAATCGATCGGTGTGTTGCCCAGCCCGGGCGTCACGCGGATCCTGCCGGGGACGAACTCCGCGCACGGGTCGTTCGCGGAGTTCATCGTGGCGGCGTACCCACAGATAGACCTGGCGACATCGCCGACGGAACCGCTTGCGCAGGTGTACGCGGACATCCTGGCGCAAACGGCGGGGATGGAGCAGGGCGACCCGTTCAGCATCCGGTACCTGGACGAACTGCTGGGGCGGGCGATCCACCCGGCGGTGCTGGTGGCGGCGATCCAGGCATTTGGGCTTGCGCCCGCGAGTTAATCGAGCCGGGCGAGATTCTTACGCTTTTCCAACGGTTATGGTCGATGCGAATCTGATTCGGGTTCAGATTGCATGATACAGGGCCGTCTTTCGCGACAACTCATGTCGCGATACCCAATTACTCGTACAGGAGTCTGTGTTGGTGGCCTTGACGTGTCATCCACGCCGGGGCCACTATGCGGCCACTCGGGGGAAACCCTGAGAAAATCCCAGGTAAAGAAAGGGCCCCGGCGCGGCGGCAACCGCGGACGGGGCTGGTCGCAAGGAGAACGTGAGAGCGCCTTGCGCCGGCCAGTTTAGCACCCGCTAAGCAGGCCGTCGCACCGGGTGGAGCGGCAAGAGCCGTACTGCCCGCCCCCTCTCTCCTGCGACCCGGAAAGGAGCGCCCCGGGCCCGAGCGAGTGTCTACCGCCAACCACATCTGATACGTCGGAACGAAGGTACGGGCCGTGACCTGCTGCGGGGCGCGGTGCAAGGGGTGCGCGCTGCGCGCGCTCGAAAAGGAGCATTATCGATGAAGCGGGTTCTTCTTGTTCTCGTCGCAATGGCTGTCATTGCGATACTCCCGGCGTCTCTCGGGTCGGCTGCCACGGGATCGGCATGCAAGATCCCCAAGGGCGGGGACTCCGACAACAACGGCATCGGTGATGCCGGCGTGCAGGTAATCTGCAACTACGACAGCGTCTATGCATACGACGCGATCGGGGCCTACTACTGGGACCTCGGTGACGGACGTGTATACACGAGTCCTGGCATTTCGAGCATCGAAGACCTAGACCAGTCGACTCTCTCAGTCTGCGACTACCGCATACACACAAAGGGGGACTTCGGCAACGATCCGTACATGAACTCAGGCGACATTTCCAACATGATCCGCTGCCATGGGTATGACGGTGTCGCAACATATCACTACCAGATCGTCAGCAACGATGATCCGCGGTTCCGGGGAGACCCGGACTACGCGATCTGGGGGACGTGGGAATACCACGTGCTGACCGAGAGCGGGACCGGGAACTACATCCCGAAGGGCATCCTCCCTTAATACTCGCTGTTCGCAGGCCGGGGGTGGGTGAACTCACCCTCGGCCTGCGCCCAGCCACACGATGGGCGCTGGCCGGCGGTAGCCCGATTTCTCGCTTTTCGGCGGTGTCTGGTACTATGTCGTGCAACACCGCCCGTGGCCGCTCATATCAAGATGGGGTAGAGGGACCGGCCCTTAGAAACCCCGGCAACCTGTCTTCATTAGATAAGGTGCCAAATCCGGCCTCCCGATGCGTCGGGGGAAAGATGAGAGCGACTTCGCTCCAGACAACGGCCCACGCGGAACGAGGAGTTCAGATGGTTTCGTCACCGGGCCGCATGGTCATGCTGTAGCCCCTCACCAGAAGGGGCACCCCGTACATCTCTACGCAGCAGCCGCGCCTTCTCACCGCGCGCCTGCCCAGTTGGCCCGTCTCCCGGGCCGTACGGAGTCTGAGCATGAGCTTTGCAACCAACCTCCGCTGTCGCGAGTGTCATCGCGAATACCAGCTCGAAGCGCGCCACGTGTGCGACTTCTGCTTCGGGCCAGTCGAAGTCACCTACGATTACGACGGCATCCGCCGGAGCGTGACGCGAGAGAGCATCGCGGCCGGGCCGGCCAGTCTCTGGCGCTACCGCGACTTCCTGCCGTGCGATGCCGGCGCCGCGGTGGATATCGGCGCCGGGTTCACGCCGCTGGTGCGCGCGAAGAACCTCGGCAAGGCGCTGGGGCTGAACAACCTCTACATCAAGAACGACACCGTGAACCCCACCTGGTCATTCAAGGACCGCGTGGTGGCGGTGGCATCGAGCCGGGCGCGCGAGCTCGGATACAGCAAGCTGGCCTGCGCGAGCACGGGCAACCTGGCGAACAGCGTGAGCGCGCACGCAGCAGCGGCGGGGATGGAGGCGGTGGTCTTCATCCCGCACGACCTGGAGATCGGCAAGGTGATCGGCTCGAGCATCTATGGGCCGACGCTGGTGAAGGTGCGCGGAAACTACGACGCGGTGAACCGGCTGTGCGCGGAACTCGCGGGGAGCTACAACTGGGCATTTGTGAACGTGAACGTGCGGCCGTACTACTCGGAGGGCTCGAAGACGCTCGGGTTCGAAGTGGCGGAGCAACTGGGCTGGCGCGCGCCCGACCACTGCGTCGTGCCGATTGCGAGCGGGTCGCTGTTCGTGAAGATCCGGAAGGGGTTCCAGGAGCTGTACAAGGCGGGCCTGATCGATGAGCCGAAGACGCGGATGAGCGGTGCCCAGGCGACGGGGTGCTCGCCGGTCGCGACGGCGTGGCAGGAGGGTTCGATGAACTTCCGGCCGCAGCGGCCCGACACGATCGCGAAGTCGCTCGCGATCGGGAACCCGGCCGATGGGTATTACAGCCTGGTGCAGTTGCAGGAGACTGGCGGTTCGTGCGGAAGCGTCACCGATGAGGAGATCGTGCAGGGCATGAAGCTACTGGCCGAGACCGAGGGGATCTTCGGGGAGACGGCGGGGGGCGTGACCGTGGCGGCGCTCAGGCAACTGGCCGCACAGGGTAGAATCGACCCCGACGAGCTCACGGTGGCGTTCATCACGGGGGCAGGGTTCAAGACGCTGGAGGCAGTTGCCGAGGCGCTGAACCCACCACTGGAAGTGGATGCGACCATCGAGAGTTTCGAGAGCGCTTATCGCGCCGTAGCGGCGCAGGGAGTTGCCTGATGGCTGTCAAACGCGTCCGCTTCACGTTTCCGGAAAACCTGATCAAGGAACCGCTGATTTACAACCTGGGTCACGAGTTTCGCGTGATCACGAACGTGCGCATGGCCGATGTCGACGAGAAGACTGGCTGGGTGCTGCTGGAGCTCGAGGGTGACCCCGACGAGATCGAGCGGAGCCTGGCGTGGGCGCAGGGCAAAGGCGTCCGCATCGACCCGGTGACCGGCGATATCGTCGAAGGTTAGCGCGACCCTGGTCCCGCACCGCACCTCATAACACACACCCTGGAGAGAGACCCTTGGCCATCAATGTCCGTATCCCGCAGCCGCTGCGTAACCTGACCGGAAACCAGCCAACCGTGACCGGGGAGGGGGCGACGCTCGCCTCCCTGGTGGCGAACCTCGAGGGGGCCTACCCGGGGATCAAGGACCGCATGCTCGACGACGCGGGACAGATCCGGCGGTTCGTGAATATTTATGTGAACGGAGACGATGTCCGCTTCATGGATGGGCTGGGCACGCCGCTGAAAGACGGGGACGAAGTGAGCATTGTGCCGGCGGTCGCGGGGGGCTAAGGGGCATGGCGCGCCCCAGGCTCCCGTGCCGGCGAGTTCGGTATACTGGGCACCATGACGGCCAAGCAGCTTCTTCACGAATTCGTTGAACGCCTGTCGGACGAGGATGCGCTGGTTACGGCGGCGTTGCTCATCCCGGATGCAGAGCGGAGCTTGCGTGAGGACGAAAAGGCGGCGATTGATCAGGGTCTTGCCGAGGCAGATGCCGGCGAGCTGATCGACCTGGAGGAGGTCGAACGAGAGTTCGGCATCTCCTGATGCGGGTGTACTGAACTTGTGCACGGTGGTAGCAGAAAGCCCCCGGTGGTTACCGGGGGCTTCGTGGGTGCTGTTGCCCGGGTTGAAGCTAGAAAACGTTGGGCGTCTTAGGGTCGCCCTGCTGGGCCGCTGGCTGCTGGGGCTGAGGGGCCTGGGCCTGCGGGGGAGCGGCGGGCGGTGGGACCTGCTGCTGGGTGGTCTGCTGGAGCTGGGCCTGCTTCGCGGCTTCCGCGTCTTCATCCTTGACGGCGCGGCGGAACTCCTTGATCGAGGAGCCGAGCTCGCGGCCGAGGCCGCTGATCTTGCCCACGCCGAAGATGAGGATGATCACCGCACCGATAATCAGCAGCTCAGGGGCGCCTAGTGAACCAAACATTGCTACTCTCCGATCCTCGTTTGAGGGCTCGCTTCTCCCATGCTACAGCAGAACGGGCGAGAGTAAACGCGAGTACGCACGCTCCTAACCTCGGCTTACGTCCTTCGGTGCCATCGCCATCATCATCAGCAGGCCGATGATGACGCCAAGCCAGCCCAGTAGCCCCCAGAACATGTAGGCCATCGACTGTCCTCTGTGGCTCGCAACCATGCCGAGGACAACGAACGGTACGACGGCTATCAGCGACAGCAGGATCACCAGGGAGAGGAATCCCAAGGGTGCGATTTCAACCACGTCACCGCTCCTTTGCTCAGGTGGCGGGCTTCTACCCCACGCGCTCGACGAAGACATCCATGACGCCGCCGCAGATCTTGTCGTCGCCGTCGGTGGGCTCGGTGAGGTCGACGGTGACGATGCGGGGCTGGCCGTCATCGAGGACGCCCATGGCCTCCTGCCAGACCTCGGCCTCGCCACAGCCGCCGCCGATGGTGCCGAAGAAGGACCCGTCCTGGCGGACGACCATCTTGGCGCCGGTCTTGCGGGGGGTGGAGCCGCGGGTGCGGGCGACGGTGGCGAGCACGACAGGCTCGCCGCGTTCGAGGGCGCCGGCGATTTCGCGGTAGATCTCGTCCTGCATGCCACGATCGTCCCCTTTTTCGCGGTGCGTGACAACTCATGTGGAACCGCGGGAAACCCCTTACGCCGGCGCGAGAGGCCTTATCGGCAGGTTTCGCACCGAATTGATAGCGCAATCAGAATATTCTATCTGACAATCTGATGATTTCTCGTCTGCGAGCCTTTCACCGGGTGGCTACCGGGTCGAATGGAACCGGTGGAGGCCCCGTACCCCGGGGGCTTACACCAAGACAAGGCGGGGAGGACCCGCCCGGTTCGCAGGAGTGCAGCCCATGATTATCCGCAACCTCAGGAGTGGCCGGCGGCTTGCCGTGCTGGCCGTCTTCGCTATCGTCGCCGTTTCGGCCTTCGGCTTCGCGGCAAACAACACCGTGAACGACAGTCGCGCCGGTGATGGTGCAGGCACGGTGGACGGGTACACCGTGTCCAACATCCACTACACGCTCGATGGGACGGACCCGTCAGTCCTCGATGCGGTGGACTTCGACCTGGACAACGGCGCCGACGTCAACAACGTGAAAGTCCAGTTCAACAGCGCGGGCAGCTGGTATGGGTGCACGGGCGGCCCCACCAGCTTCAGCTGCGACGTGAGTGGCGGGAGCGTCACCGTCCTTTCGGTCACCGGACTCCGCGTCGTGGCTGCCGACTAACACGGCTTGAGCACCCGGGGTGCGCGCGCCAGGGGTGGTCAGACCCCGCGCGCACCCCACCAATTGGGGGACGACAATGGAGCACCGGCGACGGTTGGTCGCGTCGCTCACCTCGGCGTTCACGCTCATCGCGGTTATCGCGGCGTGGATCGCCTTCGCCCCGCCGCAGCTCGGCGGGCGAACGTCGTATGTGATTGTCAGCGGCAACAGCATGGAGCCCGGGATGCACCGGGGCGACCTGGCGGTTGTCCGCAAACAGGACATGTACGGTGTGGGCGATGTCGTGACCTACCGCCACCCTCAGATAGGCCCGGTCATCCACCGCATCATCGATACGGACGGCCCGCGGTTCGTGTTCCAGGGCGATAACAACGACTTCATCGACCCGTACCGGCCGGTCCAGGCGGAAATGATCGGCGAACTCTGGATCCACGTGCCTGGCCTTGGCGCCTGGCTTTCACGCTTTCATTCCCCGGCGTACATCGCCGGGTTGTTGTTCGTCGCTTTCGCCGGGCTGGGAGGGGGGACTGCTGCGGTCCGGACCACCCGGGAGCGCCGGCGGAGGGGACGCAGCCGACCATCACCGTCCGGAGCGGGCACCAGGGGGGCACCGTCCATGAATCCACTACTGCGCGACTGGCAAGACACCGTCTCTATCCTTGCCGCGGCCGTCCTCGGACTGGGGGTGCTGGCCTGGGTGGCGTTCAACCGCCCGGCGACGCACGAGGTGCCCGCCAACAATCCCTATACGCAGACGGGCGAGTTCGAATACAGCGCCGCCGCGGGAGACGAGCGCGTTTACGACACGGGCGGGGCAACCTCGGGCGAGCCCGTCTATCGCCGCCTGAGCGACGCGGTGGCGTTCCAATTCACGTACGCCTTCGAGGGCGCGGACGCTTCTGGCGTCGGCGGCACCTACCAGATGGTGGCCGAACTCGGTGACCAGAGCGGGTGGCGGCGCACCATCGAGCTGACACCGAAGACGGCATTCACCGGGAAAGAGTTCACGGCGGAGGGCGTGCTGAACCTGGCGGAAGCACAGGAACTCATCACGGTCCTGGAGACGCAGTCCGGCGTGAAGAACGACCGCTACAGCGTCACCGTATCGCCGCGCGTCCAGGTCTCGGGGCGGATCGGCGGGACGCCCTTCGAAGACACGTTCTCGGCCGCGGCGCTGGCGATGGAGCTGGACAACGTCCAGCTTCGGCTGGCGCGCGGGTCGAGTCCGAACCCCCTGGACCAGCTGACGCCGGCGGCAGAAGGCAACGTCAGCACGCGGGTGGAACGCGCAAACACGATCGGGCTTCTCGCGGTGGACCTGCCGGTGGCGCTTGCACGGATGGTCTCGCTGGCAGGGCTCGGACTCGCGCTCATCGCCAGCGGGTGGTTCGTCATCGCCGTCGTGAACCAGCGAGGCGGCGCATCGTTTGCAGAAGGAGCCAGGCTGAAGTCGCCGCTGGTGACGGTCCGTGGCAAGGTGCCGGCCACGCGGACACGGGTTGTGGACGTGACGAGCCTGGACGATCTTGGCCGGATTGCCGTGCAAAGCGGGGCGGTCGTGCTACAGGAGGCGCGTCCCGGCTTCCACGCCTATTTCGTGCACGATGGCGAGCTGACCTACCGGTTCCAGGCCGTGGGGATGCCCGAGATCCCGGCGGCGCCATCGCGGACGCGGGGAGCGGCATGAGATTCGAGAAGCTGCCGCGGTTGGCACTGGGCAGCCTGGTGGGGCTGGTCGTTGCGACGATCGCCTCGGCGGCGGCGGCGAGCAACACCGTCCCGCCATCGCGGGCGGGCGAGGCTGCCGAACCGGCGACGCTGGCACAGTTGACGCCCCCGGGGTGCGCCGGCATGCCCCTCACGCGCCTGCAGATCGGGCCCGGGGGCGGGGGTGGAAACGCCCTCGTTCTCGGCACGGGGGCCGGCGGGACCCTTTCTGGCGGGGGTGGCAACGACTGCATTGTCGGTGGGGCGAACAACAACGTCCTGCAGGGGCAGGGCGGCAACGATGTCCTGGTTGGCGGGCCGGCGTTTCTCGTGTTCCTCAACGGCGGCGGCGGTGGCAACGATGTCTGTTACCGCGGGGCCGCGGTGATCGCCATCCCGGCGGGTTGCGAGACGTACTACCCCTAACCGGATTCAGGCACGAAGGAAGACGCGCAGGTCCTCGTCATCGACTTCGATGCGATCGACGACCTCGCGGAGGGCGGCCTGGAGGTCTTCGAACGAGAGCTGTTCCCACTCGCGCAGGACGCGGTCCCGGAGTTCTTCGAGATGGCGGCGGCGTTCGGCCTCGGACTGCTGGGCGTGCAGCCGGTCCCTTGCTCCCGAGAGTTCGGCTTCGAGGTCCTGGTGCTCCCGGGCAAGGCCGGCACCGAGCGACTTCATGCGCTCGAGGGTGATGTGTCCGTGGGCCGCATCGGCGACGAGTTCCTCGACCTGGCGGCGGTTCCGCTTCATCCGGCTCTCGATGCGGTCGACCTGGCCGTGGAGGTCAAGCAAATAGGAGTCGACGTTGCCGGCGCGGCGGAGGCGGGTAACGGGCTGGTCGTCTTCCGCGAGTGCGGCACGAAGGCGTTCCTCGATATCGGCGACGCGCTGGGTGTTGTAGGCGCAGCTGTTCTGGTTCGTGCGCGATTCGCACTGGTAGTAGCGGTAGGCGGCAGTCTTTTCCTCACCGCTCTTCAGGGTCCACTTCTGGCGCCGGCTGACGCCGATGAGCTTGTTCCCGCAGCGGCCACAATACAGGAGCCCGCTGAGGAGGAAGGGCTGCACCGTTCGGGTCCGCGTGGCGCCATGGCGCGATTGGAGGCGGTCCTGGACCTTGCGAAAGTCTTCCGGCGAGACGAGCGCGGGATGGCTACCGGTGACGGTGGTCCCGAAGCGCGAGTAGTGCCCCAGATAGGCACGGTTGCGGAGGATGTCGCGGACGGTGACCATGCTCCAACGGCCGCCGCGACGGGTTGCGACGTTTTCGGCGTTGAGCTGGCCAGCGATCTTGCGGATGCCCAGACCCTCCTGCAGGTAGAGGCGGAAGATGTAGCGGACGACGACCGACTCCTCGGGGACCAGCTCGAGGCGGCGCCGGGGACCGACGCGATAGCCGTAGGGCGGGCGGCCCAGGACTTCGCCCTTCACGGCCTTGCGCCGCATCGCCGAGCGGACCTTTTCCGACACCGGGGTGCCCTCGCCACGGTCGGCCCAGGTTTCCACAAGCTCGCGGAAGGCCTCGCCGCCGCTGTGCGCGAGGAGGACCGGCACGCCGGTCTGTTCGAGCTCGAGCAGTTTGAGCGCACCCTGGCCCAGGTCGGGACCGAGTACGCCAAGGCTATCGACAACCACGACGGTGAACCCGCGGTCGGCCCGGCCGAGGAAATGGAGCATCTGCGGGAAGCCCCCGGCGCCCGGTGGTTCGTCTTCGGTATCGAGGAAGGTAGCGGCCACTTCGTAGCCATGCCGGGTGCAGAAATCGAGGAAGGCCTGGTTCTGCTCGCCGATGCTGCGCTTATGACCGTGCTTGCGAGCTCCTTCGACGAAGTAGCCAACGGCGCGCATGGGGGCCTACCCGACGTAGAGGATGCGCTCGCAGTTGGGGCACTGCGCGAGCTGGTCGGGCTGGAAGGCCCGGCGGCGGACCGCCTCGGGGATCGAGACACGGCAGCCCGCGCACATCCCGCCCTGGATGTGGGCAACGGCCATGCCACCGCGGCGGCGGCGGATGTCCTCGTAGACGTGGAGCGCCTGCGGGCTGATCTTGAGCTTCTGGGCTTCGCGACGGGCGTCAGCGCGGGCCAATGCCTCGCCGAGACGCTTCGCCTCGAGCTGGAGGTCTCCGACCTCGGCGGCTCGTTTGGCTTCCAACCGGGCAAGTTCGTCCCGGGCGCCCGCGTGGGAGGCCTCGACTGACTCAAGGCGGCTCATGACTTCGAGGAGCTGGTCTTCGAGCTTCGCACGCTGCTCCTTGAGGAGCTCCACCTCGTGCTGGATGTTGCCGAGTTCCTTGGGGTTGCGGACCGAGCCGTCGTAGAGGCGCTTCTCCTCCGGCTGGATTCGGGAATTGAGCACGCTGACGTCGCCGTCGAGCTTGCGCTGGCTGCGGCGGACATCCTTGAGCTCGGCTTCGAGGGCGTCGAAGGCGGACCGGACGCGGTCGAGTTCCTCGCTGCCGCGCAGCCTGTACTCGACATCATCGAGGGCTGCCCGGACGGTTGCGGCCTCATCGTCGAATTCCTGGAGGGTGCGGACGTCGGTGACCTGAGACAAGAGCGGCATCGTCCGTTGGGAGGGATCGGGTCGGCCAAGGCTAACCGTAGCACGAAGCGTAGGGAGCGGCGGCTGCGCCGTAAACGCCTGCAGGCCCCGCCCGGGGGGGATTTGCAGAATCGTTACGGAAGGCCGGAAGTTATGGAGGGGAGGGCTATGCGGCGGTGGGCCGGTGAGGTTAACTGGAGGGACAACTCTCCACGGGTATCCCCATGTTGTTCAACGTCGCACAGCTCTTGCGCCAGGAAGTCGGCGCGAGCCGCCGCTATGAGCTCGAGGCGGAAGAACCGGTCCACGCCGGGCATGTTGAGTTGATCCGGATGCCGGACGGCGTCCTGGTGCGCTGCGAGGCGGACGTGCTGCTGGAGGCGCAATGCAGCCGCTGCCTTGCCGCGTTCGCCTATCCGGCGCACATCAGCTTCGAAGAGGTGTACGTCCAGCAGATCGACCTGGTGCACGGGCACCGGATGCCGGAACCGGACGACCCGGAGAGCTTCCGGATTGAGCTGGATAGCACGATCGACATTAGGGAGGCAGTGCGGCAATATAGCGAGACGGCCGCCGACATGCGGCCGCTGTGCCGTCCGGACTGCCCGGGGCTCTGCCCCACCTGCGGGACGGACCTGAGCATTGCACATTGCCAGTGCGAACGTGGGCCAATCGACCCGAGGTGGGCGGCCCTGATCGGACTGAAGCGCACGACGAATGGGTAATCACCTGAAGGAGACCCGCCATGCCCCCGCTGCCAAAGCGGAAGTACGCCTCTTCTCGACAGGGAAAGCGGCGCTCGCACCTGAAAATCCGGATGCCACACGTGATCGACTGTCCTCGGTGCAAGAGCCCCCGGCTCGCACACCACGCGTGCCCGATCTGCGGGACGTACCGGGGCCGGGAAGTCATCCAGCTTCCGGAACCCGATCTCGAGAGCTGACGAGCCCGGCACTCGCTGTGGCGCCTTTCCTTTCACTCGCGGACCCGGTCCATGTCGACCGGGCTTTCGTGTTTCCCGGCCAGGGCGCCCAGTCCGTGGGCATGGGGAAGGACCTCTACGACCAGTTCCCCGCGGCGCGCGAACTCTACGACCGCGCCGATGAGATCCTCGGGTTCAGCCTGAGCCGGATCTGCTTCGAAGGCCCGGAAGAAGAACTCCAGCAGACGCGGAACACGCAGCCAGCGATCGCGGTCACCAGCCTGGCGCTCCTGCGCGTGGCGACCGAACTGAACCCGGGGCTGCTCGAACGGCCCGCATTCGTCGCCGGGCATTCACTCGGCGAATACTCGGCCCTGGTGGCAGCGGGATCGTTGCCCTTCGACGAAGCGGTCCGGTTGCTGCGCACGCGCGGCGAACTGATGCAGGCCGCGGGCGACCGGAACCCCGGCACGATGGCGGCGGTCCTGGGCCTGGATGTTTCGGACTGCGAAGAAGTCTGCCGGGAGGCGGGCGCGGAGATCTGCAACGTGAATGCCCCGGGCCAGATCGTCATCGGGGGGCGGCGCGAGGCGGTGGTGCGCGCGCTCGATTATGCGAAGGCCCGCGGCGCCGTGAAGGTCATCCCGCTGAGCGTCAGCGGCGCGTTCCACAGCTCGTTGATGCGGCCCGCCGCCGACGGGATGGTCCAGCCGGTCGCCACGGCCGAGATTGGGGACCCGCTGGTGCCTGTGGTCGCCAACTGCACGGCAGCCCCGCTGACCGGCGCGGTGGGGATACGGCACGAGCTGGTGGACCAGGTCTGCCGCCCGGTGCAGTGGAGTCAGACGGTGGACTTCCTGGGGGCGCAGGGCGTGGAAACGTTCATTGAATTCGGGCCGGGGCGAGTGTTGACGGCGATCATCAAGCGGATGCTGCGGAAGTCGAACTGCATCAACGTGAACGACGCGACTTCTGTGCAGGTTTCGCTCTGATGGGCGACCTCGACGGAAAGGCCGCGCTGGTCACGGGTGGTTCCCGGGGGATTGGGCGCGCGATCTGCATCGAGCTGGCCCGGCGCGGCGCGAAGGTTGCGGTGAACTACCAGGCGAACGCGGCGCTGGCCGAGGCGGTGGTCGCCGAGATCGCGGCTGCCGGAGGCGAGGCGTTCGCGATCAGAGGCGATGTGGCCGAGAGTGACGACGCCGCTGCGCTCGTGAAGGGGACTGTCGACCGGTTCGGGGCGCTGGACATCCTGGTGAACAACGCGGGGATCACGCGCGACGGCCTGCTGATGCGGATGTCGGAGGACGACTGGGACGCCGTGCACCGGACGAACCTGCGTGGGGCGTTCCTGGTGACGAAGGCGGCGATGCGGCCGATGCTGCGGGCGAGGGGCGGGCGGATCATTAACATCACGAGCGTGGTCGGCGTGATGGGGAATGCGGGCCAGGCGAACTACGCGGCGGCGAAGGCCGGGCTCATCGGGTTCACGCGTTCGGTGGCGCGCGAAGTGGCTTCGCGGGCGATCACCGTGAACGCGGTCGCGCCCGGCTTCATCAATACGGACATCATCTCGAGCATGACCGAACAGGCCACGACGGCGGTCATGGGCCAGATTCCCCTGGGACGGATAGCGGACCCGGACGAAGTGGCGCCGCTGGTAGCGTTCCTGGCGAGCGACGGAGCCGGGTACATCACGGGGCAGTGCATTCACGTGGATGGCGGTATGGTGATGGCGTGACGGATAACCCGTTTCGCCGTGCGCGCCAGGTGATCCTGGAGGCGCTGTACGAATCCGAGACCTCTGACCACGACGCGGAAGCGGCCTACGAGCGGCGCCTGGCGGCCGCGGAAGAGGAAGAGCCCGGCATCGCGGCCCCTGGGCCGAGCGGGTTCGGGCGGGGCATGCTGCGGGGCGTCCTGAAGCTGCAACCGGAGATCGATGCCTATATCCGTGGGGCCGCAACACAGTACCCGCTAGAGACGCTCGCCGTCGTTGACCGGAACATCCTGCGCCTTGCAATATGGGAACTGCTTACCGATAATTCGGCGCCGGTCGCGGCTGTCGTCAACGAAGCTGTGGAACTTGCGCACCGGTATGGCGGCGAGAGTTCACCGGGATTCGTCAACGGAGTGCTCCGAACCGTAAGCCAACGTATCCGCGCCGGGAGGCCGGCGCAGCAAGAGCCGCAGGACGCGGCACCTGAGACCAATACATCCACGCTATAACCAGGAGTACTCCTACCGTGCCAACAGTGTTCGAACGGGTCCGTTCCATCGTGGTCGAGCAGCTCGGCGTCGAAGAAGACGAAGTGGTGCCCGCCGCCTCCTTCGTGGACGACCTGAACGCAGACTCTCTCGACCTCGTCGAGCTGATTATGTCGCTTGAGGAGGAGTTCTCTAGCGACGTGGGCGAACTCGAAATCAGCGATGAAGACGCCGAGAAGATCGCGACCGTGCAGGACGCCGTAGACTATCTGAAGGATCACGGCGTCGAGGACAAGTAGGCTGACCAACCGGCAGCCGTCCCGGCCCACGGGAGGTTGATGTGGAATTCCTGGGCATTGGCTACCAGGAACTCCTGCTCGTGCTCGTGCTCCTGCTGATCGTGGTGGGGCCCGAGCGCCTGCCCCAGATGGCGTACCAGATCGGGCGCGCCGTCAGGCAGATGCAGATGTACGCCCGCGCGGTCCGGGATGAGTTCAAAGACGAGATCGACTACCTGGACGAGCAGTACAAGACGATCCGGGGCGAAGTCGACCAGGCCCAGCGGCTGATGCGCGACGAGCAGGCGAAGCTCGATAGCGGGCTGCGCGAGGTGAACGCGTCGATCGCGGAGGCCACCTCGGAGTTGTCGCTCGACGACAAGGTCGTCCCGTTCGTGGCCACGGGGAACACGAACCCGGCCGCCGCGGAACCCGCCGCCCCGACCGGGCCGGCACAACCACCGATGGTGTTCTAGGGACAGATGAGCGCAGACCCCATCCGCGAGATGCCGCCATCACTGGCTCCAACGTACGCCTACGGGGGCGGCCCCGAGATGACCCTCATGGAGCACCTCAAGGAGCTCCGCAACCGGGTCCTCATCTGCGCCATCGCGCTCGTCATCGGGACTCTTGTCTCGTTCCTTTTCTGGGAAACGATCCTTGGCTGGCTGCTCGCACCGGCGCGCGAGCGCATCGAGGGCTTCCGCGTCTCGAGCTTCTCGCCGACCGACCGGATCAGCATCATCGTGAAAATCGGCCTTTATGGCGGCCTGATCATTTCCTCGCCGGTCATCATCTACGAGTTGCTGGCCTTCATCGTCCCGGGGCTCACGCCGAAGGAGAAGCGGTTGTTGTTGCCCGGGATCGCGGGCACGGTGGTATTCCTGCTGGGGGGCATGGCGTTCGCCTACTGGGTCATCCTGCCGGCCTCGCTGGGGTTCCTGCTCGAACTGGGCAGCGAGGAGATCCAGAACGTCACGGGCGTGAAACAGTACGTGGACTTCGTGATCAGGATCGTTTTCTGGGTAGGCATCGCGTTCGAGCTGCCGATGGTGCTGGCGCTGGCCGCCCGGCTGGGGCTGGTGCGGGCGAAGCAGCTTTTGGGATTCTGGCGGTACGCGGTCATCCTCATCTTCATCATTGCCGCGGTAGTAACGCCCACACCGGACCCGATCACGCAGACGATGGTGGCGGGGCCGCTGTTCTTCCTCTACTTCGTCGGCGTCCTTTTCGCATGGGGTGTGCAGCCGAAGCGGTCGGCACCGGCGGAGCCGGGGGCCGCGCCAGCGTGACCACAACCGCGACCCGGCCAAACGCGGCGATCGCCGGGGTCACCGGGGCGGCGGGCGGGTTCCTGAGCGGCATCCTCGGCGGTGGAGGCGGCGCGATCATGGTCCCGCTGATGTCGGGCCCGATGAAGTTGCAGCAGCACATCGCCCACGGGACGTCGCTCGTCGTCATCATCGTCACTGCGGCGGTGGCGGCCGGCGCCTATGCGATCGAGGAGCCTATCAGCGGGCGACTGGTGGCTGCCCTGCTGGCGGGGGCCATCATCGGCGCTGCGCTCGGCGCTCGCGGGGCCATGCGGGTCCCGGCGATGCGGTTGCGGCAGCTATTCGGCGTGTTCCTCGTGACGGTGTCGCTGCGGCTGCTACTGGTGCGGACCGTCGACCCGCTGCTCGACATCCACGGGGGGGCCGAGCTTGCCGCGGCGGCAGCAATCGGGCTCGTGGGCGGCCTCGCATCGGGAGCACTGGGTGTGGGTGGTGGCGCCATTTTCGTGCCGGCACTGGTCCTGGTGCTCGGGGTGGGCCAGCACGAAGCGCAGGGCATCTCGCTCTGGGTGATCGTTGGCGCATCGCTCATGGGCGCGCTCGCGCACTACCGGCAGGGGACCGTCGATACCGCGGTCGCGAAGTGGGTGGCGCCGTTCGCTCTGCCCGGGGCGGTGGCTGGCGCGTACGCGGCGGGTGCGCTCAGCGGCCGGTCGCTGCAGGTGGTCTTCGCCGTGGTCCTTTCGGCTATCGGCGTCCAGATGCTGGTAACGGCCCGGCAACGGCTGCGGGCCGAGCAGGCAACGCGCGCCGGCAGTCCGGTGGGAGAAGCGGCGTGATCAGCACGGAGGAACGGGCCGGGGAGCTTTATGACGTCATTCGCGCGTGCAGGCAGTGCGAACTGGCCAGGACACGTACGAATGCGGTCCCGGGCGAGGGGCCGCTTACGGCGGAAGTGATGTGCATCGGCGAGGCCCCGGGGATGAACGAGGACACGCAAGGCAGGCCGTTCGTGGGCGCCGCCGGAAAATTCCTGGAAGAACTGCTGGCGGCCGGCGGCCTTCGCCGCGACGAGGTGTACATCTGCAACGTGCTGAAGTGCCGGCCGCCGGGAAACCGGGACCCGTTGCCGGGCGAAATCGAGGCCTGCGCGGAGTACCTGGACCTCCAGATCGACATGGTGGACCCGCTGGTGATCGTGACGCTGGGGCGGTTCTCGATGTCGCGATGGTTCCCACAGCAGGCGATTTCGCGTATTCATGGAAGCGTGCGAGAAACGGACGGCCGGTTCATCATCCCTATGTACCACCCCGCGGCGGCGTTGCATCAGCAGAACCTGCGTGAGGTGCTGCTTGCCGATTTTCGCCAGCTTCCGGCGATCCTCGAACGAGCCCGGGGCCGAAGAATACCGGCGCTGGCGGCCGAAGCCGAGAAAGAAGAGCCCATGGCTGTGGCAGGGCCCCCACTGGAGGTCCTGCCGGGCGAGCCCGAATTGAGTGCCCCACAACCCGTACCCGAGGGTGCGCAACCTGGACAGATCCGACTGTTCGAATAAGGAATCCCATGGCAGGTAACACCACTTTGCGCGTCATCCCGCTCGGCGGGCTTGGCGAAATTGGCCGGAACATGATGGTTTTGGAATACGGCGACGACATCATCGTCGTGGACGTCGGATTGATGTTCCCGGAGGAGGAGATGCTCGGGGTCGACCTGGTCATCCCCGACTTCACGTACCTTCGCGACAACAAGGACAAGCTTCGGGCTGTGTTCCTGACCCATGGGCACGAGGACCACGTTGGCGCGCTCCCGTACTTCATGCGCGAGTTCAACGCGCCCATTTACAGCGCCCGGCTGACCGACGGGCTCGTCCGGGTGAAGTTGCAGGAGCACCGGCTGCTGCAAGGCGCCGAAACGCACGTGGTCCAGCCGGGAGAAGTGATTACCGCCGGGATATTCGAGGTGGAGTTCTTCACGGTGGCACACAGCATCCCGGATGCGTGCGGGCTGATCATCCGCACGCCGCTCGGGCTGGTGGTGCATACCGGTGACTTCAAGCTCGACCACACGCCGGTGATGGACCAGCACACCGACTTGATCCGGCTTGCCCAGGTGGGGGCTGAGGGGTGCCTGCTGCTCCTGGCGGACTCGACGTACGCGGAGCAGGAGGGCTTCACGCCCAGCGAGCAACTGGTGGGCACGGCGCTTCGAAACATCATGGTCAACGCCGAAGGGCGCATGATCGTGGCGACCTTCGCTTCGCTGATCTCCCGCGTGCAGCAGGTGGTCGATGCGGCGGTGTTCACGGGGCGAAAGGTGTTCGTCACGGGCCGTTCGATGATCGATAACGTGGCGATGGCCCGTCAGCTGGGCTATCTGAACGCCCCGGACGGGGTGATCGTGGGCGTCGAAGAGATGCGCAATACGCCGGCAGCGAAGCTGGTTGTGGTGACGACCGGCAGCCAGGGCGAACCGACCAGTGCGCTGACCCGGATGGCCAACGGCGACCACCGGCACATCACCATCGCAAAGGGCGACACGGTGGTGCTTTCGGCATCGCCCATCCCGGGGAATGAGACCGCGGTCTACCGGAATGTGGACAACCTGTTCCGGCTGGGGGCCGAAGTGCTCTACAACCGCGCGCTGAACACGCACGTACACGGACATGCAAGCCGCGAAGAGTTGAAGATCATCCAGAGCCTGCTCCAGCCCGAATACTTCGTGCCGGTCCATGGTGAGTACCGGCACCTGGTCATCCACGCGAAGCTCGCGGAATCGGTGGGGGTGCCGAAGGGCAACGCGTTCGTGCTCACCGACGGCGATGTGCTGGAGATCGACGAGGAAAGCGCGTGGACCGGCGAGCGGGTCGCCGCGACGTATGTGTACGTCGACGGGCTGGGCATCGGCGATGTCGACCAGCACATCCTTCGCGACCGGGCCCATCTTTCCACCGATGGCGTGGTGGTGGTGATCGTGACGGTGGACAAGCAGACCGGGAGACTGGAACGGGCGGCCGAGGTGCTGGCGCGCGGGTTTATCGACGTAGAGGAGCGCGAGGACATCCTCGACCGGAGCAAGCAGGTGGTTGCGGACTCGATCAAAGGGGTCGACCACTATGCGGAGTTCGGGGACATCAACGCGCGGATCCGCGACGCTGTGAGCAAGTTCCTTTATGATGAGACCCGCAGGCGCCCGATGGTGCTGACTGTGACTGTCGAGGTCTAGTCGGCGAGAGCCAGCCGGGCGATGCCGTTCACGGCCAGCGGGGTGCCGTTCGAACGGGTAATGAGGAGTGCAGAGCCATGGCGGCACGGGCACGTACTCGGCCCCGCACTGCCCGCGCGGACACCAGTTCGCGCGGCAGGAAACGGAAGAGCCGGTTTTCAATTGCGAAGTTCAACAGGCCCGGGATCGTCGGGCCGGTTGCGATCCTGGCCGTGCTGGCCGCGGCAGCCATCGCGTTCGATGGGGCCGAGGTAGGGCGCAGTGCACGCGACTGGCTTCTGCGCACGTTCGGGTTCGGACTGCTGGTGGTGCTGGCGTGGGCGCTCTACGGCGCGGCGGCATCGTGGCGAGGCTGGTACCTCGACCGTGGGCCGTTCCTGCGGCGAACGGGAGGAGTGGTCGCGGCCGGGCTGTTTGCCTGGGGGCTGTTCGGGTTGAACGAGGCGCCGTGGACGGCCTGGAACGTCAGCTTCCAGGAGGTCTCGCTCGGCGGCGACATCGGGCGGAGGCTCGTGTCGGGATTCCTTGGGAAGCTTGCCTGGATCAGCCTGTTCATCGTGGCGGCATCGTTGCTGGCTCCGGGCCCGACACGCTGGTTTGCGACTCATGCGCCCCTGTGGGTGGAGGAAGCCTGGGAGCGGCGGTTGCCGCACCGCGGGGCCGCCGCGTTCGGTCGATGGGTGCAGTTCATCCTCCGGCGGCCGGGCGAGAACGATGACGAGATAGTCATCGGGGCCGGCAGCTTCGAGCGACTGGAGCCGATGGGGCGCACGGCGCTCGAAGGGGCGCCGGTGATCTTCCGTCCGTCGATAGACCCGGCCTCGCCGAGTTCGCCGGTCGGGACCGGGGCGGCCGCGGCGTTCACCCCTCTGCCCGCCGAAGAGCTCGAACTGGAAGAGCCGGCGGCGGAAGTGCCCGAAGAGGAGGAAGAGCCTTCGGAGCCGCTGCAACTGGGGCTGGAGCTGGAGCCCAAGAGCGGGTGGCAGCTGCCGGCCATAGAGATGCTGACCGCACCCCAGCCGAGCATCCATCGCAAGCATGACAATGCGGCCCGGGCGCAGCTGATCGTCGATACGCTGGCCAGCTTCGGCGTGGATGCGACGGTGGTGGAGATTAACGAGGGACCAACGGTTACGCAGTTCGGCGTGGAGCCGGGCTGGGAAGTGCGCTACAAGGACGTGCCCCTGCGGGAGGAGAACGGCAAGGCGCTCCTGGGGCCGGACGGGCGGCCACGCACGGAGCGGGTGGAGGTCTCTCGAACGCGGGTGCGGGTGAACAAGATTACCGCCCTGCAGAACGATCTCGCGCTCGCCCTCGCCGCGCCGAGCCTGCGCATCGAGGCGCCGGTGCCGGGCCGGGCGATCGTCGGCATCGAGGTGCCCAACGACGCGGCAACAGTGGTGACGATGCGGGCGGTGATGGAGACCAAGGAGTTCGCTGACCTCGAAAAGAAGACGAAACTGGCGATCGCCCTCGGGAAAGGCGTGTCCGGAGTGCCGGTGGTGGCCGACCTGGGGAAGATGCCGCACCTGCTCATCGCCGGGGCCACCGGCTCGGGCAAGAGTGTCTGCATGAACTCGATCATCGCCGGGATCATGATGAACGCGACACCCGACCAGGTCCGGTTCGTGATGATCGACCCGAAGCGGGTGGAACTCACGAGCTACTCGGGCATCCCGCACATGGCCTTCAGCGAAGTCATCGTGGATATGGACAAGGTGGTTGGGGTGCTCCAGGCCGTGGTCGGCGAGATGGAGGCGCGCTACAAGAAGTTCGCTGGAGTGGCGGTGCGCAACATCGAGGCCTACAACAAGCACCCGCGAATCCTGAAAAAGCTGCCCTATTGGGTGGTGATCATCGACGAACTGGCGGACCTGATGATGGCGGCGCCGTTCGAAGTGGAGAAGCTCATCTGCCGGCTGGCCCAGCTGGCCCGCGCGACCGGCATCCACCTGGTGGTGGCCACGCAGCGGCCATCGGTCGACGTGGTGACCGGGCTGATCAAGGCCAACTTCCCGACGCGGATCGCGTTCGCGGTGACCTCCCAGACCGACTCGAGGACGATTCTCGACATGGGCGGCGCGGAGAAGCTGCTCGGCCGTGGGGATATGCTGTACATGCCGACTGACGCCGCAAAACCGATCCGCATCCAGGGAGTCTACCTCTCGGATGCTGAGGTGGAGCGGCTGGTGGAGTTCTGGAAGGACGAGCGCTTCGGCGAACTTGCCCCCGAGACGGCGGACGCGTTGCTCGAAGAGGCGCTTGCCGCGCAGAACGGTGGCGAGGCCGACATCGAGGTCGAGTTCGACGACCCGGTGGTGGACCGGGCGCGGGCGCTGGCGATCCAGCATCAGCGCGTCTCGCCCTCGCTGTTCCAGCGGCGGTTGAAGGTGGGGTATTTGAAAGCCGCCAAGATCATCGAGATCCTCGAAGATGAGGGGATCGTAGGACCACGGGAGGATGGCGAGTCGCGCCGAGTGCTCGCTGGAACCGCAGTTGAAGACCCTGCCTGATAGACTTTCCAGTGTGAAGAATCTCCGTACGCTGCTGCGCCGGCACGAAGAAGCTGACGCGCCGGAAGAAGAGCGCGGGCACGAGCAGTGCCTCTCGTGTGGTGCCGACCTCGAGGGATCGCGGTCGTACGAGCGTTTCCGCGTGTGCCACGCGTGCGGGTTCCACTTCCATCTGAGCGCGGAAGAGCGGCTCGCGACACTCCTGGACATCGGCAGCTTCCACGAGGACGACCGGGGAGTGACCGCGATCGACCCGCTGTCGTTCCACGGTCGCCAGTCGTACCGGTCACGCGTGATCCAGGCCCAGCGGCGCACCGGCCTGACGGAGGCGGTGTTGACCGGGACCGGCACGATCCACGGCCGGGACGTGGTTATTGGCGTCATCGACTTCTCGTTCCTGGGCGGGTCGATCGGCGTGGCGGCAGGCGAGCGGCTGGCGCGGGCATTCGAAAAAGCAACCTCGCGGCGCGCGCCAATCGTATTGATCTGCTCGACTTCGGGCACACGGATGCAGGAGGGGTTGCTGGCCCTGATGCAGGCCCCGCGGATCGCGGCGGCGGTGCGGCGCCACGGCCGCGCGAGCCTGCCGTACATTGCTGTGCTGACTGACCCCACGACCGGTTCGGCGTATACGAGCTTCGTGAACCTCGCCGACGTGATCCTTGCGGAACCGAATGCGCTGGTGGGGTACGCGGCGCTGCGGTCGCTCCAGGAAGCAACCGTCGCGGACTTGCCGGGCGATGCGCACACATCGGAAGCTCACCTCAAACACGGGCTCATCGATGCGGTGGTGGCGCGGCATCAGCTGCGAGACTCGCTGGCGCAGTTGCTGGACCTGCTGGCAAACAGCTATCGCCTGACCGCGCAGAAGGGGCCACACGAATCGCACGTCGCGCATTCGGACCGGAGCGCGTGGCAGCAAGTGCAACTCTCCCGTCACGAAATGCGCCCGACTACGGCCGAGTTCATCGCGAGGATGACGACCTCGTTCGTGGAACTCCACGGCGATCGGAGCGGCGTGGACGATCCCGCGGTGATCGTGGGTGTCGGGTCGCTCGGTGGAGAGGCAGTCATGTTCGTGGGCCAGGTGCGGGAGCATGAGACCGGGGCCAAAGGCGGTTGGATCACGGCGGCGGGCTTCCGGAAGGCGACCAGGGCAATGGTGCTGGCCGGGAAGTTCAAGCTTCCGCTGGTGACGCTGGTCGATACGGCCGGGGCGCTCCCTTCGCTTGAGAACGAAGAGGCCGGGCTGGGCCATGCGGCGGCGCAGTGCATGGCGACCATGCTCGAAGTGCCGGTACCGACGGTTGCCGTCATCACGGGCGAAGGCAACTCGGAGGCCGCGGTCGCGATGGCCGTTGCCGACCGAGTTTTGATGCTCGACAACGCGGTGTACGAAGTGGTGCGGCCGGAAGATGCCGCCGCCATCCTTTCCGGCGGAGCGGACCAGGCCGGCGAGATAGCCGAACGCCTGCGGCTGACATCGCACGACTGTCTACGGCTCGGGATCATCGACCACACGGTGCCCGAACCGGGGGATGGCGCCCACACCGACCACGCAGAGGCGGCGATGTTGCTGCGGCGGAGCATCCTGCGCGAACTTGCGCGGACGCAGCGGGAGAAGAGCAAGCGGCGGGTGGAACGCAGGTACGCGCGCTACCGGCAGATCGGTTCGACGCGGTCGTGGGTACGCGGGAGGCTGGAACGCCGGCTCGCCCATCTGCAAGACCGCATCGGGGCGATGGCCGACCGGCTTCGGGGGAAGACCCTGCGCCGGAGGTTCGACTTCGGCGAGGACACCGACATCGCGGTGTAGGCGAGGGCCGGGATTGGACAGGCTACGCTTCATCGCCTGAAACTTGGTCGACCCGGAAGCTGGAGTTCGCCCTGGACGCCCAAGATCTGCTGCTGCTGCCCCTCGGATTCGTGGTTGGAGCGTTCGGCACTCTTGTCGGGGCTGGTGGCGGATTCGTGCTCGTACCAGTCCTGCTGTTGCTCTACCCGGACAAGGACGCGCAGACGATCACGGCGATGTCGCTCCTCGTGGTGTTGGCGAACGCGATTTCCGGCACAGCTGCGTATGCGCGCCAGAAACGCATCGACTATCGGAGCGGCGCGTGGTTCGCTGCCAGCACGCTTCCGGGAGCGGTAGCGGGAGCCATCGTCGTGGGCTTCATCCCGCGCCGGGCGTTCGACGCGATTTTCGCGGCCGTCTTGACGGCCATTGGGATCTACCTGTTGCTGCAGAGAAGGCAACAGACAATCGTCCCCCCAGTAACGGGCCGCGGCGTGGTGCGGCGCCGGATCACCGATGCGACAGGGAACACGTTCTTCTACTCGTTCAAGATGCCGGTGGGGATCGCACTCTCGGGCGGCATAGGCTTCCTCAGCAGCCTCCTGGGAATCGGCGGCGGAGTCATCCACGTTCCCGTGATGGCGACGATCCTCCACTTTCCGATCCATATTGCGGCGTCCACGTCGCAGTTCGTGCTGATGTTCATGGCGGCAGAAGGCACCTCGGTGCATTTCGCCACGGGGACGCTGCACTGGGACACTTCGCTCGGTCAGGCGGTGTTACTGGCTGCGGGCGCCATCCCCGGGGCGCAGACCGGCGCATGGCTATCCAGGAGGGTTCACGGCGGGATGATCCTCCGTGTTCTGGCGGGGGCACTCATCCTGGTGGGGATCCGGTTGGGCTTGAAGGCCGCCGGCGCGTAGGAGACCCCCGCAGGGAGCCGTCAGGGGATGTTTTCCCAGTCCCGCCAGCTGCCCCGGCGCTCGTCCGAGACATCGATAAAGTGGCCTTCGCCGAGGCGCTTCGGGGTCGGCGTGCGGTCCATACGCTGGAGCAGGAACCAGACGAGGAAGCTCAGGCCAGCCATGAGGCCAGCCAGGATGGCGAGCCGCTGAATGCCCCTGCGGCTGGCATCGTCCCAGGTGTCATAGGCGCTACGGGAGAGTTCCAGGGCAGCGGCGCCGTCGCCCGCGGCATAGGCCGCCTCCGCCTTTGCGAGGTCGCCGGCGGGGTCGGTGAAGAGCATGCCGACGCGACCGAGGAAGCCAGCCTTGAAAGCAGCCTGCTTCTCCTTCGCGAGGTCGATCATCTTCCCGGCGGCGACATCGTTATAGACGTCGGTGACTCCTCCCGCGGCCGATGCCCGGGCGCCGGTGAAGTCGCCCGCGTTGTACTTCTCGTGCGCCTCGGCAAGCCTGGCCTTCGCCCGGGAACCTTCGGGTTCCGAAGCGAGCTGTTCGGTGGCGGCGATGATAGAGAGGATTGCCTGGCGCTGGTCTTCGACGATGACGGCGGTACGGGCGAGCGTGGTGGTGCCCCACGATTTCGCGACGTTATCGGGCGTCCCGAGGCCGGCCTCCTTGCTCAGCCGGAGGACCTCCGCGTAGGAGTCCAGGACGGAGTTGGCCCTGGCGACCTGTCCGGGGATGGAATCGAAGGACCAGGCGATGAGGTTGTCGTAGATGTCCGTCGGGAGCCCGGTGATGCCCAGTTCGAGGGCGTGGACCGTCATAGCGGACACCTGGTCCCTGGCGGCGCGCCTGGCATCGAGGAGGGGTTTCGCGGTCTCCGGGTTGAAGACCCATTCGAGGAAGAGCTGGTCGAGGTAGCGGTCGCCGACCCACTCGCCCTGGTCGAGGAACCAGCGATCCTGGAGACGCCAGGCTTCGGGGTCGTCATCGATCCGGGAGAGGACCTTGGTCATGTTCTCCCGGCCGCCGATGGCCTCTTCGTAGGCGAACCAGAACGCGCCGGAACGGCCGTACCAGTACTGCGGGGGCCCGCCGAGCATGGAGCCCCACTGGGTGAGGGGGAAGTTCACGCCGAACGCCTGCCAGCCCCAATCCCGTGGAGAAACGCCGAGTTGTGGCGCGACAACGCGCGTGCCCCATTCGGCGAGTCCCTCCCAGAGCCAGGGCTTGCTGAGCTGGCCGTTTCCGGCCCACTGGTGGGCAAGCTCGTGGATCGTCACCTCATCGTCGACGCCCGTGCCAGTGGCCAGGAGGACATCCCCGGTCTTCGAAAAGGCGACACCCGCGGCCCCGATGGCCTCGATGTGGTGCGACTGGTGCATCGTGACCTGTTCGAACGGGTACGGGAAGCCGAAGGCCTGTTCGAGCAGCGGGAATGCCCGCGTGGCGATATCGAACTGCCGTTGGGCCCAGGCCGAGTCCCGCTTGAAGTACTTGAGCGTGAGTGTGACTTCGCGGCCATCGGGCATTTTCACGGCCGACTCGAGGACGCCGCGCTGGGTTTCGTCGCTGACGGAGAGGACATAGGCCGAGAAGACCGCTGCCTCGACGCGCTGCCTGCAGCGGTCATCGAGCTGAGCACAGCGAGCGAGTGTGTCGGCGTCGTCGGTAGCGAGCGCGATGAGGAGCACGTCGCCGCAGACCCATCGTTCGAGGCCGGCATCTTTCACATCGCCGGGCTGTTCGGCCGCGAGGAGACAGCCGGGATCGAAGACGTTGTCGCCGCTTTTAGGGGCATCGATAAAGACGAAGGAGCCGTGGCCCTGCCCGATGAATGGCGTCTCGATGACACCGGGCTCGATATGGATGAGCGTCCCGGGGTTGCGGCCGAGCGTGTAGGTGGTATCGAGCGTGACCTTGAGGTTCTTCTTCAGCGGTTTGGGGAGAGTCGTGAGCGCGAAGCCTGCGACCTCCTCGGCCTCGGAGCCGGGCGTGAGCTTATGCTCGAGCACCTGGTCGCCGGCCTTCACGACAATGTCCTGCGCCCCGGGCATCACCCAGACCGGCAGCTCTGGCAGGTCGGCAGTCTGGAAATTGATGTATTCGGCGTGAATGCGGACGCTGACGGTCCCGGTGGCCGTGTCGAGCCGGTAATAGCTCTCGGAGGCTACGCCGTAGGGGATTTCAAGCGTCTGTGCGTGCGCGACGGGCGCAGGGCCCGCACCGCCAAGGACACCTGAAGCAGCGAGAAGGACAGCAACGACCGCGAAAAGACGCACCCTCATGTGTGAGAATTCGGCACCGGGGTGTGCGGGGAGTAGATCGAGTGGGTGACGCAGGTGGACTCAACGTGAACAGGAGTGACGCCATGGAGTGCCTCCGGGCGGCGGACCTGGACGCGGCATGCGCGTTGCAGCTGGCAACGCTGCTGAGCCGCGCCTACACCGATGAGCGGCATGTGGCCGCCTTTTCGGGCGAGCGCGCGGAGGCATGGCTGCCTCACGTGGCGCGCGTGCAGGCTGCGCACCCGCGCGACCACGAACTCATGCCCCAGTCGTTCCTCGATGCATTCCCAACCATCCGCAACGCGCGGCGGCCGGGACCAGGACGGCGGGAAGGGTTGCACTTCGTCCTCCGTCTCGAGGGATACCTCGCGACACATGTTTCGCTCTGGGCCCAGGAATTCGCGTTCGCGGACGAACGCATCAGGGGTGGGTACATCGAAGATGTGGCCACCGATCCGCTGTGTCTCGGGCGTGGCTTCGCATCGCAGGCGATGTTGGCGGCGGAGACAGAGGCCCGGGCACTGGGGCTCGACCTCCTCGGGCTTGCGACAGGGATCGGCGCCTTCTACGAGCGCCTCGGATGGCGCAGGTGGGATGGGCGCCACACGATGACGATCGGCGAGCACACCTTCCCGGACGAACCGCTGATGCTGCTGCCGCTCAGGCCGGCCGGCGAGCGGCTGGCGGCTTCGGCGGGAGTCATCGAGAGCAAGCGCCTGCCAGGTTTCCGACAGTGAGCATAAGCCCGCACTCGCGACAATGACGCGGAGGCCCGGTTCCCGGCCTGGAGGATGGCGTGAAGAGGCTCGCCCGGTCGATGGCCGGGGTTGCGGCGACCGGGCTTGCCCTGGGGCATGAGCCCGGGGATCACGACGGCGCGCGCCTCGAGGCGAAGAAGGTCCCCGTCGCCTTGCGCGCGTTCTGGGCCGACGGATTCTTTGCGGCGGCCCAGGATGCATTCATCCTCGCGTACCTGCCGCTGTTGGCGAGTTCGCTGGGGGCGAACGCAATCCAGATCGGCCTGCTGAGCGCATCACAGAGCTTTGGAGCGATGCTGGCGCTGTATCCCGGAGCGCTGGCAGCCCGCCGAGCAGCATCGCGACGGTGGATGGTCGTGTTTTATGCGGGGATCCTCGGGCGATTGCTGCTGCTCGCGAGCGCGCTGGTGGTAGCCGTCGCGAGCGGCCAGACCGCGTTGTACATGGTCATTCTGCTCTTCGCGGTGCGAGCGTTCCTTTCGAACTTCACGGTGCCTGCGTGGACATCGCTGGCGGCCGACATCATCCCAGATGCATTGCGGGCGAAATACTTCGCCTCGCGAAACTTCGCGATCCAGATGGCGCTCCTGGCGATAACGCCGCTCGGCGGCCTGGTGCTGGACTGGTGGGGGTTCCCGGGTGGGTACGTAGTGGCACTGGGCGTGTCTTTTGCCCTGGGCATGTGCGCGACGATCGCCTACGCGCTGATACCCGAACCGCCACGGCGGGAGGCACCGAAAACCGCGCCGTTGCGGCCCGGGCACATGCTGCGCCGGCCTCGATTCCGGACGTTCATGATCGCCACATTCGCCCTCCACTTTGCGACGATGATCGCGGGGCCGTTCTTCAACGTGTACCTGAAGGAACACCTGGGGGCCTCGAACTTCGAAGTTGGGTGGCTCACCACCACGAGCGCGGTTTCGGCGCTGTTCGGACAACTGGTGTTCGGTGAGACGATGGCGCGGCGCGGTTCGCTCTGGCTGACTCGAATGTCGTTGGTCGTTTTGCCCACGCTACCGATCATGTGGGTGTTCATCACCGAACCGTGGATGGTGCTGGCACCGAACATCATCGGCGGTGGGATGTGGGCTGCGTTCAACCTGGCGAATTTCCAGGGTCTGCTGGAAGTGACACCCGAAGAAGAGCGCGAGCAGTACGTCGCGCTGTTCCATATCAGCGTCTTCTTCGCGCTCTTCGTATCGCCGTTCATCGGCGGCATCATCATTGATACGGTGGGGTATCGGACGGCGTTTGCCATTTCGGGCACGGGGCGGCTGGTGGCGACCGCGCTATTCTTCCTTGCCATCGTCCCGGCTGTCCGCGGGGGGATGCTGGCCGACGACTAGCCGCCCGGCCTCAGTTCACGAGGACGCCGCCATCGACGGCAAGCACGACCCCGGTGACCCACCGAGCCTCGTCGGAGCAGAGGTAGACGGCCGCATAGGCGATGTCCCAGGGGGTGCCTTCGACACCGAGCGCTGTCGCTTTCGTCCGGGCCTGGCGGGCCGCCTCGGACATGCCGCGCGCGTAGACCATCGGGGTGTAGGCGGGGCCGGGAGCGATGGCGTTGACACGAATGCCCTCGCGGCCGTGGTCTGCGGCCATGGCGCGTGTGAGCGCCTCCACGGCACCCTTCGAGGCGGCATACGGCGCGAGCCCCCGGCCGCGCTGCGAGGCAATCGACGAGGTGTTGAGGATGACGCCACCGCCGGACTGCCGCATAGAGGCGATCGCAGGCCGGCTCGCGTTGACCATGGTGGTCACGTTCACACGCATCTGGAGGTCCCAGTCGGAATCCGAGACATCGGCGATGGTGCGAGAGACGCCGATGCCGACGTTGTTCACGAGGATATCCAGGCGACCCCAGCGTTCGACGGCGGCACGGATCATTGCGTCGCACGCAGCCGGGTCGGTCACGTCGGCGGCGTGCGGGACGGCTTCACCGTTATGTTCGGCGATGAACGTGGCCGTGAGTTGCGCTGCTTCGAGGCGGCGGTCGGCAAGGAGGACACGGGCACCCTCGCGGGCGAAAAGGATGGCCATGGCGCGGCCATTGCCGACGCCCTCGTTCTGGGAGCCGGCGCCGGTGACGATGGCGACTTTGCCGGCGAGCCGGCCGGAGGGGGTGCGCCAGCCGCCGGGAGGGGTGAGGTATTCGGTCAAGGTACAACTCC
>JAHDWR010000017.1:0-16127 GCA_023382755.1 Dehalococcoidia bacterium
GCGTTCACCGTGACGTTTTCGATTGGCGCGTTCCCGCCGACCGTGGTCACGCCGAGCAGGTCGAAGTGGCGCGCGGCCAGCAGGATCGCCACGGCGTCATCGTGCCCCGGGTCGCAGTCAATGATGGCCTTCTGGCGCGCCATGCAGTCCCCTCAGCGAGTACGAGGGTCGGGTACGTTCACCACGATCTGTTCCTGGCTGTTCCTCGCCAGCAACAGCTCCGCCTCGCTGTCCGGGTCCAGGTTCTCCTCCAGGTGCACCTCATACGGCGGGACGAACACGAAGTCGCCCGGCTCCGTATCGACCACGTTCTCGAGGTTCGGCCCCCAGCGGAACCGCACGCGGCCCCGCAGGATGTAAATGCCCGACTCGTTTTCGCCGTGGTGGTGCGCGCCAGAACTGGCGCCGGGAGCATTGACGGCCGTCCCCATCCACAGCCCTTCGCTGCCCGTGAGCACTGCCGAAATCCCCGCCTCGCGCTTCATGCCAGGTGTCTGAGCGGTGCTGCTATCGCGTTCGCCGGGGCGTGTCACTTTGACCATGCGCGGGATTGTAGCGGCTCCGGCCGGGCCGCGTCCTAGAAGATCGGGCCGGCGTCCGATGTCTCTTCCGTCGCCTCGCCCAGGAGCGCTTCGAGCGACAGGTGTCCACTGCCCGACATAATCCGCCGGCGAAGCCCCAGCAGCGTCGAGTCGTCGGCCCCGCCCAGCACTCGCCGCAAGAGAGCGAACAGCGTCCTCCCCGTCAAGAGCGAGTACCGGTAGTTCTCGCAGGCGATGCGGAGCGGTTCGCTCAATTCCTCCTCGCGCTGTTCCGGGTCTTTCTCCCTGTGCCCGTTCGCGATCACGATCCCCTTTGGGGCTGCACCGTGTTTCAGCAGGTGTTCTTCCAGGCGCCGCTGCAGCCGAACGTACGGCCACTCCACCACCTGGTCGCGGTCGCTTTCGAGTTCCACAAACGCCGTGACGCCGTCCGACTCGATCAGCAACGGTTCCAGGGGTGCGCTCGTCACGGTGAACCCGATCAGCCGCAGGGCTTCGGTTACTGCCTGGGCGAACGGCTGGCCGTCTTCCCACAGCAGCCGCCGATGGCGCGCCAGGCCGTCGTGCCGCTCCCGGACCGCGTTCACATGCGCGACCGCCTCGTCTGCCTCGGCCTGCGCTTCTTCCAGTTCCGCCTCCACCTGCTCCAGCCCCGGAAGTGCCATCGACCGCACCCAGAATGGCGCCTCCGCCAGGAAGTCCGAACCGGAGAGGCGCCTGCACGCATCCACGATCGCCTGCGCCAGTGCCGTGCGGTTCGGACCTGCCGTCTCGGTGAACGCGGGGATAAACGTCACGAGCCCGCCCAGCACGCTGAATTCGACACCGATGGGGACCCGCGCCCCGCCCTTCGCGATGACCCGCCCGTGCCGGCGCACCTCGGCCTGCCGGTCGTCGAACATCGCCCGGTAGGCCACGTCCTTGCGGTGCTCGCGGAGCACCTCTGAGAAGGGATGCTGCTCTGCCGCGATGCGCACAGTCTTGCCCTCCGCGGCCTTCAAGAACGGTGGACCCCAGGCCAACCCCGCCGGCGCCGGCAACCAGTGGTACCGGTCGCACCCTTCGAATCCAAGGAGGCCGCCGATCGTCGCGTCGGGCCGCCCAAGCACCACCACCAGCCCACCTGCCTCCAACAGCCGCGACGTCTCGTCGGCGCGGCGCCGCAGCTGGTCGGTCGCGCCCATTGTTGTCGCCGTCGTGGGCGCGTTCAGCACCGGGCGCTCGTCCTGGGCGTCGAAGGTCTTCACTCCCGTGAGCAGGTCGTTCACGTCGCGCGTAATGCTCGCCGGGTCGATCACGAGCACGTCGTAATCGTTGTAGCTGGCTGCCGTCAGCGCGCTGTAGTTATCGATTGCCACGTTGGGCAGCGGAAACCCGATCGAGAGAATGCGCATTACCGGCCACCAGTCAGCAAAGTATTGAGCCGCGTCGAAAGCGGCGCCGCCAGGTCTTCCCGCTCCAGCGCTGCCGCCACGTTCGCGACGATGTAGCCCAGGGGCCGCCCTGTATCGTACCGCGTCCCGTCGAACCGGTACGCCGATACCGTTTCGCCCGCCGCGATCTGGCTCTCGAGCGCATCCGTGATCTGCAGCTCGCCGTTCTTGCCCGGGGGGATCCGGTCGATGTGCTCGAAGATGGTCCCTGAAAGGACGTACCGTCCAACGATGCCGAGCCGCGAGGGGGCGTCTGCCAGTTGGGGCTTCTCCACCACGCCCCGCAGCCGCGCCGGGTTCTCCCCGTCCACCGGGTCGACGATCCCGTATTGCGGGACATCCGCGTCAGCAACCTGCTCGACAGCGATCACGCTCCCCAGCGTTGCCTGGTACGCGCCGATGATCTGTCCGACGCACGACCGAGGACCGAGGATGACGTCGTCGGGGAACATCAGCGCGAAGGGCTGCCCCTCGACGTACTGGCGCGCGCAGTTGACGGCGTGGGCGATGCCCAACTGCCGCTCCTGGTAGACCGCGTGGAACGCTGCCCGGTGGGCAATCCCCGCGAGCGAATCCGCCAGCGCCTCGTTTCCGGTCTCGCGGATAGCCGTCTCCACCCGGGCGCCGGCCCGGAAGTGTTCGAGGATCGACTCCTTCCCGCTCGCCACCACGAACACGATGGTCGTGATACCCGCCGCCAGCGCCTCCTCCACGCAGTACTGGATGAGGGGCCGATCGACAATCGGCAGCATCTCCTTGGGGATGGCTTTGGTTGCCGGGAGCATCCTGGTGCCGAGCCCCGCCGCGAGGACGACTGCCGTGGTAACGTGACTCATGCGCCGATCCTAGTGGCGCACGTGATAAGCGGATATACAGGAAACAGCCGGGCTGCTAGCATTGGAAGCTGTTTTCAAGTATTCCCGGGGAGCAGTTTGAGGAAACGATCGAAGGTACCGCCAAAGCCAGCGCCGCCAGAGCCGCGCATCAACGAACGCATCCGCGTGCCGGAAGTCCGCTTGATCGACGAGGAAGGCCGCCAGGTCGGCGTCGTCAAGACTGTCGAAGCGCTGAGCATGGCCCGTGAGCGCGATGTCGACCTGGTGGAGGTTGCCGCCCAGGCCTCCCCGCCAGTCGCACGCCTCATGGACTTCGGGCGCTTCAAGTACGAACAGTCCAAGAAGGAGCGAGAGGCCAAAAAGCACCAGCAGAATGTGCAACTCCGCGAAGTCCGCATGAAGCCGAAAATCGATGACCACGATATCGACTTCAAGACCCGGACCGCCGCCAAGCTGCTGAAGCAGGGTGACAAAGTCAAAGTGACCGTCATGTTCCGCGGGCGGGAGATTACCCACCCGCAGATCGGCAAAGCACTCCTCGACCGCGTGATCGCCAGCCTCGATCACATCGCCATGGTCGAAAAAGAGGCAATGCTCGAAGGTCGCCACATGACCGTCATCCTCGCGGCCGACAAGAAGAAGATGGCTGCCCTCGCCCGTGCCGCGGCCGCAGCCGCAGCCGCCGGACAGGCTCCCGTTGAGGAAGAAGAAGACGAGGCCGTCGCCGCTGCCGCCGCCGAGGCGCGCATCGTTGGCGACGAAGAAAACGACCACGAAGACGATGACGACCTCGGTGAAGACGAGGCCGGAGACGACACAGGAGACTAAACGTGCCGAAGCTCAAGACCCACAAGGGCGCCGCCAGCCGCTTTCGCGTAACCGGCGGTGGCAAGATAGTTCGTATGTACGGAAGCCGGAATAACTTCCGCCGCAAGAAGCGCAAGCCGATCACCGTGCAGTTCGGGCGAACCGTGGAAGTCGCCCCTTCGCACGCACCGATCGTGAAGCGCCTGCTCGCCGGACAGTAAGGCAGCACCAGAGGAGCACTATCCATGAGCCGAGTGAAGCGTGGCGTTACGTCCCATCGCCGCCACAAGAAAGTCCTGTCGCTCACCAAGGGCCATGCCGGTCAGCGTCACCGCCTCATCAAGCGGGCCAACGAAAGCATGCTGCATGCCCTGCGCTATAACTGGGTCGACCGCCGCGACCGCAAGGGCGATTTCCGCGAACTGTGGATCATGCGCATCAACGCTGCCGCCCGCCTGCACGGCCTCACCTACAGCCGCCTTATCCATGGCCTGAAGGTGGCCGGCATCGAACTCGACCGCAAAGCGCTGGCCGACCTGGCCGTTACGCGCCCCGATGCGTTCGAGAAGCTTGCGGGCCAGGCAAAGGCCGCCCTGGCCTGAACCATCCCCTGGACCAGATTCGGAGGGCGCCTCGCCACGGGGCGCCTTTCGCGTAGGCCCATCGTCCTCCAGTCCGTTTCCCTGGTTGGCCGCTGCGCCATCAACGAAAACCTGAGACCATTGCACCCAGGGGGTCCGTCACCGGATGTTGGAGCTGGAAGGCCATGTGAAAACCTGCGGCCGCCGGGTCGATAAGCCCTGGGGGTTCGAACTCATCTGGACTGAGCCCCACCTCCCCTACGTTGGCAAGGTGATCCACATCAACGCCGGCGCACGCCTCTCCCTGCAGGTGCACGACACCAAGACGGAGACCTGGCTGCTCATCTCTGGCCGCGTCCGCGTCACCCTCGAGGACGAGATGGGCCAGTTGCAGACCTTCGAAATGCAGCCCGGCGCCGGCTACAGTTGCCCCGCCGGGCGCAAGCATCGCCTTGCTGCCATCACCGATTGCGAAGTCCTCGAAGTCTCCACCCCCGAAGCCGGCGTCACCCACCGCCTCCAGGACGACTACGGGCGCCCGGACGAGGTCCTGGCGCCGGCGAGCCTCACGCGCTCTACTGGCCCGATTGTGTGAGCCGTGGTATCCGCGAAAGGCCCAGCCCATACACCAGCACCGCCACCGTCCCCAGCACAGCGAAGTCCGTTGGCAGCCCGATGAACCCCTCGCCGCTGGCCGCATAGGCCGCCAGCTGCATCGCATCGACCGCGTACGTCAACGGGTTTGCATACGCCATGACTCGCAGCCACAACGGTAATCCGTCAATCGGAAAGAACGCCCCGGAAAAGAACAGCAGCGGAAAGAGCGCCAGGTTCATCAACAGGTGGAACCCCTGCATCGACTGGATCCGCGAGGCGAACGCCTGGGCCAGGCCGGTGAGCATCAGGTTCAGCAAGACCACCGCGGCGACCGCCACGCCGAACCCCGCCACCACCCCGTACTGCCATTCGAACTCCACAAACGGGGCCGCCGCCACCAGCACGACCAGCGCCTGCCCCACCCCGATACCAAGGCTGGCCATCGACTTGCCGAGCAGGATGACCCGCGGGTGATGCGGAGTCGAAAGCAACAGCCGCAGCACGCCGCTATCCCGGTCCCGGAAATATGACGCGCTCGAGAAGGTGGACGAAAACACCGACGTCATCACCACCGTCCCGGCTACCAGGTAGGCCGTGAAGTTCCCTGCCGCAAGGTTTGCCGGCTCGAGCCCGCTCGAAACGCCGTTGCCCAGGAACAGTAGAAACAGCAGCGGTGTCAAGATCGACGAGTACAGCTGCGAGCGCGAGCGGGCGATGTTCAGCAACTCCCGCTGGGCCATGGTCGCCACCGCCGAGATGGTGTTCATGCCGATGCCTCCACCCGCCGCCGGATGTACTGGAAGTACGCATCCTCCAGCGACGACGACTCGATGGTCACGCCCCGGATTTCCCTGCCGGCCAGCTCGAACAGGCGCGGCACCAGCGCCGAAGCGTCGTCCGCTGTCACGTGCACGGTACCGTCGCTCTTCACGATGTCTCCAGTTCCTGGCCAGGACGCGACCGTGGCCAGCGCATCGGCGGTCGCCCCGGGCCAGTTGATGCGCACCGCGTCCCGCCGGAGCCCCTGCTTCAGCTCCGCCGGGCTCCCCGAGGCAACCACGCGCCCGCCCTGCACGAACGCCACCCTGTCGCAGACCGCGTCGGCCTCTGCAAGGTCGTTTGTCGCCAGCAAGACCGTCGTCGAACCCCGGGCTTCGCCAAGCGTGTCCCACAGGACCCGGCGTTCCTCCGGATCGACACCCGTCGTCGGTTCGTCGAGCAACAGGATTTCCGGACCATGGAGCAAGGCGCGCGCGACTTCGAGCCGGCGCCGCATGCCCCCCGAGAGGGTTGAGACCGGGTCCCGGGCTCGCTGCGCCAGCCCGAATCGTTCGAGCAACGCCGGGATCCGTTGGTTCAGCGTCCCGCCCGGCACCGCGAACAACCGGCCAGCGAAACGCAGGTACTCGGCGGTGCGCATCAGCGGGTCGGCGCTGTTTTCCTGGAAGACCGTCCCCACACGCGCCCGGAGCGCCCGTGACGGCTCCTCGCCCAGCACACGCAACTCGCCGGCGGCGGGTTGCTCCATGGCCGCTACCATCGCCAGGAACGTGCTCTTCCCGCTACCGTTCGGACCGAGGATGCCGAAAACGCCGCCGCGCGGCACTTCGAGCGAAAAGCCGTCCAGCGCCCGCCGCTCTCCATAGTCGCGGCCGATGTCGCGTGCCGAGATCGCGGCCCCGGGGTTTTGCATCGTTGGCAGTGTCACATCGCCCGCGCTGTGGGGCGAGTGCTATTCCGGCGCGACCAGCATCCCGACCATCATCTGCATGATCAGGAGCGCAAGGATCGCCATCAGCGGGCTCATGTCGATCATCCCCGTGCTCGGCATATAACGCCGGATCGGTTCGATGATCGGCTCCGTTACCCGGTGGAGCATCTGGTACAGCGTGCTCGACTGGTCGACCGGGAACCAGCTCAGCAACGACCGTGCGATGATCGCCCAGGTCAGCAGGTTCAGCCAGGTGTAGGTCAGTTGTGCGACGTACGGGTTGATGGCCGGTCTCCGGGAGACGGGATGATGTGCCCCTCAGGATATCAGATCGGCGGAAAGGCCACGAAAGCTCACTGCTCGGCCGCAGTCCGCACCACCGTGATCATGACGTAGAGCACGATAATCACGATCATCGCCGAAAAGTCGATCATGCCCGTCCGCGGCATGATCCGCCGGACCGGCTCGAGCAGCGGCTCGGTGACGTTCACGAGCAGCCGCACCAGCTCGTTGTTGCGGTCCACCGGGAACCAGCTCAAGAGCGACCTGATGAGGACCGCGAAGATAAGCACGTAGAGGAACAGGATGAAGATGTCCGCGATCTGGTCGTTCATCAGCCGTTGCCCAGCTCGATGGCGCGCCGGTGAGCAGCCCGGATGGCCTCCCCGATAGCTGCCCGGAAGCCGCCCTTTTCCAGCTCGTGCAGCGCCGCCGCCGTCGTCCCCGCCGGCGAGGTCACCATCGCCCGCAGGTCGGCAGCCGGCCGCCCCGCCCCCTGCCCGTACACCGCTGACCCGTACACCGTCTGCAAAACCATCTCCTCCGCCTGCGCCCGGGTGAGGCCAACCGCCACGGCTCCCTCCACCATCGCTTCGATGAACATGAACACGTAGGCAGGCCCGCTACCGCTCACCGCGGTGGCCATATCCAGCTTCTTCTCGTCCTCGACGTAAATCTCCCGCCCGATCGACGCGAGCAGGTTCCGCGCAAGCTCCCGCTGTTCGGGCAGCACCCCCGCCGTCGCCGTCCACACGCTCATGCCCGCCTTGGCCGCCACCGGCGTATTCGGCATCACCCGCACCACCCGGTCGTGGCTGAACTCCCGCCGGATCGACTCGATCCGGACACCAGCCATGATCGAAAGCAGCAGGGCGTCAGCTTTCAACCCTCCGTGCACGCTCTTCATGTCCTGTGGCTTCACCGAGAGGATGACCAGGTCGGCTTCGGCCATCGTGGCCGCCGGGTCGTCGGAGACGCTCACGCCGTAGACGCTCCGCAGCTGCGCCCGCCGCGCCTCCACTACCTCACAGACGCACACCCGGCCCGCCTCGAAGACCTCCCGTTCGAGGGCGGCGGCGAGGATCGCCTCGCCCATCACCCCCCCACCGATAATCGCGACCTTCACTGGCGTTCTCCAAACAGGGCGCGTCCGACCCGGATGTGGGTCGCGCCCTCCTCGATGGCTGTCTCGAAATCCCCGGTCATGCCCATCGATAGCTGCTCCAGGCCATGCTCGCCCGCCATCTCCCGCAGTTGCCGGAACACGGGGCGCACCGCCTCTGGGTCAACGCTGCGCGGCGCCACTGTCATGAGCCCCGCCACCCGGACATTTGGCAGGCCGCGGGCGGCCTCGAGCAACTGCGGGAGCTGCTCCGGGTGGATCCCGTACTTCGTGGGCTCAGCGGCGACGTTCACTTCGATCATCAGCGGGACGGGATTCGTTGCGGTACCGTCGATCGCGCGCAGAAGCCGCTCCGAGTCGACGGCATGAAGTATAGCAAACGTCCCCAGCGCGGCCCGGACCTTGTTCGTCTGCAGGTGCCCGATCAGGTGCCATGTCGGAGCTGCCAGGTGCGAGTTGCGAGTCGCGAGGGCCACTTCGACCGCCTTCGCGACGCCTTCCTGCACGCGGTTCTCGCCAAAGTCGGTAAGGCCGGCTTCCATCGCCGCCACCACCATCTCCGCCGGCCATGTCTTCGTCACGGCGATCAGCGTCACGTCGTCGGGCGAACGTCCGGATCGTGCGCAAGCACGCTCCATCCGTCCGCGCACCGCGGCCAGGTTCGCCTGAACTGATGAGACGGCGCCCGCCGCCGTCATCCGAGGTCCGGCGGGTGCTTCGCTTCCCACACGCCTCGAGCGACGAGCGCGGCCACCACGGCCGCGATGGCCGCGAGCCCCAGCCAGCCGCTAATCATGAACAGCCAGAACACCAGGATGAGCGCGAACACGAACCCGAACAGCAACCCCAGGGGCACGGCCAGGACCTTGAAGACCACCCAGATGATGGCCAGCGTCTCGCGCCACGAGCCGGGATTCGGCTCGTCTTCCGGCGGCTTGTTCTGGCCGTAGTAGAAACCCATGCCTCGGATTGTAAGCGCACCGGCGCGAAGGAATGCGTCAGGGCATCCCGGCCGCCAGGTAGGTCCAGACATCGAGTGCCGGCGCCTGGTGGCCGTGAGCCGCCAGTGTCGTTGTGATGTTCGTGCGGTGCTCCGACCCGTGATGGTACGCCTGGAGGAGGGGGATCAGCGCTGGCATGTTGAACGGCCGCCCGTTGTACGCGCCCCTGACCGTAGCCTCTTCATCCACGTGCCCGGAGAGTGCCACCAGCTCGTCCGCCTGGCGCCTGGCTGCTTCCCGCAAAACGGGCAACGCCGCCAGCTCGTCCGCCAGTTGGCGCGCGACGATCGTCTCGGCGCCCTTCAGCGTCGCGAGGTACCGCTCCTCCCCCTCGACCATGTGCGCGAGCGTCTGGTGGATCGTCCCGTAGGTCCCTGGTGAGGTCAGCGCGAGTACATCCCTGGGCAGCGCCGCGAGCGCGTCAATCAGCGCCAGGTTCGCCCAGCGGTGGTGCTGGAAGAGGAGCGTCAGTGCGGCCGGCATGTACCAAATTGTGGACGATGGTGGACGCTGCGTCAGGGGGTGGTGGGAAGCATTGGTGACGGCGGTGTAGGTTTTTGCGTTGCTGTCCTGGAAGGCGGCTCGGCCATCAAGGACCGCGAAGATTTAGACACGATCGGGGAAGCGCTCGTAGACGATCCGGAAGTCGCCCTCGATCAGCTCACGCATGTACGGGTTGTTCATCTCGGGCACTACCCGGCCCGAGTCGGGAAAGTCTTGCAGTTGGAGGGCGCGTGAACGAATAGTCTTCAGCAACGCCCTGGCGCCTGAGGGAGAGAACCTGGCGCGGTACGCGTAGATCGCCCGGATGTCCGCCCGGGCCTCCTGCGACCAAACGACTCTCACGCTTCTTCGTCGAGATTGAACTCGGCGAAAACCTCCTCGGTCGTGAGCAACGGTTCCTCTCGGGCGGATCTCACCCCTTGCTCAATCTTCTCGCGAACATACATGGCGTACTTGAAGTCCCCCCATGTCGCGTCGTCCGGGAGCGATTCGATGAGCTTGTGCGCTTCTTCCTTCACCGTTGTGGCCATGGTGAGAGTATACCAACCTCCCAATCCAGAGGCGGGCGCCAACCAGCGCCCGCCGTCGAGGCCATGTTCGGTTGCCTCTCCTACGTCACCCGCACTTGTTGTAGAAGCAGTTGTGGCAGATCAGGCAGCCCTCCGCGTAGTACAGCACCGCCCCGCAGTCCGGGCAGCCCACGCCGCTCGCCACCGCGTCGCTGTGCTTGCTCGCGGCCACGCTCGGGTTGGTGCTCTCCGCCACCTGGTCCGCCGGGATCAGGGTCGGCTGCACGGCAGCGTTCCCGCCGTCGAACTTCAGCTCCAGCCAGCGGAACACGTAGTCCACGATGCTCGTCGCGATCGGGATCTGCTTGTTGCTGGTGGGCCCGCTCGGTTCGAACCGGGTATTCCGGAGCTTCGAGGCCAGCTCCGAGATCGGCACGCCATACTGCAGGGCGTAGCTCGTCAGCATCGCCACCGTGTCCATCAGGCCCGAGACCGTCGACCCCTGCTTGTTCACGTTGATGAACACCTCGCCCGGTGTCCCGTCGTCGAACAGGCCGACGGTCATGTAGCCTTCCTGCTCGCCAACCCGGAACTTGTGCGTGATGGCGTGCCGTTCGTCTGGAAGCTTGCGCCGGACCGGGCCGATGGCGCCCGTGATGATCGCCTGCGCCGCCTCGATCGCCTTCTCGCCGTCGCTCTTATCCGCATGCTTCAGCACCTGCAACTCGCGCGAACCATCGCGGTAGATGGTGATGCCGTTGCAGCCCGTCCGGTACGCCAGTTCGTAGGCGGTCCGCACGTCGTCCACGGTCGCGCTGTTGGGGAAGTTGATCGTCTTCGAGACCGCGTTGTCGGTGAACTCCTGGAACGCCGCCTGCATGCGCACGTGCCACTCCGGCGCGATGTCGTGCGCCGTCACGAACGTGTCTTTCACCCACTGCGGCACTTCCGGGCGTTCCGCCAGGTGGCCGCCTTCGGCCAGGAATCGGATCAGTTCGTCGCTATAGAAGCCCTCGGTCCTGGCGACTTCTTCGAACTGCTCGTTCACCTCGGCCAGCTCGGTCCGCTTGGTCGGGTCGTCCTTATCCAGGTAGTGCGAGCGGATGAAGGCGAGTGAGAACACCGGCTCGATGCCGCCCGAGCAGTTCGCGATGATGCTCAGCGTGCCCGTCGGCGCGATCGTGGTCCGGGTCGAATTCCGCATCGGCCGCGGGCCTTCCGCTCCCCCGGGGCCATAGATCGATCCCTCCCAGTCCGGGAAGCTCCCGCGCACCTGAGCCAGCTGCTGCGAGGCCGCATCGGCTTCGCGCTGAATGAACGACATCACCTCGCGGGCGAGCGCCAGCGCTTCCTCGGAGTTGTAGGCGATGCGCAGGTCGATGAGCATGTCCGCCCAGCCCATCACGCCCAGCCCGATGCGCCGGATCGCATGCGAGGTCTCCGCGATCTCCGGGATCGGGTAGTGGTTCATCTCGATGACGTTGTCGAGCAGGTGCACGGTCCGGCGCACCACCTTGCCCAGGCGGTCATAGTCGACTTCCTTTGCCCCCGGCGCGCCCTTCGTGCAGTGGTGCAGGTTGATCGATCCCAGGTTGCACGAGTCGAACGGGTACAGGGGCTGTTCACCGCACGGGTTGGTCGATTCCACCGGGCCGCGTGTCGGCACCGGGTTTGCTCGCCCGGCGTTGATCCGGTCGATGAACACGACTCCCGGGTCGCCGTTCTTCCACGCGTTCGCGAACATCTTTTCCCACACTTCGCGCGCGTGTCGCTTCTCCACCACCTGGCCCGAGACCGGGTTGATGATGTCGTACGTCGTCCCCGCTTCCACGGCCTTCATAAACGCGTCGGTCACCGCCACGCTGATGTTGAAGTTCTGCAGCGTGGTCATGTCCGACTTCATCGTGATGAACTCGTCGATATCCGGATGGTCCACCCGCAGGATGCCCATGTTGGCGCCCCGCCGCGTGCCGCCCTGCTTGATCGCTTCCGTTGCCGAGTCGAACACCTTCATGAACGAGACCGGGCCGCTCGCAACACCCATCGTCGATTGCACCCGGTCGTTCGCTGGCCGCAGTCGCGAAAACGCGAACCCGGTACCGCCACCCGACTTATGGATGATCGCCGTGTTCTTGATCGCCTCGAAGATGCCGTCGATCGAGTCCGGGACGGGGAGGACGAAGCACGCGGAAAGCTGCTGCAGTTCGCGCCCGGCGTTCACCAGCGTGGGCGAGTTCGGGAGGAAGTCCAGCGACGCCATCAGCCGGTAGAAGCTCTCTTCCGCGGCGGCGCGGTCACCCTCGGTGCCGCCGAAGCGCAGTTCGGCCTCGGCCAGGTTCTGCGCCACCCGCCGGAACACCTGGTCCGGGCTCTCCTGCGCATCCCCGCGGTCGTTCCGGCGCGCAACACGGCGTTCGATCACAACCTTCGCGTTTTCCGAAAGCGGTGCCGGTTCGAAGTCTCCGTTGTTCAACCCGAGACCTTCCGATGCTGTGGTGACCATGGCGTTCCTCCCATTTCTTGGCGCCCCGCGGCGGTGCGGGGCTGGTGATGATACGAACAAACGTTCTGGTTTGGCTAGTGGTCTCCGGGAGAAAACCGTCCCGGCGTCACCGGTTGCGGAGCTTCGTCCGACCGCTGGATGATCGGGTCCCCCATCCGCGATCGTCCGCGCACAAGCGACCGCCCCATGTTTTCGGGCTCTGCCTGGGCGAAATGCGCGACAAGCGCCTCCGCGGCCGCGTGGGGCCCGCGTTCGTTCACCAGGTGCACCAGCTGGTTCGGACGGATGTCCCGGACTGCAAGCAGGTATGCCTTTTCCGAAAGCAGCAGACCCGCTACGTCGGCGTCTCCGTCCGCGGTCGTGCGGATAGCGCCGTTGGTCGAAAGCGCGTGGACTTCCCAGATCTTCATGGCTAGCTCACCGACTCGGCGAAGTGGCGGCTCTCCACATCCTGCAGCAGCCGCGGCCCGCGTGGTTCTTCCGGCACGTCCGGGAGCGCCAGTTGCAGGCTGCGCTCCTCGGCGGTCGGTATCCGGCCCTCTTCCAGGGCCTCCACCGCTTCCTTCAGCGACTCAATGTCCGTGAACGCGCGATAGACCGAGGCGAAGCGGATGTAGGCGATGTGGTCGAGCCGCCGCAGGGCATCCATCGCAAGCTCTCCCACGAATTGCGATGGAATCTCCGGACGGCCGTCCGCTGTGACCTTCGCTTCGATCTCCGCCACCAGGGCCTCCAGCTGCGCCACCGAGATGTTGCGCTTCGAACATGCGGCCCGCAGTCCGCGCAGCAGCTTCTCCCGGTTGAAGTCCTCGCGGCGCCCATCTTTCTTGACCAGCTGGACCGTCGAAAGCTGGACCGTCTCCACCGTGGTGAACCGCTCGCCGCAGGAGATGCACTGCCGCCGCCGGCGGATGCCGTCGTCATTCGCCCGGGAATCGGTCACCTTGGAGTCGCGGAAGTGGCAGTATGGGCAGCGCACGGTTGACGTAAGAATCCTTGAAGCGTCTAGGCACCTTAACAATTTCTAGCGGTGCGGGGGCGAGTATGGATCAATATCTTGTGGCCCGTCAATACGTCGGCCACAAGATATTGTAGCAGTTCTGTTTCGTAGTTATTGTCGAGGCCAGATTCGAAGCCGCCCTGCCAGGCCCCGATGACCCCCGGTCAGCGCCGGTTCATCGCCCGCCCGCGAGCGAAGAAATCGCACGCAACGGTGTCGCCCCACGGGTTGAGCACGCCGCTCCCGGGATGGAGGCAGGTGCCCCTTCCACCCTCGTGGTCCTCCACGAACTCGCGACAGCCGCCGCAAGTCTTCGCCGGTTCAGCCCGTAGCCCGAATGGCTCCCGAAATCCCGCCATCTCCAACAGCGAGAACGGGTCGGGTTTCAGGAAGTCCTCTTCAGTGACCTGCGGCTGGCGGCGCCACTGCAGTTCGCCCTGTTGCTCGCGGCGGCGTTCGCGTTTGCGGTTCTTTCGGTGGCCCACGCAAAGAGCGTACCGGCGCCGCGCTCATCCCGCGACCGGCCCGGCCCCCGCTCGGGTACCATAGGCGCCGATGCGAGCCGCCGCCTGGAACAACGCGAACACCCTTGACGTCGTCGAACGCCCTGTGCCGCAGCCCGCCGCCGGCGAGGTTCTGGTCCGCGTGGCCACCGTTGGCATCTGTGGCTCCGACCTCCACTTCTACCGCGGCGAGTTTCGCGGCCTCCCCGGCATGGTCCCGGGACACGAGATCGCCGGTTTCGTCGAGGCTGGTGATGGTTTCGCGCCGGGCGCCGCTGTCGCCATCCAGCCGACCATTGCCTGCCGGGCCTGCGCGGCATGTCTCCGCGGCCAGGCGCCCGCCTGCGCCAGGTTGCGTCTCATGGGCATCTCCACTCCTGGGGGCTTGCAGGAATACCTCGCGGTCCCGGCCGCCAACGTCTTCCCCTTGCCACAGGGCGTCTCCCCGGAGTCCGGCGCCCTCGCCGAGCCGCTGGCGGTCGCCGTCCGCGCGATGAACCGCGCCCGGATCGCGCAGGGCGACCGGGTCGTCGTCCTGGGCGCGGGCACGATTGGGCTGGTCACCCTCCTCCTCGCCCGCGATATCGCCAACGAGATCGCCGTCACCGCGCGCTACCCGCATCAACGCGCCCTCGCCCTCGCCCTCGGCGCCGACGCGGTCTTCGAGCCCGGCTCGGAGGATCTCGCCTCCTGGGCGAAGTCCAACCCGGTCGATGTCGTTTTCGAATCTGTGGGCGGCTCCGCATCAACCCTATCCGAAGCGGTGAACCTGGTGCGCGCGGGCGGCACCGTCCTCGCCCTCGGGGTCTTCACAACCGATGTCGCCCTTCCGGCCGGCAAGCTCGTCAATCAGGAGGTCCACCTGATCGGTTCGTTGGTCTACGGCCATGAGTCCGGTCAGCCCGAGTTCGGGGCGGCGGTTGGGAAGCTGGCCCGCTACGCCCCCCAGCTCGCTCAACTCAGGACGGCGACCTACGGCCTGGAAGAGGCCAATGCAGCCTTTGAACACGCGCTCGACAAGCGCCGTGGGGCGGCCAAGATCAGCATCGAGGTCGCGCGCTAATGCCCTGGAGCTTTCGCAAGTCACTCAAGCTCGGGCCGGGCATCCGCCTCAACCTTGGCAAGAAGTCCGCCAGCATCTCCCTCGGCGGGCCCGGTTACCGCTACAACGTTTCGACCACCGGCCGCAGCACCACTTCGATCAACATTCCCGGCACCGGGATCAGCTACAAAGACTCGACCGGCGGCACATCCCGCTCCCGAACGACCTCGCGGCGTACCTCCACCACAAAGAAGCCGCCGGCGCGCCGGACCACGTCGAAGACGACGGCATCAAAATCGCGCACGGCCCCGTCCCGAGCGCGAAAGGCGCCTCCCCCACCAGCCCGTACCGTCCTCCCCGTCACACGCGCGCAGGCCGAGGACCTCGTCCCGAAACCAGGCTTCATGGCCTCCGGCGCGGAGCAGTCGTTCCGGAAAGCCGTGGTTGCGGCTGCCTGCGGAGACTGGGAGGACGCCCGCGCCAATCTCGAAAAGACAACGCAGCGCGACACGAGCCACGACGCCGACGACCTCCTGCTCGCGTACGCCCTGGTTCGCCTGGACCGCGAGGCGGCGGCGGTCCCGCTGTTGGAGCGGGTCATGGCGAGCGAGACCGAACTCCCCGACGCATTCACGGCGAAGTACATGGATCGGCTGGACTTCCAGATCGACGTGCGGATCGTCCCCGGGATCGACACGATGCTCCCGTTCGATAGCGCCGGCGCCGCCCTCTTGCTCGCGGAGCTCTACCAGCGCGCAGGCCGCGTCGGCGACGCTGCGGAGCTGATCGAAGGCCTCGCCGAGGCCGGTCTCGCCGAGCCCCTGGCGCGCGTCGCGCTCGCCGAGCTCTACGCGTCATCAGGCCGCTGGGAGGACGCCGTCCGGGTAACCGATGGCGTGACGAACACTGACGACCTCTCGGCCCTCACGCTCAGCTACCGCGGCGCCGCCCTCGGCGCGCTCGGCCAGTTCGATGAGTCGCTCGTCGCCCTCCGCGAGGCCCTCAAGTCGCGCAGCCGAAGCGCCCCCGTCCTCCACTCCGCCCGCTACCACCGTGCCCGCGTCTACGAAGAGATGGGCCAGCCCGGACGTGCCCGGCAGGACTACGAAGCCATCTACGCCCAGAATCCCACGTTCGCCGATGTGCAGGCCCGCCT
>JAHDWR010000017.1:16227-28634 GCA_023382755.1 Dehalococcoidia bacterium
CCGGTCTGGCACCAGAGCATGATCCGTGGCCGTGCGTCGCCGTCGTGCTCGACCTGGAACCGGTAGCTGCCGCCCTCAGCGGCGACCGTCGCTCCCCGGCGCCCCCCGCGAAACGGCACGCTGCCCGTCGCCGGTTCGGCGCGGCCGCTCCAGCGCGCGTCGATGTCTTCGAGCGGGGGTGGCGGCTCCCGGCGCGACGGCGTCCCCGGGGGATCGAAGAGCGTGAACGAGTCGAGAACGTTTCCGGCGCCATCCACCGCCCGGACGGTCCCCACCAGTTCCGCGCGTGGCACCGCGAAGAGGTAGAACTTCGCCTCGGTGTCCAGTTCAGATGGCGCGATGGCAAGAGGTACCAACAGCGATGTACCGTCGTGGAGGTCGACCTCAACATGGTCGGCCGAATTGGCCGTCGCCCCGTGTATCACCGAAGGGCGGCCGTACCCCCAGCCTCCCTGGAACGCTGGCTCCTCCGGGCACCACTCGGTCCCGGCGAACCGCGTATGCGCCAACGCCAGGCACAGGCCGCTGGTTGTCCTCAGGCCCAGGAGCCGTGCCTCCCCTCCGCCCTCGAGTGGGATGGCGGTGATGGTCACCATTTCCCCGGCCAGGACGGGCCCCGCGGGTGGGTCGTTCGCCACCTTCAGGGCCGCCTCCGCCTCGGGCCCCCCGGCCGCACCGCTCTGCCAGCTCACGGCGACCGCCAGCCCGGCACCCGCCACGGCGACGGCTGCGGCCGCGCCCGCAGCCGCCTTTGCAGCGCCCGCCCAGGCGAATGCGGCCATCCACCGTCGGCCGCGAGCCAACGGTGCGTTTCGCCGCCGCCAGTAGGCCCCGGCCTCCTCGCGCGAGTCGAAGCCGAGGATGGACAAGACCTCGCTCACGTGCCACTTCACGCCGGCGAGGCTGATCCCCAGTTCGGCCGCGATCTCCGGGTTCGTCTTGCCACGGGCAATGAGGTCCAGCACTTCGCACTGGCGCGCTGTCCACCCGTGGCCTGTCGGTTCTGAACGCGATGCTGAGTCCGCCATGCCGGCAGCGTAGGGCCGCGACGAATCGCTGTCCCTAGCCTATCGAAAACATCGCTTTCTGGCATGGAACTCGTGGCCAGACACCCGACACAAACTTCTGCAATGTTCCCGCAACCCGCCGCCCCGCAGCGCCGTTGCGCCGGTGTAATGCCCTCTCTGCCACCCTCAGAGGAGTACACCGGCACTCCGGTGCAAAGGAGGCTCACCATGTCTGGTGGTATCAGCCTGTTTCTCATCGCGGTCGGCGCGGTGCTGGCCTTCGCGGTTAACTACCGCGTCGCCGAGGTCGACATTGCAGCGATCGGCTGGATCCTGATGACCGTGGGGTCGTTCGGCATCCTGATGTACCTGCTCTTCCTGGCCACGTTCGCGCCGTTCCATCGTGGCGGCGAGAGCACCTCAATCGAGGTCGTCGAACCTCGCTTCCCCCATACACACTAAGGAGGCCCCACATGGCTGCAACGCTGCTCTTCCTCGTGCTCCTCATCCTGCTCTTTGGCGGGCTCGGAATCTTCGTCGCCAAGGTCTTCTTCATCGCGCTCGCGATCACGTTGCTCTTCAGCGTCCTCAGCGGCGGCCTCTACATCGGCCGCAGGTGACCGAACCCGGCAGACCGGCACGACAGGCAGAAAGGGCTCCCACCGGGAGCCCTTTCTGCCTGTGCTGCTGACTCCCGCGAACTACCCGCCCGCCTCGCTCGTGTCGACCTTCATCGTGCTCCGCCGATCCTTGAACTTCGCCCGCAGGTAGTCCCGGTTCATCTTCGCGATGAAGTCGATGCTGATCCCCTTCGGGCAGGCAGCCTCGCACTCGGCGTAGTTCGTGCAGCTCCCGAAGTACTCCTCCATCGTGTCGACCATCGCAATGGTCCTGCTCCAGCGCTCGGGCTGCCCCTGGGGGAGCAGGTTGAGGTGCGCCAGCTTCGCCGCCGTGAACAACTGCCCCGCGCCATTCGGGCATGCCGCCACGCAGGCGCCGCAACCGATGCATGCAGCCGCGTCGAACGCCTGGTCGGCGATGGGCTTCGGCACGAGGATCTCGTTGGCGTCGCGCCCCGCGCCTGTCGGCGCGGTGATGTAGCCGCCCGCCTGGATGATGCGGTCGAAGGCGGTCCGGTCGACCACCAGGTCCTTGATCACCGGGAACGAAGCGGCCCGCCATGGCTCCACCACGATGGTTTCGCCGGTCTTGAAGTTGCGCATGTGCAGCTGGCACGTGGTCGTGAGCTTCTTCGTCCCGTGGGGAATGCCGTTTATCACCACGCCGCACGACCCGCAGATCCCCTCGCGGCAGTCGTGGTCGAAGGCGATCGGCTCCTTGTCCTCTGCCATCAGCCGCTCGTTCACCACGTCCAGCATCTCGAGGAACGACATGTCTTCGTCGATGTCGCGGGCTTCGTAGACCTCGAAATCGCCGGGGGTGTTGGGACCTTTCTGGCGCCACACCTTGAGGGTGAGGTTCAGGCTCATTTGTAACTCCTCTGCGCGAGGTGGACGTTTTCGAACACCAGGTCTTCCTTGTGGAGCGTGGCGGCCTTGCCCGGGCCGTTGAATTCCCACGCAGCCACATAGGCGAAGTTGTCGTCGTCGCGCTGGGCTTCGCCCTCCGGCGTTTGGTGCTCCTCGCGGAAGTGCCCCCCGCAGGATTCCTCGCGTTCCAGTGCGTCCTGGCACAGCAACTCGGCCAGTTCGAAGAAGTCGGCCACCCGCCCCGCGCGCTCCAGCGACTGGTTGAACGACTCGCCCTCGCCAAGCACCTTTACGTCCCGCCAGAACTCCTCGCGCAGCGCGCTGACTTCGGCGCGGGCTTTCTTCAAACCCTCCGCGTTCCGGGCCATCCCCACGTACTCCCAGAGGATCTTCCCGAGCTCCTTGTGGAACGAATCCACCGTCCGGCTGCCCTTGATGCTCAGGAGTTTGTTTGTCTGCGCGCGGACCGCTTCCTCCGCCTCTCGAAAGGCCGCCGAATCGGTCGAAGGCGCAGGCGTGTTGAGCTGGTTGGCCAGCTCTCCGGCAATCGTGGTCGGCAGGATGAAGTAGCCGTCGGCCAGCCCCTGCATCAGCGCCGATGCGCCGAGCCGGTTCGCCCCATGGTCGGAGAAGTTCGCCTCGCCGATGACGAACAGCCCCGGCAGGTTCGACATCAGGTTGTAGTCCACCCACAGCCCGCCCATCGTGTAGTGGACGGCCGGGTAGATGCGCATCGGCACCGTGTACGGGTCCTCGCCGCTGATGTTCGCGTACATGTCGAACAGGTTGCCGTAGCGCTGCTTAATGACGTTGCGGCCCAGGCGCTCGATCGCGGTCTTGAAATCCAGGTACACGCCGTTCTTCAGCGGCCCGACGCCGTAGCCGTCGTCGACCATCCGCTTCGCCGCCCGCGATGCCACATCGCGCGGGACCAGGTTCGCGAACGACGGGTAGATGCGCTCCAGGTAGTAGTCCCGCTCCGCCTCCGGGATCTGGTTCGGCGCCCGGCTGTCGTTCTTGTCCTTCGGCACCCAGATGCGCCCGTCGTTCCGGAGCGATTCGCTCATCAGCGTCAGCTTCGACTGATAGTCGCCGCTGACCGGGATGCAGGTGGGGTGGATCTGGGTGTAGCAGGGGTTGGCGAAGTACGCTCCCTTGCGGTGCGCCCGCCAGATCGCCGTCGCATTGCTCCCCTTTGCGTTTGTCGATAGGTAGAACACGTTGCCGTAGCCGCCCGTGCCCAGCACGACCGCGTGCGCCGAATGGCGCTCGATCGCGCCAGAGACCAGGTCGCGCGTGATGATGCCGACTGCCCGCCCGTTCTCCACCACAAGCTCCAGCATTTCGTGGCGCGAATACATTTGGACGGTGCCGGCATCGATCTGGCGCTCCAGTGCCTGGTAGGCGCCCAGGAGCAACTGCTGGCCGGTCTGGCCCCGGGCATAGAACGTCCGCGATACCTGGGCGCCCCCGAACGACCGGTTGTCGAGCAGTCCGCCATACTCCCGCGCGAACGGGACGCCCTGCGAGACGCACTGGTCGATGATCTGGAGGCTGATCTCCGCCAGCCGGTGCACGTTCGCTTCGCGGGCACGGTAGTCGCCGCCCTTGATCGTGTCATAAAACAGCCGGTGCACGCTGTCGCCGTCGTTCTTGTAGTTCTTGGCCGCGTTGATGCCGCCCTGGGCCGCGATGGAGTGGGCGCGCCGCGGGCTGTCCTGGTAGCAGAACACCTTGACGTTGTAGCCCATCTCGCCCAGCGTGGCCGCCGCCGCGCCGCCTGCCAGGCCCGTCCCCACCACGATGACGTCGAACTTGCGCCGGTTCTGCGGAGCCACCAGCTTCGTTTCGAACTTCGCGTTGCTCCATTTTTCGGCCAGCGGGCCAGCGGGAATCCTTGCATCGAGTGTCATCTGGCGGCTCCTACTCGACGAGCCCGGTCATGACCGCGACCGGGAACGACACGTTTCCGATGACGATGACGGCTGCGAATGCGATCGCGAACCCCCGCCGCCAGTGATTGAAGCGCGGGTTCGCCCAGCCCAACGACTGGAACAGGCTCCACGCGCCGTGATAGATGTGCAGCCCAAGGAGAAGGTTGGCGACGATGTACAGAATCGCCACCGGCTCGCGCTGGAAGCTCGCGACAAGGTTCTCGTACGGCTCGCCCCGGGTGAACTCGTCCGTCGCCGCCAGCCCCGTCCCCCAGGTGAGGTCAGCCAGGTGAAACAGCAGGTAGAAGCCCACGATGATGCCGCTCCAGCGCATCGTCCGGGCGGCGTAGTTGGCGGCAACGTAGTCGCGTCCGCCCTTGTAGCCGACCGGTCGCGACTGGCGATTCATGATCGTGAGCGTCGCCGCCGAATGGATGTGGAGCACGAAGGCGACAATCAGTCCAATGCGCAGGATCCAGAGTGCTCCCGAGTGCGGCAGGATCGGCGACCCGATTTCGCGGAGGTACTCGCCGTAGTGGTTCATCTTCTCGGAGCCTTCATAGAGGTGAAGGTTCCCGAGCATGTGGGCCAGGATGAAGCCGAGGAGCAAGATGCCCGTGACGGCCATCACCGCCTTCTTCCCTATCGCCGAACCGTAGAAGTCGAGAAGCCAGAATCGCGGCCGCACACGCCGCTGTCGCAGCGGCTTTGGGCCGCGCGCTGCCGAACCTGTGAGCATGCCCACCCTCCTTGGACGATCGCAGAACGGACGGAGACGTTCGCCTGCGGTCTCTACCGGCGAACGGAGCTGCGGGCCCGATCCCGTGACAGGCGGACGGCATCGCCTTACCGCTGTCCCACGCGGAATCCTACGACCGCTCCCATGGGCCAGCAATGCGGCACCATGCATCCGAGCTATAGAACCTTGTCACACCTACCGATTTGATGAATCAACCGTGCGCGCCCAGCGCAGCACGCCGATCACCGACTTCGCATCGCAAATTTCCCCCGCCTCGATAGCCCTCAGCGCCTCCGCCGGTGTCCGCGTTTCCACTTCGATGTCCTCATCTTCGTCGCCCTCCAGGACCGAAGCCTGGAGTTCGCTGCAGATGTACAGGTGGATGTACTCGGTCGTGTACCCCGGCGCGCAACGTAAAAGCCCCCGAGCCCCTCGACCCGGCCGGGCCGCTGCCCGACCTCCTCCTGCAGCTCGCGCGAGACCGCAGCCAGCGGCTCCTCGCCGGGCTCGAGCGTGCCCGCCGGTAGTTCGAGCAGCCGCCGCCCCGCCGCGTGCCGGTATTGCGTAACGAAAAGCAGGTTCCCATCGGCCGTCACCGGGACCATGCACACCGCACCCGGATGGCGGATGGTCTCGCGAAAGGCGATCACGCCACCGTCCATTTCGATGCGGTCGAGCGAGACGTTGAAGAGCCGGCCGGCATAGGCCGTTTCGGTGGAGAGCAAGCGTGGGTCGGGCATGTGCCGCATTGTCGGCGGCGCCCCGCCCGCATGTCGATCACGCGGCAGCCGGAACGTCTCTTCGCACCCTGCCGGCGCCTATTCGGCGGCTTTTTCCTTCTGCCTCTCCAGCGCCTTCCACAGTGCCCGGCCCTGCCCGGGAGTGGGGTCCTTCACGAGCCCGTAGATGTCCCGCCCCTCGTGGTCCTCCGGCAGGTACTCCGTGATCGGCAGCCCCTCCTCCGTCACGAACAGCAGGCAGTGGCAGTACTTGAACATCTGCATCTCGTCGCAAGCGCAGATCCAGTCGCGCCGCTTCACTTCCTCCTCCCGCGGGAGGTACAGCCCCTCGGGCCAGTTCCCGTTCTCGTCCTTCGCCGGATAGAAGTTGCAGGGGCAGAGCGGCCGCCCGTAGTTGTCGATGTTCGATGCCAGCCCGAGGACGACGCCTTCGGTGATGAAACGGTCCGGGTGCAGGTGGGTGCCCGACTTCTCTGCGAACTTCTCCGCGTAGTTCCACATCTTGTCGATCGATTCCTGCCTGGGCTGTTCCACTGCGTACCTCCGGGGATGAGCCACCATTATGGCCGAAAGCGGCCCCCGGTGGCGGCGCGCTACCATGAACGCCATGACCGCCCCCACCCCGGAACAGCTGCACCAGAACTACGTCCACGCCCTCCGCCGCATCGCCCGGCTTGGCCCCGAAGGCGAGGCCGAGCAGGTCGGACCCCTCCTCTGCATCAACGCCGGGATCGGCGTCTCGAAGTTCAACGTCGCCGTCGTCGTCGACAAGGTCACCAAACCCCGCGACGCCCTCCGCGATGCGATGGACTGGTACACGGCCCGCGGGCTCAACCCGCGCCTCGACCTGCGCGGAAAAGCCGATGGCCCCCTGCTCGCGGCATCCATGCTCGAAGGATTCCAGTTCTGGTGGCGCGAGCCAGTGATGGTCCTGCACCCGCTGCCCGTTTCGTTCAGCCATGCGCGGGAACTGGAAATCCGCGAAGCACGCACCCCCGAAGACTTCGACCTCTACTGCCGCGCCGACCTCGAGGAATACGGCGACCAGGACTTCCAGCTCGCCATGGTATCCATGGCCGCCGTGATGTCCGGTGTTTCGATGCACCTCGGACTCCAGGACGGCCAACCGGTTGCCCGCTCCATGGGTGTCGTCCACGCCGGGCTTGTCGGCGTCCACAACGTGTACGTTCCCCCATCGTCCCGGGGCCGGGGCTACGGTGCGGCGCTCACCGCTGCGGCCATCGATGCCGGCCGGGCTGCCGGCGCCACTGCTGCCTGCCTCCAGGCTACCGAACTCGGGTTCCCCGTCTACGAGCGCATGGGCTTCCGCCGCGTCGATGACTACGTCGTCGTTGGCCGCGAAGAGCCACCGGACTAGATCGTCAGCCCGCCAAGGCCCTGCACGCCGCGCACGTACTCAATCTCGCCCACGTGCCGGTACCCGTGGCTCAAGCAGACGCCGTAGATCCCGTCCCAGAGCGACATCGGCCCCAGCGGCTTGATGGTCACCTGCCGCTGGTCGAATTCTTCCGGCGACATTGCCGCCAAATACGCATCGGTCGCCGCCCACACCTTCTGCTGGTACTCCTGCCACTTCGCCACGTCGTGCAGCTGCACCGCGTTCGCTTCCTCGGTGGTCATCCCCGTGCCCTGGCTGTTGCGGGGCAGCGCGAACGCCTGGTCGTAGCCGCCCTCCAGCCAGACCGTCGGCTTCTGCTGCGCGACCCAGTTGATGATGTTGTCCTCGGTCCGCACGTAGTGCCACAGGCTGAAGAACGCGCTCAAGCCCCCCTCCCGCGACCGGAAGTTGAACTGCTCGGCCGTCATCCCCTCGACGGCTTTGTCGAGCAGCGCGTGCATCGAGCGCATCGAACTGCGAAGGATTGCGTGGGGTGTCGACATTTCGGCTCCTCGCGGAAGGTGAGGTGCCGATTCTGGCGGCCGCTGCCCGGTCCGTCTACCCGGCTCGCGCCGCCGATTGCTTCGGTTCTTCGAGTGAGTACCCCGAGCCCCAGCGGTTCAGGATGTACCGCGGGTTGCTCGGCTCATCTTCCAGCTTCTGCCGGAGATAGCGCACGTACAGCCGCAGGTAGTGTGTCTCGCCCGCGTACTGGTTGCCCCACACCCGCGCGATGAGCGCCCGCGAGGGGATGACCTCGCCCGGGTGCTCCGCCAGCGTCGCCAGGAGCCGGAACTCCGTCGGCGAAAGCGGCACGTCGTTACCGTGCTTCCGGACTGTCTGGGATGCCAGGTCCACTTCGATGTCGCCCACCCGGATGCTCCCGGGCGCGTGGTTTATCCGGGCCATCGGAGAATCCATCTCCATCCGCCGGAAGATCGCCCGCAGGCGAATGTCGATTTCCTCGGTCGGGCACCGTGGCCGGCAATAGTCATCCGCCCCCGCTTCGAAGCACCGGAGCATCTCCGCCGACGTCCCCGCGCAACCGACGACGATGATCGGCACGGTCGTGACCTGCCGGAGACGCGCGACGACGTCCCCCGGGAAACCGAGCTCTCGCCCGATGTCCACCACGATGGCGTCAGGGCGCGACTCCTCGGCATACTCGATTGCCGTTGCCGGGTCGCTCCATGCCGCGGCGCGGTATCCCGATTCCTCAAGGCCGCGCGCCCGGTCGTGGGCCCGCTCGAGCCCTTGCGACACGATCGCAACCTGCGTGCCGACCAGCGGCGGGAGCCCGGGGACGTTGACGCCATTGGCTGCCTGCATCGCGAAGTGCCTCCCCATCGGTGCGCGCCCCAATGTTTCGGTGGCCCTTGCCAGCCGACCTATGTGGTATGCGACACCCGCGGCCCTTCGCCCTCTTCCTCGCCGTCGGAGCCATCTGCTCGGCCGCCGGACTGGCGGCAACGCGCATGAGCGCCGAAGCGGTTGAAGTCGAACAGCCCGCACCACGTATTTCGGCACTCCTCGCCGAATCCGCCGGGCTTTCCAACGCCGCTCCAACGGTTGTCACCGAAGCGTCACCCACCGCCGCCCCCACCCTGGCCGTCCCGGAACCCACGGCTGAAGCGACGCCACCGCCCGCAACGCCCATGGACACCCCGGCATCCGCGCTCGAAACCCCGGCGGCTCCTGCCCCGCCCGCCGCCGCTCCCGAGCCTTCCGCCACCGTCCAAACGCTTCCATCGAGCGTCGAACAGCCTGTGGACATCGTCGTGGTCGCCGACAAGGCCGCCGGCTTGCTCGATGCCATGAACGCGGCCCGCATCGCCGAAGGGCTGCCCGCCCTCGAACGGGACCAGGCCCTCGAGGACGTCGCCTACGCGCGCGCTCGCAACCTGGTCGTGAATGGTTACTTCGACCACTACGCGCCCGACGGCCAAAGCGCCTTCTCCGAGCTGGCCGCCCGCGGCGTGACCTACGGACTCGCGGGCGAGAACCTCGCCCGCAACAACTACCCCGAGCCGCGCACCGTGGCGGCCGCCGTCGATGGCCTGATGGCCAGCCCCGGCCACCGAGCCAACATCCTCGAAGAGCGCTTCTCCCGCGTCGGCGTCGCCGCCGTCAGGGACGGCCGCATGTGGCTCTACGTCACCGTCTTCATGGACTGAATCAACGGTTCGCCGACGGTGTCGAACGTACGAGGTATCGGGCTGCGGCAACTGCGGCATCGTCGCGCAGTGGCAGCAGGACGCCATCGGCGTAGCAGGCGAGGATCTCGCCCGTCGTCGACGGAGTCGCTCGAACGTTCAGGCAGTCCTCGGGCGTGCTCACGCGCGCGAAGGCGCCCACGGCGATGTGGCGGGGCACCGGTCCCCCAGACTTACCGGCGAGCTTGGGTACGAAGTCCGCGATCGGCGACACGACGCCGGTCCCGAAGTCGATCAAGGCCGGTATTCCGCGAAAGGTCTGGTCGGCTGACCCGTCGAGGTAGTCAGCCGCCCTGAATGACGCCCTCCCAATGGCAACAGTGGCCGAAAGCCATCCGGCGATGTACGTGAACTCAAGGCCGTCGTCCGTCTGCATGCGGTAGATCGCGTCAAACCCACCGGTCGAGAGGTCGAGCAAACCAACGTAGTGGTCACCCGCAGCCTCCGACCAGCCAACCTGGAAGCGCAGACCGTTGGGCGTGGAAATGAAGCCCGTGAGAGACGTTGACCTGACGGAGTCCGGCAGCGGAATCGAAACGAGCACTTCGCCCGTCACCAAATTCCACAGTGTGCGCCGGTCCTCCGCGATGCCTGCGATGACTAACGCGCCGTCCCTCTGTCCACTGTAGACCGCTGCGTTCGGGTTCACCTCCGCCGGAAATTGAATCTCCTGTGCTGCGTCGCCGGCAAGGCGCCACAGCCCGAACATGTTCGAAGGCTCCAGGCCGCGCAGGTAGATTTCATCTCCGTTGATCGCCTCGATGGTGTCCCACCACCCCCGCTCGACGGTAACAACGTCGCGCCACGTCACGCCGCCATCATCGGACCGGACGACCGTGACGGGCTGAGGCTCGCCATAGCAATAACCGTGGCACAGGCTGGCCGCCATCTCACCGCCGGCACCCACGGCCATGCCGACGAATGCCCGCCCGCCGTCGTCGAACGTCGACAGGATGAGGTCGTCGACGATTAGCGCACCCAGGGGATCGGTGTAATAGCGGCGAAGGGCTGTGCTGGGTCCCTCCCACACGCCGTCGAACGCGTAGACCACGACCTCGTCCGGGAAGGCGACCGGGGAGCCCGCCACGAGAGTCTTCGCATTCGGAAAGGCAAGTGCCTCGGGCGATGGCGCGGCGGCCGTGGTTGCTGAGCGTGTCGGGAGACCCTCTGCAGGCCCTTCGCCATTTCGGATGACCGTCGGCGTGGCCCCGCCCGACTCGCCGTTGGAACAGGCTCCACATACCACCACCAGCGCGACCCCGGCGAAAAGAATGTGCTTCATCACTTCACCCAACTCTACAAAGCGGCACTTCGTTCCAGGGCTTGTGGGATCTTTACCGGCAGCTCTTGGCTCGATGCTGGCGGCGGGGCGGGCCTGCGGAGTTCCTGGTGGGCGATGAGGGGCTCGAACCCCCGGCCTTCTCGGTGTAAGCGAGACGCTCTAACCAACTGAGCTAATCGCCCGCGACCATGCGAGTGTACCGCGAACCGCCCTTACCCTGCCTCCGCGATCGCCGTCAGCGCCGCCACCGATGTCTCCATGTCCAGCCCCGAAATGCGCTCCGCTTTCACTCGCGCCCGGAAGTCCAGCTCATTCCACCGGCCCTGCGTGGTGTACGGCTCCAGGTCCGGATAGTTCCGCGCCGCCAGCCGCAGGTCCATCAGCTGGCGGTTCCGCCTCACCGTCTCCCGCGCTTCGCCCGAGGCGATCGCCGCTTCGATCCGGGCGTTGCGCCGCCCCAGCGCCTCGGAGGCGCGCGACGGGTCCTCCAAGTAGGCGTCCAGCGGCGCAATAGCAAGCAGCCGCGCCGCGGAGAGCGTGCCCACACCGGGGATCCCCGGAAGGTTGTCGCTCGCATCGCCGCTCGCCGCCCGGTAGTCCAGGTAGCGCTCCCGCGGGAACACTACCGGCGCATCGGCCGAATCCCGCGGGCACGCAGCAGCCACGAAGTTCCCGGTATGGATGACCAGCCGCTTCACGGTCGCGTAGATCGACACGCGCTCGTCGACCAGCTGCAGGAAGTCTTTGTCGGTTGAGGCGATCCGTACGTCGCCTTCCGGCGCCTGGTGCGCCGCGGCCGAAATCAGGTCGTCTGCCTCAGTGTTCTCCCCGCGCAAGACCGTCAGCGGCAGGTCCGCGCTCAACTCGATGAACTGCGCGATGGCCGCGAGGACGTACTGCTCGTTTTCCATGAACGACGGGTCGCCCTCCCGGCCCGTCTGGTACGCCGGGTAGATGCCGCGCCGGCGCAGGGGCCGTCCCTGGTCGAACGCGACCACCAGCCGCGTCAACCGCCGCGGTGCCTCATCGAACATCGATGCCTGCCCGGCCCGCCGCCCCCTGCCGTCGTCCGGCGGCTCGCCCGCCCGCACCGCCAGCCCGATCACGCTCTGGGTCAGGCCCAGGAGCGCCGCTCGCTCTTTCTTTTCGGGCGTGTCGGCGCCCATCGGCCGCCGGAGCGCGTGGAAGCCCGCCCAGGCCACGTTGTTGCCATCGATGATCAGGAGCACCAGTCCAGTATCGAGCGTCTCGGGCTGCGGGTCGAAAAGCGGCCGCGGCTAGCGTGCCCAGGCTACCCGTTCGTCCACCCGTCGCTCCATCGTGTGCTCGACCGGGACGAACCCGTGCCCGAGCCAGAACGGCGCGCCCGACGGGTTTCCCGAGGCGAAATGGAGCGTGCAGGTTTCGTATCCCGCATTTCGCGCCCAGTCCATCGAGTGCCGCAACAGCGCGGTGCCAACGCCCCCGCCCCGCGCATCGTCGGAGACCACGCCTTCGAACAGGTACACGTTGCCGTCCCGTGCGACCACCGGAGGCGTGAATCCCGGGCGCAGGAACGTCTGCATCCCCGCCGGTGTGCCGTCCTGGTAGCCGATGAAGTACG
>JAHDWR010000018.1 GCA_023382755.1 Dehalococcoidia bacterium
AAGCCTTCGACATGCTCCAGGCGATGAACACCGGCCACGACGGTTCGATTTCGACGATCCACGCGAACAACCCGCGCGAGGCACTGGCCCGCATGGAGAACATGGTGCTGATGGCGGGCATGGAACTGCCGTCGCGCGCCATCCGTGAGCAGGTGGCTTCGGCCATTCACCTGTTCATCCAGATCAGCCGGCTCCAGGACGGGTCGCGCAAAGTGACGCATGTGACGGAGGTGAGCGGGATGGAGGGCGACACCATCACGCTCCAGGACATCTTCCTGTTCAAGCTGGACCGGGTGGATGAGGACGGAAAGGTCCACGGTTCGATGAAGCCGACGGGCATCAGGCCGGGCTTCGTGCACAAGTTCGCCATGGCGGGCATCGAACTTCCGAACAACCTGTTCGGCACCGCGGAAGGGTGGTAGGCGCATGATGATGATCCTTGCAGCCCTGAGTGCGGGTGCATTCGCAACCACGTTCATCCTCTGGGTGACCGCGTTCGGTGGGTCGTCCGCGATGGCCACGGCGCGGCTATCGAGGCTGCGCGATGCCGACCCCTCAGTCCCGCAGGAGACGCGCGTGAGTCTCCGGCGGCGCGGATCGGTGAACTTCGCGGGTATCACCGTGATCTCGGGGAACCTGGCGGCGAACTGGACGCGCGACCTGGAGCGGGCGGGCCTCACGATCAATGCGAAGGAGTACTTCGTCCTTCGAGTCGTGGTCTCGGTGGCCATGGCCGCTGTCTTCATGCTGGTCTCGCCCATCCCGGCGCTGGCGCTGGTTGGCCTGCCCTTCGGCTTCCTGGCCACCGGCTTCTGGCTCAAGCGCCGGATCACCTCGCGGCTCCACAAGATGGAGGCGCAATTGGTGGAGCTCATCCAGATGCTGTCGAGCGGACTACGGGCCGGCTTCGGACTCCTCCAGGCGATGGAAGCCGCCTCAGAACAGATCTCGGCCCCGCTATCGGTCGAGGTCCGGCGCACGCTCCGCGATACGGCGATGGGCGCAAGCGTCGATCAGGCGTTGACGGCGCTGAACGAACGGGTCGGGAGCCCGGACTTCGACATTGTGATCACCGCGATGCTCATCCAGCGTTCAGTCGGCGGCAACCTGGCTGAAATCCTCGACAACGTCGCCCACACGATGCGCGAGCGGGAGCGCATCCGGGGCGAGATCCGGACGCTGACCTCGCAGCAGCGCCTTACCGGATACGTCATCGGCGGCATCCCGATCGGACTCCTGATCATCTTCATGATGATCAGCCCGGAGTTCACCGGAAAGCTCTTCACCGACCCGCTGGGCCGAATGATGCTGGGTGGCGCGGCGGTGTCTGAAGTCCTTGGCTTCGCGGTCATCCAGAAGATTGTGAATATCGAGGTCTAGCGTCATGGAATTCCTGGTTGCCTTCAGCACTTTCGTGACCGTGACACTCATGGCCTATGGCCTGATGCACAAGACGGCCGGCAATGGGGCGATGGACATGCGGCTCGGCGGATTGCGGTATAGCCGACCGAACCGCGAGGCGCTGCCGGACCCCGATGCGGCCTTCAGCCAGCGCGTCATCCAGCCGCTCATCCGGGGCATTTCGCGCAGGGCCAACGGTATCCTGCCCTCGACCATGGAGGAGCGGCTCGAACGGGGCCTCACCCAGGCGGGCATGAAGGTCAAGCCGGGGCAATTCCTGGTGATGGTTGGGATTGCCGCGGGAGTGCTGCCCACGCTGGCGACGCTGTATGTGGCCGCGGGCGGCGGCGACGTCAAGATGATCTTCGGCACGTTCGGGGTGATGACGGCGCTCGGCATTTACGCGCCCCGGATCATCGTCCTTGGCCGCATCAAGCGGCGGCAAAAGGAGATCTGGCGGTCGCTGCCGGACGCTTTCGACCTGATCACTGCGTCAGTCGAAGCCGGCCTCGGCATCGACGCGGCGTTCACGCGCGTGATTGAGAAGGTGACCGGGCCCTTCGCGGAGGAACTGACGCGGACGATGCGGGAGATCCAGATGGGCCGCTCGCGCCGGGATGCGTTCCTCGATATGGCCGACAGGACCGGGGTGGACGAGCTTCGGCAGCTCATCAACGCGGTCGTGCAGGCGGAGGCGATGGGCATCTCCATCGGCGGGGTCATCAGGGTCCAGACCGGGGTGATCCGCACGAAGCGGCGCCAGAAGGCGGAGGAGCAAGCGTTCAAGGCGCCGATCAAGATGGTCTTCCCGCTGGTGTTCTTCATCTTCCCGGCGATCATGATCGTGATCGGCGGGCCCGCGGTGCTCCAGCTGAAAGACGCCTTCTAGGCCCGGCCACAGGAATGGAAAGGGGGTCCCGGTGGGACTCCCCTTTTCGTGTCAGTCGAAGTTGTCGAGCCAGAGCATGACAATGACTCCGCCGGCCGCCAGGTAGGGGCCGTAGCTGAACACGGTCCGCCAGCCCCGGCGGAGAAGGAACACGAAGGCCGCTCCGCCCGCCAGCAGCACGCCATAGAACAACGCGGTCATCACACCGGGCCAACCGGTGAGCAGGCCGATCAGGACGATGAGCTTCGCATCGCCCATGCCGAAGGCGATGTCTTTGACACCGAGCATGCCACCAACGACGACGCCGAGGGCGAGCATGGCCGCGGCCACTCCGAGCCCGAAGCTGGCCCCGAGGGCGATGTCGGCAACGCCGCGGTCGGGCCAGGCCCAGGAGACCGCGGCCGCCGCAGCAATGGCGGGATAGCTGAGGCGGTTGGGGATGATGCGGCGGTCGAAGTCGGTGCTGCTCAGGGTGATGAGCACCAGCGAGAACACGGCCGTCAGGGCGGCGGGGCCGGCGTCGTAGTAGCCGGGGCGGAAGGCCAGTCCCCAGGCTGCCGCCGCGGCGATGGCGCAGAAGACCTGGAGGAACCGGAGCCTGGGGCCTTTGGCGGGGTTGGCACGGTGCTCTTCGGAGCGATACAGGCGGTGCTGCCAGAGCGGCACGGAGACGCCAGCCAGGCCCCCTGCGGCCGCCGCCGCGATGGATACTGCTGCTTCCACGTTGGCGACTATCGTCGGGCGGAGGCGTACCGGCAATCGGGGTGTTCCAGCGCCGACGGGCCGGCACCGGTAGACTCCCACTACTTCCGACCGGGGTGAGCCGTGAGCCGAATCGACTGGGATGCCGCAACCGCGGAGGCCGTTGGCCTGCTGCGCGAGTACCTGCGGATCGACACATCCAACCCGCCGGGCAACGAGGCCCTGGCAGTGGAGTTCCTCGCGGGGATCCTGCGTGCGGAAGGCATCCCCTGTGACATCGCGGATTCCGCCCCCGGACGCTCGAACCTGTTCGCGCGGCTTGGCCCGCCATCAGGCGGCGTCTGCCTCCTCAACCACACCGACGTCGTGCCTGTCGAGCGCGAGTACTGGAGCGTGGACCCGTTCGGCGGCGAGTTGAGCGACGGGATGATCTGGGGGCGGGGCGCGCTGGATATGAAGGGCATGGGCATCCTGGAGCTGATGACGTTCCTTTTGCTCAAGCGCCACGGCGTCGAGCTCCGTGAATCGGTCACATTCCTGGCGGCGGCCGATGAGGAAGCCGGCAGCCGGTTCGGGGTGAGCTGGATCGAACAGCATCGGCCAGCATGGATGGACACGGACCTGGTTATCAACGAGGGGGCCTACGGGCTCACCTCGTCCCGCGGCCCACAGGTGTTCCAGGTCGCGCCGACGGAGAAGGTGCCGCTGTGGGTGAAGCTCATCGTCCGGGGGCGCCCCGGGCATGGGTCCGTCCCCCATGGCGACAACTGCGCTGAACACCTGGTACGGGCGCTGGAGCGCGTCACGCGGTGGCAGCGCGAGCTGCGGATCGTGCCGGTGATGCGCGCGCACATCCAGGCGATGCTGGCGGCGGGGATGACGAAGGCGGCGACGGACGAAGAAGCTCTCGCCGAGGCCGGCCGGAGCCCCTCGCTGCGCGCCCGGCTGAGCAATACCGTAACGGTCACGACGATCACGACAGGGATCAAGGTCAACGTCATCCCGGCTGAGGCGACGGCCACGTTGGATTGCCGCCTGCTGCCCGATGCCGGCGTTGACGGCTTTCTGAATGAGCTGCGGGCGGTCCTTGCGGACGAGCGCGTAGAGGTGGAGGTCCTCAACCGGTTCACCGGCGCGGGCAGCACCATGGATACACGTTTCGTCCGCGTCGTCGGCGAAGTCGTGGCGGAACTGGTGGAGGGGGCGCATGTCGCTCCAGAGATGACCAGCGGGTTCACGGACTCGCGCGTCTACCGGCTGCGCGGCGTGCCGGCGTACGGGTTCGTCCCGTGCCTGCTGCAGCCAGAGGAGCTGGCAGGCGTCCATGGGCACAACGAGCGGATCAGCGTGGAGAACATCCGGCTTGGGCTGCAAGTGCTGTACGAGGTAGTGCGGCGGCTGGTGACAGCGGAGGGCTGACCATCATTCGCCGGCAATGGCTGCGAGGTCTCGTTGCAGCTCGGCGAGCTGCGCTTCGTCCAGTTCGGCCGAAACCTCGCCCCCGAGCCGGTCGAACCAGCGCCGGGCAACTTCGCGGACGAGCGGGTCGGACCCACCTCCGCCCGGAGGGCGGGGCACGAGCGGCGAGACGGGGCGCCCGAGGCTCTCCATCGACTCTTCGCCGCGGAGGATGGCGATGGCGTGGAGGACGTGGTTGGCCGAGACATCGGCCTGGCCCATGTAGTTGGCGACCGCCGACGCCGTCGTCAGGATATCCGTGAAGCGGAGCGGTTCGGGGCCGTCCATAACTGGCTAGATCACATTAGAAGGGTCGACTGCAAGGTCGCGGGCTCGGCGCGCCCGGCCAGCTGTCACGAACCGGTCGACGACGCTGATGAAGGCGTCGATTTCGGCGTCGGACATATCTTCCATCAGTCCGGCTGTGTACTCGCGCAGCTCCTGGCGGAGGCTTTCGATGGCAGCGCGGCCACGTGGTTCGAGCCAGATGTTGATGCCACGGCGGTCGCTGGACGAGACTTCGCGGCGGATGAAGCCGCCGCGTTCGAGCCGCTCCAACAGTGCGGAAACCGATGGCCGCGTGACATACAGCCGCTCGGCGAGTTCGGCGTTGCTCAACCCCTCCTGCTGGAGCAGGTGCCCGAGGAGCCTGAGCTGGGTGACGGTCAGGTTCTCGCGGTCCCAGATCATGAGGCGGACCTGGTCGAGGAGGGCGCTGGCGGCAAAGAGTGCGGTTGCAGCCTCATCGAGCCGCTGGGCGCGGGAGGGCTTGGACATTCGGCGGCTCCGGGCGGATGCAGGTTGGCCGATTCTGTCCGCTGAGCGGCGCGAGCGCAATCAAAGGCCGGAAGTCATGGAAATATCCGAGGAAAAATGCTTCGCGAGATGCTAACTGTCTGGTAGACTCCCGCGCCATGGCAGGAGGAAACGAGTGAAGTTCGGGATCTTCTATGAGCATCAGCTCCCACGGCCCTGGGACGACGGCATCGAGCTCAAGCTGTTCCAGGATGCGCTGGGCCAGGTGGAGCTCGCGGACAAGCTGGGCATCGACTTCGCCTGGGAGGTCGAGCATCACTTCCTGGAGGAGTACTCGCATTCGTCGTGCCCGGAGGTGTTCCTGGCGGCCGCGAGCCAGCGGACGAAGAACATCCGGCTTGGCCACGGCATCAAGCTGATGCCGCCAGGCTACAACTCGCCGGCCCGGATCGCGGAGGAGATCGCGACGCTCGACCTGGTCTCGAACGGCCGGGTGGAGTTCGGCACGGGCGAATCGGCCTCGCGGGCGGAGCTCGAGGGGTTCAACATCAACCCGGCCGAACGGCGGGCGATGTGGCGGGAAACGACCGAGCAGGTGTGCAACATGCTCGCCATGGACCCGTATCCGGGGTACCAGGGCAAGTACTTTTCGATGCCGGTGCGGAACGTGGTGCCCAAGCCAGTCCAGAAGCCGCACCCGCCGCTGTGGGTCGCCTGCTCGAACCGCGACACGATCCACCTGGCCGCGCAGCTCGGGATCGGGGCGCTCACGTTCGCATTCGTCGACCCGGCCGAGGCCAAGAAGTGGGTGGACGACTACTACGAGACGTTCAAGAACGAGTGCGTGCCGATCGGTCACGCGGTGAACCCGAACATCGCGATGGTCACCAGCTTTTCGTGTCACCCGGATGCCGAAGAGGCATTCCGGCGAGGGTTCGACGGGTTCAAGTTCTTCCAGTTCGGGCTGGGGCACCATTATGTCTTCGGGACACACAAGCCGGGGCGCACGGACATCTGGGCGCAGTACGAAGCAGTGAAGGGCGCGATGGGCGCCGAACAGTTGGACTTCCTGGGCGGAGGTGGCGACGGCATCGGCACGCCCGATCAGCTCCGGGCGCACCTGTCGAAGTTCGCCAATGCGGGCGTGGACCAGACGGTCTTCATCCAACAAGGCGGGAACAACAAGCACGAGCATATCTGCGAGTCGCTCGAGCTGTTCGCTTCGGACGTGATGCCGGAATTCAAGGAGCACGAGGAGGAGCGGATGCGGCGAAAAGCTGACGAACTCGCCCCGTATGTTGAGAAGGCATTCCAGCGCAAGCAGTGGATGAAGGAGCTGACCGACGACGAGATCCCATCGTTCCCGGCCTACGGAGCGATGATCGCCGAGGTCGACCCGGCGACGCTGGACGAAACGGCCCGGCTGCGGGCGGCGCGCTGGACGAAGATGCGCCAGGTGCTGCGCGAGATGGAAACGAAGCAGCGGTCCGGCTCACGGTAGCGACTGAGCTGTCCTCAAACGAGAGCCCCGGTCGACTCCGGGGCTCTTGCTTTTGGGAGGCTGGTCAGGCGTCCTTCTTCGGTGGCGGCGTGCCGAGGCCGGCCATCGGCGTGAGCTTCGTGACATCGATATCGATGAGGTACGGTCCCGCGTGGGCGATACCGCGCGCGAAGGCGTCGCGGAAGGTGGCCGCACTATCGACCCGTTCGGCATCGACGCCCATGCCTCTGGCCACCTGGACGAAGTCGGGGGTGTGGAGGTCCACGCCGAACTGGCGGCCTTCGAACGTGCGGCCTTCGATCGAGCGCAGCACGCCGTAGCCGCCATCGTTGAACACGCATACGACGACGGGGGCGCCGTACTGGGCGGCGGTGGAAAGCTCGGCGATGTTGAGCATGAAGCCGCCGTCGCCCTGGATAACGGCAGCCTTGCGGCCTGTGCCAATGGCCGCGCCGATGGCGAGCGGCAGGGCCGGGCCGATGGCCGCGGACGTGGGGTTGAGCGAGGTGCGCGGGGCGAGGATGGGCATCAGGCGGTTTCCCCAGAGGTAGGCGGGGACGGTCGCATCGCGCACGACGAACCCGTCGCGCGGGAGGTATTCGCGCATGGCGTCCATGATGGCCTCGTAGTCGGGGCCGATCTCCTTGCGGATCTGGGCGCGGGCGGCATCGCGAAGCTCCTGGGCGCGGCTCAGAAACACGGCATTTTCGACCTGTGCCCGCGCCGCGTCCTCGGGCTTGACCTCCCGCTTGCCATCGAGGTCCCGGAGGATCGCGGAGACCGCCAGCCGGGCATCGGCAACGATTGGCAGGTCGGCCCGGTAGTTGCGGTTGAGGACTCCCGGGTCGGCGTCGATGTGGACGAGCTTCGCCGGGAGGGGCATGGTCCAGTTGCGGGTCGCGCCGCCCTGGAAGCGGGTGCCAACCGCGACAATCACGTCGGCACTGGCAAACACTTCACCGAACGCGGGCATGTTGGTGAGCGGGCCCATGCAAAGCGGGTGGTCCTCGGGGATGGCGCCGCGGCCGTTTGTCGAGGTGAACACGGGGGCGTTCAGGCGCTCCGCGAGCTGCAGCACCTCGCGCTCGGCTTCGGCCGTGAGGACGCCACCACCGGCCCAGACGACGACCTTCGATGCCCCCCGGATGAGCTCGGCGGCGCGGCTCAGTGCATCGCGCGGGGGTTGCAGGCGGGGCCAGTTCTCGACGTGCGGGATATCGATTTCGGCCCTGGCGTACTGGAAGTCGACCGGGATTTCGATGGCGCCGGGGCGTGGCCTGCCCGTGCAGATGTCCGAGGCAACGCGGAACATCGCCTCGCCGATCTCCTCGGGGCGCTGCACGGATTCGGTGCGGCCGGTGAGTGTGCGGAGCATGGGCAGCTGGTTTTCGGCTTCGTGGAGGAAGCCCTTGCCCTTGCCGTAGTACACGGAGTCGACCTGGCCGGTGACCATCATGACGCGGCTGGAGGCGAAGCCTGCTTCGAAGAGGCCGGTCATGGCGTTGGTGACGCCGGGCCCGGTGCTTGTTATGGCAACTCCGAGCTTCCCGGTCGCGCGGGCATAGCCATCCGCCGCGTGCAGGGCGCCCTGTTCGTGGCGGACGGCGATGGGCGTGATGCCGCCACCCCGGTGGATGGCGTCGTAGATAGGGATGTTGTGGACGGAGACGATGCCGAAGACGTACTCAACGCCGAGGGCGCGCAGGGATTCGTAGACGGCTTCGCCGCCGGTCATTTCTCTCATGGAAATCCTCCCGGGCGTGTTCGCCCGCAACCGAACCAGAAGTGCCCGGAAGCTATCGCCCGTGATGAACCGGTGTCAAACGTTAATCGCGGTAAGGCGGTTCAACCACGAAAGCCAGCTGCTTGCCATCGGGCGACCACCGCGGGTCGCGCACGGTCCTGCCGCCCGCGACGCTCGCCTCCGTCCGCCTGCTGCTTCCGTCCTCGGCGATGGAGTACACATCGGCTCCCCAGGCAAGAGCGATGCGCCCGTTCGCGCCCCACGAGATTCCCTGCGTGTCGGCCGCGGCGATCTCGGTCAGCGTGCCGGTTGTGAGTTCGTAGAGGTACACCTTGCCGTTTGCCGCCACCGCCAGCCGGTTCCCTTCGGGCGCGAAATCCACCCCGAAGTTGCCACCCGCCGGGATGTCGAGCTTTCGTGCCGCGGTGCCCTCGTAGAGCGTCACGACCGGTGGCCCGGCGGGATGGTTTACCGCGAACACGACCACGCGGTCGTCCACGCGGGCAGCGAGAGCAAACACCTCGCTGCCTTCCGTCGGCTCGACACTGAGCGCCCGTCCGGTCGCCGCTTCGAACCAGCGCACGTCGTTCAAACCGCCTCCATTGTGCGAGACCACAGCCACGCGCCCGGATGCGGTCCAGGCAACGGACCCGGCGTCGGGCGTGAAACCAGAGCTGAGCGGAGTCACCCACTGGCGGGTCGTTCGGAGCACCTTGCCGGTGGTGGCGTCGATGAATTCGAGCTCGGCTCTCCGCTCGCCGGCCGAGAGGGAGTCGCGCAGCACGGCAACCTCCCGCCCGTCGGGCGAGGCGGCGGCTGCGAGCGGCCGCCGCGACTGGATGGTCCCGGACACATCCCAGCGGGCAATGCCCGAGGCGGCTTCGTGGACTGCAAGGGTCTCGCCCTCCAGCACAATCAGCGCCGAGGAACCGGGCAACCACGCAGCCGCATGTACTGTGCGGTCGGGAGACGATACCGTGCGCGACTTCCCGGTCTCCAAATCGAGGACCGTGAGCCGCTGGTGGCGGTCGTCACCCTCTGAGCAGCCCGCCGCCGAAATCATCGCCAGCGCGGAAAGCACGACGAAAACGGTGGTTGCGAGGATGCGCATGGGCCTGCTCCCTGTGCCCTCTACCAGCGGTACTGGCTGACGCCCCAGTCGGCCTCGTAGTAGGGGCTGACGTGCGTGCCGGGACGGATGATGCGGTCGATCGCCTTGCGGTCGTCGTCCGCGATGGTCACCTCCACCGACTTCAGGTTGTCCTCGAGCTGTTCCATCGTGCGCGGCCCGATGATCGGGCTGGTGACGCCGGGCTGCTGCATGACCCAGGCCAGCGAGAGCTGGGAGAGGCTGACGCCCTTTTCCTTCGCGATGACTTCGAGCCCCTCGATGACGTCCCAGATGGCGTCATTCATGCGGCGGCGGTACATCGGGTTCGCGTCGATGTTGGCGTAGCGGCTGTCCTCCGGGGGCTGGGAGTCGCGGCTGTACTTTCCGGTCAGCAGGCCGCCCGCGAGCGGGCTCCAGGGGATCGTGCCGATGCCGTAGCTCTGAGCCATGGGAAGCAGCTCGCGCTCGATGCGGCGGTCGAGGAGGTTGTAGGGCGGCTGTTCGCAGACGAAGCGGTTCAGGCCGTATTCCTTCGACGCCCAGAGGCTTTCGACGAGCTGCCAGGCGGCGAACGTGCTGGTGCCGATGTAGCGCACCTTTCCGGAGCGGACCAGGTCGTCCATGGCGCGGAGAGTCTCATCGATGGGCATGTCGGACTGGGGACGGTGGATCTGGTAGAGGTCGATCCAGTCGGTCTGGAGGCGGCGAAGGCTGGCCTCGCACTGCTCGATGATGTGGCGGCGGGTGTTGTTCAGGTCGTTCGGGCCGGGGCCCATCTTGCCGTGGACCTTGGTTGCGAGGACGACGTCGTTTCGCTTGCCGTTGCGCTTGAGGGCTTCGCCGGTAGCCTCTTCGCTGCGGCCGACGCTGTAGACGTTCGCGGTATCGAGGAAGTTGATACCCGCATCGAGGGCGCGGTCGATGATGGAGGCGGAATCGGCGGGAGTGGTCTTGCCGCCGAACATCATGCAGCCGAGGCAAAGGCTACTGACTTTGACGCCGGTGCGGCCGAGGGAACGGTATTCCATGAGGGGTCACCTGGGGAAGTTGGTAGAGAGACGATACCTCATGACCCGGTGTCCGGGTCGCCTGATCGACAGCATCTGGCCAACACGGAGTATGCTCTCGGCATCGTCTCCATCGGAGGGCGGGATGGACCGCTACGCTGTATTCGTCGATGCCGGCTACGTCTACGCAGCCGGTGGCGCGCTTGTCCTCGATACGGTCAGTCGCACGCAAGTGAACCTCGATCACGCGGCGTTCATTGGCCGCCTGAGATCGATCATCGATACGGACTTTCCGCAATCGGGCGATTTCTTGCGGATCTACTGGTACGACGCAGCTCCCCGAGGAGTCGCACAGGCTGAACATGACCGTATTGCCGACCACCCGGGTGTGAAGGTTCGGCTCGGCCGGCTCACGAGACAGGGCCAAAAGGGCGTGGACTCGCTGGTTTTGCGCGACATGATGCGGCTGGCCTCCGAACACGCTATCTGCACAGCCTTCCTGGTCGCTGGAGACGAAGACCTCCGGCAGGGCGTGATCGAGGCCCAGGACTACGGCGTGAAAGTCCTCCTGCTTGGGGTCGAACCCACGTTCGGCCAAAACCAGGCTGAGCCGCTTGTTCGTGAGGCCGACGAGCTCCGGGTCCTCACCTTCGAGGAGCTACACGACTGCTTCGCACGTGTGCACGACGACACGCACGCGGTGGTGCTGGCAGACGGTCTCGACGCGTACGCAATCGGTTTCGACGCGGGAGAAGGCTGGGCACCAAGCGCCAACCCGGCGGGCAGGCGGGCGGTTATCGAGCATGGGCGGCTCCCGCAGGAGGCCGACGTGGAATTGATCCGCCGTCTGCTCGACCTGGGAGACCTTCCGCGCACGGCGCAGCTGCCGGATAGCGTCCTCAGTGAGGCGCGTGACGGCTTCCGGGCTGGCGTCGAGAAAGCCACGACAGCCGGAGACGACGAGCGCGCCGCCGAGTCGGCTCCAGGAGCGCCAACGCTTCCCGGTCCAACAGGGCCACTGCCAGTGCCGGAGAGGCCCGGGGGAGCGCCGGAAGGCATGCCAATGGACCAGGTCTGGGCGTTCAGTGAAGGCAATGCGTTCGGGCGCACGTGGCTCGATGCCCAACCCCAGGACGAAGTCCGGTACGTGCGTGCGAACTTCCCGTACCTGCCGCGCGACATTGACGTGGACCTGTTGCACCACCTCGTGCGTGAAATGGGCCTTCCCGAGGGTGCATTTGTCGAAGACGGCGACAGGAGGTCCGCACGGGCCGGGTTCTGGCAGGCGCTGGGGATGGAGTTGGACCTTGGCGCCCGGAAGAGCCAGCGAGCCGGGTACGAGCCGATCGCCGAGCGGGATCCGGTCGCCTTCGGAAGAGCGTTCGCCAGGCAATGGATAGCTCGATCGAGCGCCGAGGAGATCGAGCGGGCCCGGAACCTCATCGAAAAACGAATCGGACTTCCGAGCGATGCAGACGCCGCGCTGCTCCGGCTCGCTGCCGTCACACTGGGCGACCCGGTCCCTGTCGACGTCAAGCACCGCCTGCGCGATGGGTTCAAGGACGGGCTCGAGTCAGGGGCGAGCTGAGCCGTCCGACGGTGTCGCCAGCCCGAACCCCGCTGCCAGCAGCTCGTAGGAGCGCTTCCGGGCCGCGAAGTCGTAGGTGATGGTCACGATCACGAACTCGTCCGCGCCGTACGTCTGCGCGAGCTCTTCGAGCCGGCCGCGGACGGTGCCGGGGCTGCCGTGGATCCAGGCCTGGCGCAGGTAGGCGATGTAGTCGAGTTCGGGTTCGGTGTAGTCGCAGGCCATGGCCTCTTCGGGCGAGGGGATGCCGGCCCCCTGGCCGCCGCGGGCACGGGCGACCACACGGGCGCCCCAGCGGCTCCAGGAGAGGTACTCGGCCTCTTCGTCCGTTTCGGCGCAGGTGACCGCGACGCCGAGCGCGCTCCTTGGCGCGGCGAGGAACGGCGACGGTTTGAAGGCCGCCTCGTATTCGCGAATGACAGACTCCGGGCCCTCGGTCGATATGAAGTGTGCGAAGCAGAAGGCCCAGCCCAGCTCCGCGGCGTACTGCGCGCTGGCGCGGGTTGAGCCGAGCAGCCAGAGCTCCGGCAGGGTGTCCCCCGCTGGCTGGGCGGCGATGCCGTGATAGGGGTGTCCCGCGGGAAGGGTGCCCGAAAGGAATCCGTAGAGGTCCATCAGCTGGGCCGGGTAGTGCTCGACATCGGTGAGTCCGCGGCCGTCAGCGAGGGCCCGGGCGGTCCGCGTGTCGCTGCCCGGTGCGCGGCCCACGCCGAGGTCGATGCGGCCCGGGTGGAGCGTCTCGAGCATACGGAACTGCTCGGCGACCTTGAGCGGGGCGTAGTGGGTGAGCATCACGCCGCCGGAGCCGACGCGGATGCGCTGCGTGCGGGAAGCGACGTGGCCGATGAGGATTTCCGGGCTCGCGGAGGCGAGGCTGCCGGTCGAGTGGTGCTCGGCGAGCCAATAGCGGTGGTAGCCGAGGCGGTCGCAGAGCCGGGCGAGTTCGAGGGTCTCGCGGATGCCCTCGGCGGGCGTCCCGCCGTTACGCACCGGCGACTGGTCGAGCACAGAGAGCACGATCCCGGTCACGGGTCTCGCCCGGTGGGCGTCCTGCCCGTTGCCTCGACGAGGGCACGCAGCCAGGCGGCCCGGCCGGGCGGCACCTGCTCCCAATCGAAGCGCCAACCCCAGTTGCCGTCGAGCACGGCGGGCCGGTTCATGCGGGCCGCGCCGTCGAGCTTCAACACGTCCTGCATGGGGATGAGGACGGTGCGGCCGACCGAGCGGTAGGCCGTCCGGACGAGGTCATCCACAATGTCGGTCCCATCGATGCCGAGTTCGGTGCGGACGACGTGGCGGTGCGACTCGGACAGCGACTCCCACCAGCCGAGGGTCGTGTCGTTGTCGTGCGTGCCGGTGAAGACGACCGAGTTTTCGACCTGGTTGCGTGGCAGGTAGGGGTTGTTTTCGCCACCTTCGAAGGCGAACTGGAGCACGGCCATACCGGGGTAGCCCAGCCGGTCGCGGAGGGCCCGCACCTCATCGGTGATGATGCCAAGGTCTTCGACGAGGATGGGCAACTCGCCCAGTTCGGCCTCCAGGGCCGCGAAGAGGCGTTCGCCGGGGCCGCGCACCCATTGGCCGTGCATGGCGGTCTCTTCGTGGGCCGGGATCTCCCAGGCGGACTCGAAGCCGCGGAAGTGGTCGATGCGGACGGCGTCGAATCGCTCGAAGGTGGTGCGGAGGCGATCGATCCACCAGCGGTAGCCGTCCTGTTCCATGGCGTGCCAGTCGTAGACGGGGTTGCCCCAGCGCTGGCCGGTCTCAGAAAACGCATCGGGCGGCACGCCTGAGACAACGGTCGGGTTGCCATGTTCGTCGAGCTTGTAGAGGTGCTGGTTGGCCCACACGTCGGCGCTATCGCGATCAACGAAGATGGGAAGGTCGCCCCAGAGGCGGATGCCGCGGGCATGGGCGTGGGCCCGGAAACGTTCCCACTGGCGTGTGAAACAAAGCTGGAGGAACTTGAAGTAGGCGACCTCGGCCGCGAAGGGGGAGCCCGGGGGGACTTCGGCCCCCGAAGGGGTCCGCAGGTATTGATCCCAAAGCCACCAGGGCTCGCCCCGGGCGTCTCGCAGCGCAGAGAACACGGCATAGGTGTGGAGCCACGGGCGGGTCGCTTCGAAGGCCGGGAGTTCTTCGAGGCGGCCCTGTTCGACGAAGCGCTCGAAGGCTGCACGCAGGAGCGGATCCTTGTAGGCGCGGCGGGCCTCGAAGTCGACCTGCCCGGACCCGGACGAGGGTGGAGGGGGTGGGACCCGGTCGAGGTATCCGTCTTGCGCGAGAGCCGCCATGGAGAGGAGCAGGGGGTCGCCGGCGAAGGCGGAGCGGGCCGCATAGGGTGAGTTGCGCGGTCCCGGAGGGCCGACCGGGAGCATCTGCCAGATGGACTGGCCGGCCTCGACGAGGAAGTCGACGAACCGGTACGCATCCTCACCGAGGTCCCCGCCAGGCAACGACGTAGGGTGCAGGAGGATACCGGCTGCCCGGCCAGCGGAGGATGGGCCGGGGCGCGGGCCGTGAAGATCGTGCGCGGTCAGAGGGCAGCCCTCTCCAGTTCGTCCAGCGAGACGCGCGCGACGCGACGGCCGTGCCTCCGAAGCGTGTCCAGGTCGCCGAGCGCCTGGGCCGCTTCGAGCTCGGCGAAGGTGAAGGGTTGGCCGGGCACGGGCCGGTCCTCCCGCGGCTGATCGACGACCTGGATGAAGACGCCGCTATTTGGGCCTCCTTTGTGCAACTGGCCGGTCGAGTGGAGGAAGCGTGGGCCGAACCCAACGGTGGTGGCCACGCGGAAGCGGTCGCGGAAGGCATGGCGGACTCGCTGGAGGCGCCCAAACACCTCTGAGTTCCGGGGGAGATAGGCGAGGATGGCGAGGTAATCTCCGGGCTGGACACGGGCGAGCACCTCGCCGAGCGGCGGTGTGGCAGGGTCGCCGCCGCCACCCGCGAGGACCACGGCGGTGGCCTCTTTGGCCGCCTGGACGTTGGGCTGATCAAAGGGGTTCACGCCCAGGACGTAGCAGGCGATGGCGGTTGCGAACTCCCAGCGCCAGAATTCGGCGCCGAGCGAGACCGGCCCTTCGAACGGGATGTGGAAGACTGGGTGGCCCGCGGCTTCCAGGCCAGCCAGGAGGGGATGGCCATCGAGCGTCACGAACAGACGGTCAGCGCCATACGCGGCGGGCGGCGCCAGGTCTTCGGCTTCCACGGGGACGATGCCCTGGCCCTCCTTGCCCGTGGACTCGGCGACCAGTTGTTCGATCCATTGGCCGAGATGTTCGATTTCCGGCGGCAGGACCAGGGTGAGCTTGTCGCGACCGTGGACGGCGGACTCGCCGAGGACGGCGCCAAGCCAGGCGCCGGGATTGAGGCGGGCGGCGACTCCGGGCTCGCAAAACGCGGCCATCCGCTCCGCCCCTTCGAGCAGCGGCCCTACGTCGATCCCGCAGAGGACCGCCGGCACGAGGCCGAAACACGAAAGCGCGGAGTACCGGCCGCCGATATCGGGCGGGTTGATGAAGACGGCGCGGAAGTCGCGGTCGCGGGCGATGCGCTCGAGGCCGGTGCCGTAGTCCGTGATGGCGATGAAGTGGCGCCCATCGGGCCGTTTCTCCCAGAAGTAGGCCAGGTGGCTGAGCGTCTCCACGGTGCTGCCGGACTTGCTGGAGACGATGAACAGCGTCCGCTCCAGATCGAGGACGGCCTCGGTGGCGACCAGCTGCCGGGGGTCGGTTGAATCGAGGACGATGAGGCGGAGACCGCCTTCCCGCTGGCCGAATGACTCGTACATGACCTCGGGCGCGAGGCTCGAACCACCCATGCCGAGGAGGACTGCGGTGGTGAACCCTTCGGCGACCACATCCTGGCGGAGCATCTCGAACTCCGGGACGCGGGCCTGGATGTGACGTTGGACGCGGAGCCAGCCGAGGCGGTCGCTCACTTCCTCGGGGTGGTCGCTCCAGACGGTGTGGTCGCCAGCCCAGATGCGTTCGACGATGCTGTCGCGGTCAATGGCATCGAGCCGGGCGGCAATCGCGGCTTCCAGGGCCTGGTCCACGCACCCTCCTCCGGCGGCGGCGCCGCCGCACTACACCTTACGGCAGGATGCCGAACGGCGCGCTGGAGTGGCCTGGACCCGGACGCGGCTCGGCGGGGAAGGAGAGGGGCGGCGCTACGATGACCTCGCCCGAGACGGTAATCTCGGACGCCCGAAAGCGCCTGCCCGCCATGGGGTGGCGGAGTTCCTCGATGACCCGAGGCGGGCGCGGGCGAATGGAGGAGCCAATCTCGTGTTCCATCTGCAATGTGTTTCGGCAAAACAGGGTAGGGATTACCCCTACGTTGCGTGAATACGATGGGACAGGCAGGTGGAAGGGTGGGACCCGGGATTGAACGCCGGGAAGCCGCGCGGGAAAGGGTGTGGGGCGGGTTATGGGTTCCCGATCGCCCTGTCTCCATGGAAATGCCGGGGGGCTGCGGGTTTCCCCTTAGTGAACAAGCGGTGCGGCGCTGCCGATGATGGTAGGTAGGAGCTCCGGGGATTCGACCCCACGGCCAGGAGGACGATGATGACCAGTCACATGCGGACCTGCCAGCACTGCGGACTTCCGTACGACTGGCGCCGGTCCCCCAGCGGGTCGCTGAAGATGACGTACTGCGGGAGCCTGTGCGAGCGGGCGGAGCTCGGCTTCACGATAGAGGGACTCCTCGGCGAGATGCGGGTGATGCGCGTGGCATGGCGCGAACTGCTGGCCGCCTGACGGCCCGCTGTGTAAGGCCAATCACACTCATCGGCCAAATGGCGGAGACGTCCTCCGACGCCGGTGGGGCGAGGCGGGCGCCGGCAACAACTAGCCTGATGATCGAGGGTAAGAACCCGGAGGAGGACCGAGATGACCGCAACACTGACTTTTATCAGCGACCCCGCCAACATCAAGGAGTGCCGCCACTGCGGCCTCCGGTACGACTGGCGCCGCTCGCCCAGCACATCGCTGAAGATGACCTACTGCGGTTCGCTCTGCGAACAGGCCGACCTTGGTTTCACGATCGACGCGCTGCTCCGCGTAGAGCGCGCGCCGCGCGAACTGGCCGCGGCCGCCTGAGCCTGCAACCCACGTAACGAGAACGTAAGGTAAGTCGCTTTGCGCAACTTACCGCCGGGGGCTACGCTGGATGTGGAACCGGCACTCGACCCCCTTCACGGGGGCGGGGAAGCCGGGCAAATGGGAGGAACACCGTGGATACGCCAATTGGACCCGGCCCGACCGGGATGAACCTCAACCACATCAAAGTCTGCGCCCGGTGCAACCTCCGTTACGACTGGCGGAAGTCGCCAAGCTCGATGAAGATGACGTACTGCAGCTCGCTCTGCGAGAAGGCGGACCTTGGTTTCACGCTCGAAGCGCTGCTCCGGTACGAGCGCGTGAAGGACGAAGCGAAGGAGCCCGCCGCTCCGGTCGTGTAGACCATCGGCGGATCAGCACACTCCAAGGGGGCCGCGCAGATTGCGCGACCCCCTTCGCGTTTGGCGGCGGCGGCGCCGGCTCAGGCGAGAGTCAGGGGCGTGTCGTCGCGGTTCGCCCAGTCGCGCATCGAACCGTCGTAGACACGGACGTTTTCCCAGCCGAGCAGCTCCATGGTGAACGCCGCGTGCGCCGCGCGGATGCCGCCCTGGCAGTAGGTGATGGTTTCCTTGCCGCGCGCGAACCCGGCGCCGGCCAACAGCCCTTCGAGCTGGGCGGCCGGGAGGAAGCGGCGGGTATCGGCGGTCTCCACAAAACGGAGCCACTCGAGGTGGCGCGCTCCCGGAACCCGGCCGACGCGCTTGTTCCCGCGGTCGTTCGTCCCGTCCCACTCGGCATCGGTGCGGGCATCGAGGACCTGGCAGGCCGGGTCGGCATGTTTCGCTTTCAGGTAGTCGGCATCCGCGACCAGCTCCGGGTGCGGTGTGGCCGCGAAGGATGCCTTCGGAGGACGGGCCGCGTGGAAGGTGGCGGGGCGGCCTTCAGTCAGCCAGCGGTGCCATCCGCCGTTCAAGACCTTCACGTTGGCGTGGCCGTAGTACTTCAACACCCACCACATGCGGGCGGCGACGAGGTGGTTGTTATCGTCGTAGGGGACAACGAGCGTGTCGTTGCTCACGCCGAGATTGCCCATCAACTCCTCAAACTGGCGAGGGGGCATGACGAACGTTCCGTGGTCGGCGCCGGGCGGTCCATCTTCCTTGATGTAGTAGTGCACCGGCAGGTGGACCGCCCCCGGGATGTGCGCCCGGCGATAGGCTTCCAGCACGGCGCAATCGATCACCCGGACCTTTGGGTCATCGAGGTGGGCGGCGAGCCAGTCCGGCTCGGCGAGCAGTTCGGCGTGAGCGTATTCGGCCATGGTGTCTCCCGGGGTGAGTGCCCCGGAGTCTACTCCACGGCAGGTGTTTACGGTTGGGGGGTGCCTTCCGATGGAGGCGGAGGCGGTGCGCCGGTGAACGGTGTGGGGGTGGCGCCACCAGGCGCGGTCGGCGTGCCGGGACCGGGGCCCTGGTTCCCCTTGCGCAGGTTGATCAGGACGGTCACCGAGAGGCCCTTGCCGTCGTCGGTGCTCAGGCGGACGGTGTAGACGCCGTCCTTCAGGTCACGCACGTCGATGACGCCAAGGACGCCATTGTTGACCGGCGTGGTCCCGGAACCGATGGTCTTCCACTCCTCGGGCTTCGCGGACTCGCCGATTTCGAGTTTCCAGTTTTTGAGTTTGGGCGGCTGGACACTGCCGACCACCTGGGTGGTCGAGGTGATGGTGCGCCCGTTCGTGAGGTTCGAAATGGCGAGGGCGACCTGGCCGGTGCTCTTTTCGGTGGGGGCGATGGGGATGCTCAGCTCTTTGGCCAGTTCCTCCGCCAGGTCTTTCTTGAACTCGGGGAGCTTGACGAACTTCTTCATCGCGCGGAACTGCGAGGGGGTCTGGTCCGAGGCAAGGAAGCCGTTCCGCGTGTCGATCTCCTTCTCCTCGCACTGCGATTCGTAGGTGACATCAGTGCGCACCCACGAGGTGACCGACTGGTCGCAGTACTTGAATGGTTTTTCCATGGTGCGGTCGGTGGCGGGCGTGTCGAAACTGCGCTGGGCGACGTTTGCCGGGCGGAGGTCGTCGAAGCCTTTGCCGACATCGCCGACACCCTTCTTGACCAAGAGGGAGTGATAGGTGCCCATCCAGTTCTTCCAGAGCCAGATCGTGGTATCGGCCGAGGCGAAGTTGCTATCGTCGACGAGTTCGTTGGTGGCGTTGCCGACCCAGACGGCGGTAGCGGCATGGCGCGTGTAGCCGGTCATCCAGGTTTCGAGCGTATCGCTCGCGCGGAGCGACCCCTGCTGGGTCCCCGTCTTCACGCCGGAGGGGATGCGGACGCCATCGGAGTAGAAGTCGAGCCCGCGGTCGTTATTCGAGCCTCCGCAGCCCCAGATGATGAAGCGGGCCGTACAGTCGGACATGATCGAGTGGAGCAACCAGACCGAGCCGGCATCGATGACCTGGATTTCGGTTGGTTTGGGCTGGGTGTAGAGGACACCGCCGTCCTTATCGCGGACTTCGAGGACGACGATGGGGTCGAGCTCGCGGGTGCCCGGGATGCGGATGTGGCCGCGGCCGAATTCGAGTTTCTGTTCGGCGCCCCGGGTGGTCACTTCTGTCTCGAGCTGGTCGACCTCGACGTACCGGGCCAGGTGGGGAGTACCGATCATTTTCCCCATGTTGGCGATGGTGGCATCCATGTAGGCCATATCGATGGCGCGGATGTTCGCGCCGCCCGTGGCAATCGAAGCCCCGTAGGTGATCGCCCCATGGTCCTGGAAGGTCGGATCGAAGTGCTGGTGAAGGGTGGTGATGCCGAGCTTTTTGGCGGTCTCGATGACGTTGTCGACGCCGCCTTCCTGCGCGGCGCGGAAGGCGCCGACGTTCTGGGAGCCACCGAGGGCGGCGCGCGCCGAGATGAGGCCCTCGGTCTTGGGCTCGCCCTGGCGTGGGTTGGTGATGGCGGTGCCCTCCACGGTGAGGGGGCTGGTATCCCAGAAGATGCTCATGGGCGCCTTGTCCTGGGTATCGAACCAGGTGAGATAGACCGCAGGCTTGAACGACGAGCCGGGCTGGTTGATCTCCACGAGCTGGTCGATATTGCCGGCAACCCTGGGATCGCTCCGGTAGGAGGGGTCGCGGTTTGGAGCGTAGACGATGACCTCACCGGTCGAGGGTTCGATGGTGACGATGGCGGCGTTGTGGCACTCGCAACCGTTGTCGAGGCCGCTCGAGATGAATCCGCGAGCCATCTCCATGGCGAGCGCGGTGGCCTCCCAATCGAGGGTGGTGGTCACCTGGTAACCGGCGGCGTGCACGCTGGACTTGCAGTCAGCCGCGCCTTTGACCATGGGAAGGAGGCCGGCTTCGCACATGCGGATGAGGCGAGGTTCGACCTGGTTGTCTATGAACGCTTCGGCGCGCTGGGGGTTGGAGGCCAGGTAGACCCGCAACTCCTCGGCCTTCGCCGCTTCCACTTCCTCACGTGTGGCGCGCTGGTGACGGACCATCAGGTCGAGCACATCTTCCTGGCGTGCCTTGGCATCGCCGCCGACCGTCCCGCGGCCGAGTTCGTCGAAGATGCACTGGCCGTCGTCGCCTTTCAGACAGTTGAGGCGCGGGTGGTACTGCGTCGGGGCCTGGGGGATGCCGGCCAGCAGGGCGGCTTCGGCGAGGGTGAGGTCCTTGGCGCTCTTGCGGAAGTAGCCCTGGGCGGCTGCCTCGGCGCCGACGTAGCGGTCGGCGTAGGAGATCTGGTTGAGGTACCAGGTGAGGATGTCTTCTTTCGAGTAGTCCTGCTCCAACTCGATCGCGTAGGTGATCTCGCGCAACTTGCGGTCGAGGGTGCGTTCGGCGGTCACGCAGGGCGCCTCCTCGTCGCCCGCGCTGATGCTGGGGCAGATGTAAACGTTCTTGATGAGCTGCTGGGTGATGGAGGAGCCGCCGGTCCCGGAGCCGAACTCGTCGAGCACGTAGTTTTCGTAGGCGGCACGCATCAGGCCGCGGAGGTTCACGCCGGGGTGGTCCCAGAAGCCATTGTCCTCAGTGGAGACGGTAGCTTCGACGAGCCAGGGTGAGATCTCGCTGAGCGGGACGGGGTCGAGCAACTGCGCGTTGGGGTTCGAGAGTGTCCCGAGCAGGACGCCGCTCTCCGGCCCGCCGCGGTCGTAGACCTGGGTGGCGACGTTGCTGACCTGGAGGAGTTTCTCCTCGATGGGGACGTAGTCATCGGCGTAGGAGTTGTAGATGGCGAAGAGGGCGCCGAGGCCAGCGGCGGCACAGATCGCGCCAAGCCCGACCAGGCCGAGGAGGGCGATGATGAGCGGGCGCGCCCGGTTCGAACGAGTGGAGCGGCGGGCGCGCAGGCGCCTGCGCGTCAGCAGCGCGCTCATTGGAGGGGACTCCGGGCGATGCGTGCGGCGCGTGCCGCTGCGGGGTGCATCGCCACGGAGGGTAACAAAGCCAACGGGCCCGGTGAACCGGCGCGGGTAAGGGATCGGTCCTGTACCCTCTTGGGCATGGCGCTCACGTCTGAAGAAGTCCTCCACATCGCCCGGCTGGCCCGGATCGCGCTCAGCGATGCCGATGTCGAACGGTTCACCGCACAGCTTTCGGGCATCCTCGATCACTTCGCGGCGCTGGCCGCGGTCGACACCGAGGGCGTCGAGCCGACGGCTCACCCCCTCCCTCTCTCCAACGTCATGCGCGAGGATTTGGTTGCACCCTCGCTCTCGCAGGAGGAGGCCCTGGCCAACGCGCCCCAGACCGAGGATGGCTACATCCGGGTGCGGGCGGTGCTCGAATGAGCGAGCTCTGGCGGCTGACCGCCCACGAAGCGCATGAGGGACTGCGCGACAAGCAGTTCACCAGCGTGGAACTGACACAGTCGGTGCTCGACCGGATTGCGGAAGTCGAGCCGAAGGTGCACGCCTACATCACGCTCACGGCGGAGCTGGCGCTGGAGCAGGCACGGGAGGCCGACGCAAAGTTCGCATCGGGCACGGCCACGCCGCTCACCGGCATCCCGGTGGCCGTGAAAGACCTGATCGTGACGAAGGGCGTGCGCACCACGGCGGGTTCGAAGATCCTGGAGAACTTCATCCCGCCATACAGCAGCCACGTGTATGAGAACCTGCGCCGGGCGGGCGCGGTGATGGTCGGCAAGGCGAATATGGACGAGTTCGCCATGGGCTCATCGACCGAGCATTCGGCATATGGACCGACGCACAACCCGTGGCGGCCCGGGCTAGTGCCCGGCGGGAGCTCAGGTGGGTCCGCGGCGGCGGTGGCGGCGGGCGAGGCGCTGGTGGCGCTGGGGAGCGACACGGGCGGCTCGATCCGCCAGCCGGCGGCGCTCTGCGGGAACGTCGGCCTCGACCCGACCTACGGGCGGGTGAGCCGCTTCGGCATCGTCGCCTTCGGGAGCTCGCTGGACCAGGTGGGGCCAATCGGGCGGGACGTGGAAGACGTGGCGACGATGCTGCAGTGCATCGGCGGGCACGACCCACGCGATTCGACAAGCAACCCCGAGCCGATGCCCGACATGCGCCATTACCTTGGCCGCGACATCAAGGGGATGAAGATCGGCGTGCCCAAAGAGTACTTCATCGCCGGGATGGAACCGGGGGTGACGGCACGAATCGAGGAGGCGCTGGCGACGCTCGAATCGCTGGGGGCGACGGTCGACCGCTCGCTTTCGCTGCCGAGCACGGACCACGCGCTGGCGGTGTACTACATCATCGCCCCGAGCGAGGCCTCGGCGAACCTGGCGCGCTACGACGGGGTGAAGTACGGCTTCAGCGACCGCAGCGGCCCGACGATGTGGGACAACATGGAGCAGACGCGCGCGCAGGGCTTCGGGAACGAAGTGAAGAGGCGCATCATGCTCGGGACCTACGCGCTCAGCGCGGGCTACTACGACGCCTACTACCTGAAGGCGCAGAAGGTGCGCACGGTCATCAACAACGAATTCGCGGAGGCGTTCGCGAAGTACGACGTGATCGTGACGCCGACCTCGCCGACGGTGGCCTTCCCGATCGGCGCGAAGGTGGACGACCCCTACGCGATGTACCTGAACGACATCTACACGCTGCCGGCCTCGGTGGCGGGGCTGCCGGCGGTGAGCGTGCCCTGCGGGTTCAGCGAGGGCCTGCCGGTGGGCCTGCAAATCATCGGCAACTTCTTCGATGAGGGCCGGATCCTGCAGGTGGCCAGCGCGTATGAGCAGGCGGCGGGGTTCAGGAATTTGGTGGCGGGCTAGAGCGTCCCTCGACTTCCGTGGAGCACCCCGAGAATATCGACGTGGTCTTTGCCAACGACGTAGAGAATGCGGTAGCCACCCTCAACCAACATTCGGAGTTCGATGTTCTCCGCCTGGGGCACGACCGAACCAGAGTGTGGGTACTGAGAAAGCTGGACGGTCCGGGCTGTCAATCGCTCGACAAGCGTATCCGCATAGCGAACCGATGTTTGGCTGTGAAACCGGTGAATCGAGGCGAGGTGTGCTTCGGCCGGTTCAGTCCAATTGACTTCCACCGGCTATCCCTGAAGGCCGTAGCTCTTGCGAACCTCTGAGACTGGCCGCTTTCGCCCTTCCGCACTCGCCTTCAAGCCCGCAGCAACGACTTGCTTCAGATAGACCTGCTCCATCACGTCGTCCCAGGTGGCGTCGTCGGCGAGGGCGTCGGCCAACTGCCGAACCTCTTCCTTCACTGCGCTCATCTCTCACACCTCAGCGCCAATTCTATCACGCCACAGGCGTTCCCTTGCGCCTTCCAGATCATCGGCAACTTCTTCGACGAGGGGCGGATCCTGCAAGTGGCGAGTGCCTACGAGCGGGCGGCGGGGTTCAGGAACCTGCTGGCGGGGTAGTTGGGGCGGTCGGAAACTTTGCTCCTGCGGTTTACGCATGGGGGCGATGTGGTTGGAACAGGCTACTTTAGTAGCACGTTCACGTCGGCGGCGGCGCGGAGTTCGGCGGCGTATGCCTTGAATGATGCTTCGCGCTTCGCCGGATCATTCCGAACTTCATCTGGAAACGCCTGCATGAGCTCATTGCGTAGCAGGCCGATTGCCATCGTGCGCCGCATCCCATCAAGCATCACGGGGCTTGAATCGTAGACATCGACGTGATAGGGCGTGCCCCGGACCTGGTCGAAGAGCGCTCGCAGCTCCCGCGCATCGCCAGTGTCCTGACGCATGAATTCCAGGAGGCCCTCCTTTTGCATGCGAGCCTGCGAAAGTACGTCTTCGTCCGACGGTACCAGGCCTCGCCGGTCCGCCTCTTGGAACATGAGCTCATTCTCGATGAGCATGTCGACATATTCGGCGATTGACGCCCATGGCAACTCGCTCCCGGCCACGCCAGTCCGAGCAGAGTAGAAGACCAGGAAGGCACGAACCTTCGCCTCGGGAACGGTCACACCATTCACGACCGCAACGACGGCGCCATCATCCGCGCTGAGTTCTGCAACGGCGTCCGCAAAGTGCTCGGCTGGTGACGCGGTTGCAGCCGACTCTCCCCACATCTGCCATCTGAAGAGCAGGACACTGACGACGGCCACGGTTACAATCAATGCAGACGTTCTCATGCGATTCATATTCGCTGCAACCTCACTCCTAGAAGTTTTAGTAAGACCAGTTATACGATCCGGAGGCAGAGGCTCCTGCGACAGTGCCCCATCCGCCGCCGCCGATTACAACACTTCCTTGGAACAGGCCGGTGCCGTAACCGTAGACTGAAATATCCAGGGTACCTGAATCACATGTCCAAAAGTACCAATTCGACCCGATACACCAGCCATTTAGGTTGTTGGAAAACGTGGCTAGATAGTACGAATCTGAGTAGAATGTCGTCGAAATGGATCCGGAAATATAACTTGCGAACGCCCACCAGTTGCTATTCGTCTTAGTTTGATGCACCAGAGAGTCGATTCGCGTGTATCCGTAACCGCCCTGCCAAATCTTCGTGTAGGCTATGTCGCTTTGAACTACATAGGGAAAGGTTACGTACTCCCACGTGTCGTAGTTAAAGCCGCCCATGGTGTTGGATGCAGTAGACCCAGCCGGCCACGCATTGGCAATACGCGTCCCAGGGCCTAGCGCAGTCGCTACGACAAGGATAGCCATGAACCGCGGAAGCCAGACGCTCCTGAGCCACCCCGTCCTGCGGACAGTCAGTCGATCCATGTTCATGCCCTCTTGTTACGTGATTGAGCCATGTTCGCCCAAGCAAGCGTGGCCCGTCACCCCACCTCGCGTACGGTAATCAGATACCTTACGTACCGTTTTTGCTCACACCCCCCTGCTCCAGGAGCCACTCGGCCCACGACTCGCGGTTCTGGCGCCACAAGCGCCGGAGGTCGTGGACGCTCTCGCACCCGGTGTGCCCCTTGAGCACCTGCACTGCGCTGCGGACCGAGGTGTAGGTCACTCCCAGCCGCTCCGCCGCCTCGCGCTCGGTCCGGTCGTCCGCCAGTTCGCGCAGCACGCGCGCTCGCGAAGCCGTCAGCCAGTCGTAGTCCACCTGGCCCTGTCCCTGGATTGCCACAAGCCGCCTCCTGTGGAGTAAACGTCCGCGCGGGGGGAGAAGTTCCGCTCGCGGTTGCGCTCCACACGGGCCGAGGGTACGCCGGGAGCCCGCATGGGGTCAATGCTGTTTCCGTAAGTCCGTGGCCGACAATGCCGGGAAGGCCGCGACACCACCTAACGCTTCCGGCCTTTACACTGCTTTCCGTTATGACACGTCTCGCCGTGGGACTGGCGGCCGTTTCCGGGCCGGTCGTGTACTTCGACCCCAACGGGTACCGGTGGGCCGGCGTCGCCGGGCTGTTCGCCGTCGCCCTGGCGGTGGCCGTCGCGGGCGGGCGGTGGTCGCGGCGGCGCGCGGCGCGGCGCTCGGTCGAAGGGCTGCGCAAGCTCCACCCGGGCGACTTCGAGGCCGAGGTCGGGCGCTGGCTCCAGCGCGAGGGCTGGCGCGTCGAGCACCGCGGGGGCACGGGCGACGGCGGCATCGATCTGCTTGCCCGCAAGCGCGGTGAGACGCTGGCGGTCCAGTGCAAGCGCTACGCGGAGCACGCAACCGTCACCGCGTCGCAGGTGCGGGAGCTCTACGGCGCGGCGGTCGCGGAGGGCGCGACGGGGGCGGTGCTTGTGACCACGGGCCGCGTCTCGAAGGCCGCGCGGGAGTGGTGCGAAGGACTTCCGTCAGGGCCACGCGCGGTGTTAGTCGAGGGAGCGGACCTGGCATCCACAGCCGCAGGCGGGCGGCTGCTTCGGTAAGAGGTCACCTTCAGTCGGTGTGAGGAGGATTGTCGGGCAACAGCTGGCGTCGCGCTGAGACCACACCGAACACCTCTACTCGGTCCGGGTAGATTTCGTAGAGAATCCTGAACTCGTCCTCCAGGAGTTCTCGAAGTGACTCCACCTGGAATTCTGGAATCACGCGGCCGGACCGTGGAAACGCACCCAGTTGTCGCGTTCGCTTCAGGATGGCGTCCGATAATCGGTCGGCGGAGTCCGGCGACAATTCCGCGCGGGATTCTCGAACGTCGCGAAGGTCCGCGAGCGCACGGTCAGTCCACTCGACCCTCAATCCGTGAGCCCGAATTCCTTTTCAACGTCCTCCTGCGACGTCGTGCGCCCGGCCGCTGACTGCTGTCTCGCTTCGGCAAGGCGCTGGTGCATTGCGAAGAGATGGGCGGCATCAGCCCAGGTCGCGTCCTCGGGAAGCGCCGCCGCAATTCTCCGAAGCTCTTCACGGACGGGGACGATGCTGGTTTCGGCCATGACGAGAATTATACCAGTCTCCCTACCCCACCGGCGCGCGCCGGCGGTGCCAGTTTGTGGCCGTTTCGTAGGCGTGGGCCGCGCGGAGCACGGTCGGTTCGTCGAATGGCCGCCCGGCAATCTGCATGCCGATGGGGAGGCCTTCGCTGCTGAACCCGCAGGGCAGCGAGAGCGCGGGCAC
>JAHDWR010000019.1:0-1274 GCA_023382755.1 Dehalococcoidia bacterium
AGCCAGCCGTCTATCAGATCCCTGCCCGCCGGGGTGAGCTCGAACGTCTTGCGCGGCGGACGCTGGCCGACCCGCTCTTCTCGCCACCGCACCAGGCCGCGCGTTTCGACGTTGCGGAGGTAGGTGTACAGCGTGCTCTGCTCGACGGGGCACACATCCGAGAGCCCCTCGTCCTGGATGAACGCGGTCATCTCGTACCCGTGCATCGGACGCAGCGCGAGGAGGGCAAGGACGGCGTATTCGCCGGGGAGGAGCGGACGCTCAGCCATCGCTGGCAAGGTACTCAGGGGCGGGATACTTGGCAACCAAGTATTTGCACCGGTATCCGGAAAGAACTCCGCCGGTCGCGGGGCGGCGCGCGTTCCACCACAATGCGCGCATGGAACTGTACGACGCCATGGACACGACCTTCGCCGCCCGCGAGTTCACCTCCGACCCCGTGCCGGATGAGGTGCTGGAGCGCATCTTCGCCCACGCCCGGTTCGCCCCAAGCGGCGGCAACCGCCAGGGGTGGCACGTCATCGTTGTGCGCGACCAGGCGACGAAGGACGCCATCGCCGAGTGCGCGAAGCCGGCCGCGCGGCGCTACGCAGCACAGGTCGCCCTCGGCGAGAACCCATGGAACACCGTCGTGCCCACCAAAGCCACACCCGAAGCGATTGCCGCAACTCCAGTACCCGCCGCGCTTTCCGAGCCCTACCGCCACGCGCCCGTCGTGCTCGTCGTCTGCGTGGACCTGCGTGTGGTGGCCTCGATCGACCAGTACCTGCCGAGGACGGCCGTTGCCAGCGGCGCCTCGATCTACCCGCTCGCCTGGAACATCCTGCTCGCGGCCCGGAACGAAGGACTCGGCGGGACGCTCACGACGATGCCGATCGCGGAGGAGCCAGCGCTGCGTGAACTCCTCCACCTCCCGGACGCGGTCGCCGTCTGCACGATCATCCCCCTGGGGAAGCCTGTCCGGCAGCTATCGAAGCTGAAGCGGAAGCCGGTTTCGAGTTTCGTGACGCGCGAACGCTGGGACGGCGCCCCATTCGGCGCATGAGCGGCTCCCGCGCTACCGCGCCCCTCCGAATTGGCGGCTGAGGATCTTCGCCCCGCCGGGCACCCGAGAAATCAGCTTCAGGCCGGCCACCGTCATCCGATAGTTCCGCTTCCCGGGGAGCGTCCGCCTGGCCGCGGTATCGGCGGCGCGCATGGCGCGTGCGTTACGCGGGCGGCGCTCACGCTCGTACGCGCGGAGCAGGTCTCCGACTTCGGCCGACCGGCGCTCG
>JAHDWR010000019.1:1284-27034 GCA_023382755.1 Dehalococcoidia bacterium
GCCAAAAATGAGGACTGAAATGGGCGACGAGCCTGGCGAGCGCCGCCGCGTCTTCGATCGCCATGCTCATCCCCTGGCCGCCAGCCGGGTGCGTCACATGGGCGGCATCACCGACCAGGGCGGCCCGGGGGCCGGTATAGGTGCGGGCGTGCTGGCGGGAGAGCTTGTAGAAGTACGACGTCCCGCGCTGTTCCAGTTCCAGCTCGCCCAGGCGGGGATCACGCTCCCGTAGGACTTCGCGATAGGCCGCGATATCCCCACTCGACCCGGTCTCGCTCGGCACCCCGATGGCGATGCGCGCCCGTCCCCGCGGGGTCGTCGGCACCACCACCACGGGCCCGTCCGGGCTGAGCACCGCGCAATACGTGTCGTCGGGGAGCCACGAAGGAAACGGCGCGTGGGCAATAACCACTGATTGAGGATAGGGCGTCGCTTCGATGCCGATGCCCAACCACTCGCGGACGCTTGAGACCGACCCGTCGGCGCCAACGAGCAGCTTCGCGGGGACCGTGCCCTGCTCCGTCGCGACGAGCCAGCCCGCTTCGGTACGCTCGGCGCCTGTCGCCCGGCCGCGAACAAAAGCCGCCCCCAGCCGGCCCGCCGCGTCGGCCAGGGCAGCTTCGATCTCGGCGTGGTTGAGGACCGTGAGCGGATGGATCGACTGGTCGACCCGCACCCGGAGCGAGCCGCCCGTGTTGGTGAAGAGGCTCTGCCTGACGGCGAATGCCCCCCGGCGCTCGAGATCGTCGAAGGCGCCCCAGGCCCTGAGGTGCCCGACCGCGGACTCGTGGAGGACATCGCCGCGGTTGGGGTCGCGGGCCAGGTCACGCCGCTCGATGACGCAGACGCGGAGCCCGGAACGCGCGAAGGCGCAGGCGGCCGCGGTGCCGGCCACTCCCCCGCCAACAATCGCGACGTCGGTTTCTTGATGCCGTTGGTACTCGGCCACGGTTACCTTTCCGGCCACCCCTCAGGGGAGGCCCACTGTCTGATACGGGTGGCGGGCACGACCTGCGCACCGTAAGAGCCCGCGCCAACAAGGGCGTCAGACTTCCGGCGCCACCGCACTTCCGACTTTCGGCCGAAGCGCCAATGACGCGCGCCCCCTCCTACAGCTCGACCACCAGGCTGGCGAAGCGCTCGATGAAGCGGCGGTCGTGGCTGACCACCAGCGAGGCTCCCCTGTAGTTCGAAAGCGCCTGTTCGAACGCCTCCCGGCTGGCGAGGTCCAGGTGGTTGGTCGGCTCATCCAGGATGAGGAGGTCGGCGCCGCCACGGACCAAGACGGCCAGCCCGAGCCGCCGGCGCTCGCCGTAGCTCAGGTGCGCGATCGGCGTCCGCACCTGGTCGTGCCCGAGTAGGAACTGGTGGAGAAAGTTCGTCGCCTCGGGTTCGGTGAGCGGGACTGCCCGCCGGAGAAGCTCGACCGGCGAGCAGCTCCCGTCGGCGTCGAGGGCGTCCGGGTCCTCCCGCTGGGGCAGGTACCCAACCCTCGCGGAGGGTGCCAGCAGCACTTCGCCCGCAGCCACGGGGAACTCGCCCAGGATCGCCCGGAGCAGGGTGGTCTTGCCCGCGCCGTTGGCGCCCGTAAGCACGACGCATTCGCCCCGGTCCACCGTAAACGTGACGCCCGCGGCCAGGACGCGGCCACCGATGGCCACGGTCACACCATCCACGGCGAGCAGCCGCGACGCACCGCCGTCGGGCGCGGCAAACTCGCCGTAGAAGCCGCGCGGCCGCTTCTCCGGCCGCTCGACGTGGCCGGCTGATTCGAGCTGGCGCTCGATGCGGGCCTTGAGCGTCACTGCCCGGCGGGCGATTTTCAGCGCCTTCTTGCGTTTGGCGAAGTCGATGGTGCGCTGTTCGATGCCGCGGGCCCGCGTCTCGATCTTGTGGATCGCCTGCTTCAGTTGCGCTTCTTCGCGCTGCTGGCGCTCGAAGGCCGTCCACTGTTGCGCCTCCCGGCGCTCCTTCTCCGCGAGCAGCGCCGAGTAGTTGCCCCGGAACAGTTCGGCGCCGCGCCCCCTGGCATCCAGTTCGAGCACCTTCGTGGCACACCGATCGAGGAACACCCGGTCGTGCGAGACTGCCACGACCACGCCCGGGAAGCGTCCAACCTGGGCTTCGAGCCACTCCAGCCCGGCGATATCCAGGTTGTTGGTCGGCTCGTCGAGCAGCAGCACATCCGGGCGCGACGCGATGAGGTCGATCAGGCCGAGCCTGGTGAGCTCGCCGCCCGAGAGTTCGCGCACACGGGCGGAGGGTTCGACGTGGCGAAGGCCCAGCGCGCCTCGGGCCGCGGCCGCATCGATGCCGCTGGACTGGTCAGACAGCGTGGCGAGGAGGCGGTCGTACTCGTCGGCAAGCCCGGCCTGGTGGCCGGAAGACTCGGCAAGGGCGGCGGCCAGGACGGCCAGCCGCTCCGACGCGGCATCCGCCCCGAACGCCGCGGAGAAGACCGTCTGGACGGCCTCTTCTTCGCACCCGGCGTAGCCCTGTACCAGGTGGCCGATCGTCGCGCCGGGCGGGAGTTCCACCCGGCCGCGGTCCGGCGCGTCGAGTCCGGCCAGGACCCGCAGGAGCGTGGTCTTCCCGGCACCGTTCGGCCCCACCACACCCAGGACCTCGCCCGGGGAGACGGAGAAGGAAACGTTCGCGAGCACCGTTCGCCCGCCGAGTTCGCGGTGCAGCGCTGCCGCAGTCAACATGAGTGAGAGACCCCACGGGATGCAGGCTCCCGCCCGGGACGGACACGGCGAGGACGAAGCAACGGGGGTGTGGGGCGAGAAAAGTTGAGCACACCGGCACGTGGCGGCAGGCAGGGGCCTGCTCCGCATCACGTTCGCGCTTCGCCGGTGTTATCGCGTCAACGGAAACCTCTCGTGGAACTGCACTTAAGCGTAACCGATCGCGCGGCGCACCGTATCGTCCTTTCGGCGGAAGGCGCCCGCGCGGCGGGATCGACCCTGCGTGACGCTCCGCTCCGGTGCCTCGTCGGATACCTTTTCCGCGGGGAACTCGCGGGTGTCGAAGGCCACGTCCATCGCGTGCTTATAGTTCCACGCGCGCCCTGTGGTGGAACACAGCGCCTGCTCGTCCACCAGATGGACACCGCATGGCGCGTCACGTCCGGGCGGGCCCCAGCCATGTAGGTGGTACGAAATGATGGAGAGAGGGCAATGAGGACGAGATTGGTAACGATTGCGGTGTCGATAACCGTGCTGGCGGGGACAGTGGCGTGTTCGAGCGCGGGCGGGACGGGAGCGAACGTCGCCCCTTCCGCTTCGCCGGCGGTGGACGGCACGGCGAACGCCCGAAGCGCATCTTCCCTGGTCGCGCCGGAGAAGCTGGAAGCGGCGGGGAGCTCGGCGAACATCGGGTTCAACAACGCGGCCCAGGTGGTCACAGGCAGCGATGGGGCGCAGCACTACGTCTTCGTGACCGGCAGCCGCACGGTGATGCACGGTTCCGCCCACGGGTCGGCGGCCGGGGTCGAAGCGACAGCCATTTCGAGCGGGCAGGGCAAGGTGTCGCTTACCGCGATTGCGGCCTCGGACGAGATCATCGTCATCGGTTGGACGGAAGCAGCGGCCGGAGGTCAGGCTGGCGTGTACCTCAGCGAGTCGTCAGATGGCGGGGCGACATGGACGCCGCCACATCTGCTCGAAGCGGGCGCGAGCGGGCTTTCACTGGCGGCAAGGCACGGAACGGTGGTCGCGGCGTGGTTCGTTGGTGACGAAGCTGGCGCGGAAATCCACTTTGCATCCCGGGACGGCGAGAGCCAGGAGTGGTCCGAGCCGATTCGGATCGATGGATCAGGCGCCGCCCCGTTGTGGCCGGCGGTGGAGATTTCGGGGGAAGCGGTGTGGGTGACCTGGCGGGACAATCGCGATGGCGCCTACCACATCTATTTGCGCCGCTCGGTGGATGGCGGTGCGACCTGGCTCTCCGAGCAGGAACTCACGCACACAAACACCGGTGACCCGACGATCTGCGCGGGAGAGAACGGGGTCGTGTGGCTGGCGCACCACGGACGGGGAAGGATCACGGTGCTTCGGTCGACCGATGCCGGTGCCACGTTCGGTGAGCCCGTGGTGGTTGGCAACGGGTGGTTCCCGCGGCTGAGCTGTGAGGCCGACGGCGACATGATCCTCGGCTGGGAGCAGTCCGACAGTATCGACCCGAAAGCGGACGATACCAAACAGGCTGCCTACGTGACGGGCAACACGGACGGGACGATCGGCCGTGCGATCGTTCTGAGCGAGACCGCCGGGACGTGCGCCTCGGTGACAGTGCGGGGCGACGGTTACGCCGATGCGGTGTGGGTGGACAAGAGCGGCAGTGCGAGCGGGGTGCCAGCGTTGGCGGGTGAGTTGTGGCACGCGGTGGTCGAGGTGGGGACCGGTTGAGCACACCGGCACGTGGCGGCAGGCAGGAGCCTGCTCCGCATCACGTTCGCGCTTCGCCGGGGTCATCGCGTCAACGGAAACCTCTCGCGGTGAGGACGCAAGCCGACCAGATCGCCCGCCCGGCGGGAATGGTCCTTTGGTCGGAGACGCGATCGGGTGGCGGTTGACGCTGACGGTCGCAGCCGCAATACTCGCGCCAAATCCTCTACGTTAGGCTGACCTAATGTCATTCTATAGTCATAGCTTTCTTCACGGACTCCGCCTCGGCGCCCTCGGGGTAGCCGTGCTTGGCGGGGCCGTGCTGGTCGCATGCGGAGACCGGGAAGAGCCAGGACCGGAGGCCGTCGCCGACCCCGAAGCCGAGGCTCACCCCACGGTCGACCCCAACGCCACGCCAACGCCCGACCCCGGCCCGGCCACGTCGACAGTGAAGGTGGACCTCACCGAGTGGTCGGTCACCCCGAACAAAGACAGCGTGCCTGCCGGGGTCGTCCAGTTCATCGCCGACAACACGGGCGGCGACACGCACGAGCTGGTGATCGTGAAGGATGGGCAGGAGCTGGCCGAAATCGAAGGCGTGAGCTCGGGACACGTCCAGGCACTGCGCATCCGGCTCGACCCCGGCGAATACGAACTGGCCTGCCTCATTGTCGAGACCCAGCCCGACGGCACCAAGGAGGACCACTACAAACTCGGGATGTGGACGAAGTTCGACGTGCGGTGACTCACGGGGCCGGCGGCGACAGCTCGACTTCGTCGCCGGGCCGGACCACGCCATTTGCGATCACGCGTGCATACACGCGGCTGTAGCCAGGGAACAGGTTCTGGTGCATGCGGTTGAAATCGCCGCCGGTGAACCAGCGGGCGTTCGTCTTGCAGGGCGTGGTGTAGCGCGTGACCTCGAGCAGCACATCCGGGCCTAGCCGGAGCCGCACGCCGGGGACCACCAGGTCCCAATCGACCCCGCGCGTGGTGATGTTCTCCCCGGTACTGCCCGCGCCGATCGGGTGCCCTTCGGCCGCCATGGCCTCGATGCGTTCGATCGCGAACAGGCAGAGCGCGCGCTCGGGGCCGCCATGGATGTCCGGGTTGTCGTGGCCGTCGCCCTCGAGTCCGAGCCCCGTCACCCGTCCTTCGGCGACCGGGAGCTTGGGCACGCCGCCTGTTGAGATACTGACCTGGACGATACTTCCGCGATGCGTCATGGCTGGAGCGTAGCAGGAGACGGGGCGTGGAACGATCAGCGCGCGTCGAGCAGTTCGAGAAGCCGGGCAGTACTCGCGGCCACTTCGTCGACGGCGGCGTCGAACGCGGCCGCGTTTCGTTTCGCCGGCGCGCGATAGCCGCTCACCTTGCGCACGTACTGCAGGGCGGCAGCGCGGACATCGTCATCGGTGGTCGGGGGTTCCGCGTGTCGCAACTTCTTGATGCTTCGGCACATGCGCCACATTGTTGCGGGCCGACGGCGAGCTGTCGACGGCGCGGCACGCCACTGATGTATGCTACGGGAGATGACACTCGATCATGTGAAACGCGTGATCACACTGCACGAGGACGAAATCCGCGCCCTCGGCGTCCGCGGACAGTGGCTGTTCGGATCCACGGCGCGCGGTGAGGCCGGCCCGTCGAGCGACCTCGATCTGCTCGTCGAGTTCGAGGGCTCCTGTTCGTACGCGCAGTACTCGGCGCTTCGCTTCTTCCTTGAGGATCTGTTCGGCCAGCAGGTTGACCTGGTGCTGGCGGAGGGACTGCGCCCGCGTGTGCGGCCGTCCCTGGAGCGCGAGGCCGTCCGGGTCGCGTGATCCGCGTCTGTTTGTCGAGGACATGCTCGCCAGTGTCTAACCCCGCGGCAATCCCAGCCCGCGGGTGGCGATGATATTGCGCTGGACCTCGCTCGTCCCACCGCCAATCGTTGCGGCAACGGAGTGCAGCTGGAACCGGGCAATCCGCCCCATGAGCAACTCCCAGCGCGATTGTCCGCGCGAGGTGACCTGCCCGGCCATCCCGGCCACGTGGAAGGCGACCGCGGCCATGCGCTGCTCCACCTCGCTCGCAAACAGCTTCACGATGCTCGCCTCGTAATTCGGCTGGGTGCCGCGCGCCTGCATCGATACGACCCGCAGGCTCAGGTTGCGGGCGACTTCCACCTCGATCAGCAGGTCCACCAGGCGGCGACGGTTTGCCCGCAGACCGGCCAGCCCGCTCTCCTTCGCGCAGGCGATAACCTCCTCGAGGATCGCCCGGTACTCCACACACAGGTCTACCAGGCTGCGCTCGAAGTCAAGCGTGGTCGCGGCGACGTACCAGCCGCGGTTCTCCTCGCCCACCATGTTCGCCGCCGGCACCCGGACCGATTCGAAGAACACCTGGTTGAACCCGCTGTTCCCCACCATATTGATGATTGGCGAAAGCGAAATGCCCGGGGTCTTCATGTCCACCAGGAAGTACGAGAGACCGCGATGTTTCGGGGCCGTCGGGTCCGTTCGCGCGAGGAGGATCATCCAATCCGCGATGTGGGCGCCGCTCGTCCAGATCTTCTGGCCGTCGACCACGAAGTCGTCGCCGTCGCGGACGGCCCGGGTCTGGACGCTCGCGAGGTCCGAGCCTGCGCCTGGCTCGCTAAAGCCCTGGCACCAGCGCTCCCTGCCACTGAGGATCGGCTCGATGAAGCGTTCTCGCATCCACTCGGACCCGAACTGCATCAAGGTCGGGGCTACCCAGCCAATCCCGACGCCGCCGAAGCGGGGGGCGCGAGCCCGCGCCATCTCCTCTTTCAGGATGAACTGCTGCATGACCGGGAGTTCGGCGCCGCCGTAGCGCCGCGGCCACGCGGGAGCGACCCAACCCTGTGACTGGAGACGCTCGCGCCACCGGGCCAGGGCGCCCTTGTCCCGCTCGTGCCCGCTCGAAAGCTGGCCCCATTCGCCTTCGCCGGCGTCGCCCCGGAGCGCCTCCGGGAGGTTCCCGGTGATCCAGTCGCGCACGCTCTCACGGAATGCGAGTTCGGCAGGCGAATCGCGGAAGTTCATTTCGTTCGAAAGGATACGTTTCCGAGTCTTCGCGGTCATTCCCCTGCACAACCGGGCCTGTCTCTCCGATACCCATGGAGTGAATCGGGGGGAATTGTGACTCCGGAGCGAATCGACTTCCTGGCATTGCTATCGGACCCGGACATGCTCCAGCTCATGCTGGTGGCGTGCCCCGACGGCATTGTCGCGACCGATGCGGATGGACGAGTCACTCTCTACACGGGCGCCAGCGAGGCCATCTTCGGCTTCGACCCGATCCAGGTGCTCGACCGGCACTATTCGATGCTCTTCGACAACGGCCACGAACGCAGCGTCCTGGAGCAGCAACTGCTCGATCAGGGACGCGCCGTCGACGTGGAACTTCCCGGGCGCCACCAGGACGGCACACGCTTCTTCGCCGCCGTCTCGGCCGCGGTGATTCGCGACCGGTATGGTGACGTAGCCGGCATCGTGATGTACATCCGCGACCACACGGCCGTGCGCGCCATCGAAGACGCCCTGCGGAACCGGAACACCCAGCTCAACCTCCTGGTCGCCAGGCTGGACCACATGGCGCGTCACGACCAGCTCACCACCCTGCTCCACCGCGGTTCCGCGGTGGCGGCGGCCGAGGACGCGCTCCTCGCTTCCGGGCTCGAAGGGTTGAACATGGGCGTCGCCTTGCTCGACCTGGACCACTTCAAGATGGTCAACGACAGCTACGGCCACCTCGTCGGCGACCTAGTGCTCGCCCGGGTGGCCACCGTCCTCCAGAAAGCCACACGCGAGGGAGACATCGTGGGCCGGTTCGGCGGCGAGGAGTTTGTCGCCTTCCTGCCAGGGGCGGACCTCGATGCGGTGACGCGGTTTGCCGAACGCGTGCGGGCGGCCATCGAGCACTCACGCATCGCCGTGAGCGACGAAATCTCGGTGACGATGACCGTGTCGGCGGGAGTCGCGGCGATTCCCTCGTGCGCCGATAGCCTGAACGAAGCCCTTCGCATCGCGGACGACCGGCTCTACGCCGCCAAGCGGGCCGGCCGGAACCGTGTTGTCCATTCCGACACCAACAGGCGCAGGAGCGCAGCATGACCCCGGATTCCTCGAACCTCAGCCTCGATGCGCGCAATCGCCTGCGCACGATCGTGAACCGGACGACGGACCTCACGCCGCTCAAGAGCGTCGCGACCCGCGCGATCCAGCTCGCGGAGGACGAGCGGTCGGCGGCGATGGACCTTGCCACCGTAATCAGTTCCGACCAGGCGCTGACGTCGAAACTCCTCAAGCTCTCGAACTCGGCCTACTACGGATACGCACGGCGGATCTCGAACGTGCGCGAGGCTGTCATCCTCCTCGGCATGCGGACCGTCCGTTCGGTGGCAATCTCTTCCGGGATCATCGATGCGTTCAAGCTGCCCGAATTCGATGCCGGCGGGTTCGACCAGGACCTGTTCTGGGCGCACAGCGTGAGCGTAGGGATCGTCGCCGAAATCGTCGCCCGGGAGACGCGCGTGGCGCGGCCGGAGGACGCCTTTACCGCGGGCGTGCTGCACGACGTTGGCAAGCTCGCGATGCTGCTCTGCGAACCCCAGGCCTTCGCCGAACTCATCGACCTGGTGAACCGCGAGAACATGCGCTACCGGGAGGCCGAGATGGCCGTCTTCGGCATCGGTCACGAACACGTCGGCGCCCGCCTGGCCGAGCGCTGGAAGTTCCCCGAACCGCTCGTGGCGTCGATCCGGGACCACCACCCGGCCAGGGGCATCCCGGCGATCGAGACGATGAGCGATGTCGTCGGGGCGGCCAACCTCGCCTGCAACCGGGAAGGCCTCGCCTGCGGCTTCGACTTCACCGCCGACGACGAGCAGAAGACGGTACAGGCGCTCCCTCCAGCGGTCGACAACGCGATCAACCGCGTGCACGGTGGGATGGCCACCCTGGAAGAAAAGGCGCGGGCCTTCCTGCTCCACGTGACCGCGCGGGCCCCGCGCTGGTATGCGCCCCACCACGGAGAGGGCGATGCCGTTACCACGAACGAACCCGAAGCCGGCGCGGCCTGATGGAGGGCCCCGGCGCTGTCGAAGTTCTCCATGAGGACAACCTATGAACGGCACTCCCGAAGAGGCCACCTCCCCCGAACAGCCCGGCGTTGACCGGCGGCGGCACGCGGTTCGCGTGGCCGTGCTGGTTGGCTGGAGCCTGGTCATGGCGGTCGTGATCACCGAGGCGATACGGCGCCCGAGCGCGTCGAGCACCATCGTCGCGGTCACGTTCTGCGCGCTCTTCGTGCTGGTCAACGGCAATCTCCTGCTCCTGCGCTGGCTGCGCCATCGCAACTGGCGGCGGGTGTCCACCAGGCTCCACGGGTCGGCCTACCTCTCGGAGTTCCACAACCTGCCAAACCGGAACTACGTCCTGGCCGAGCTCCGGCGCGAAATGCCGCGCGCCCGCGCCCACAACTCCCCATTTGTGCTCATCCAGCTCTCCATGGAAAACCTCGATGAAGTCCGGGAGCGGAGAGGCGATGACTTCGTCGACCGCGCGGTGACCGCCCTGAGCGAGACCCTGAAGCGGCTCACGCGAAGCTCCGACTTCCTCGCCCACCTCGGCGGCCCACGCTTCTGCGTGATGCTCGTCGATTGCACCCTCGAGCAGTCTTACATCTACCTCAAGCGCGTGCCCGGAGTGGTCTCCGTGAGCGACGGCCACAACATGCTCGATGTCCCCGTCACCGCCCGCGTGCACCAGTACGACATGGAAGCCCTCTACGCGACCGACGTACTGCGCGACCTCGAGGAGACCAGGCCCCTGCGCCGACGCGAACAACCGCGGATGGATTCGCTCGCCGCCTGAACTTCCGCCGCCTCACTCTTCCACACGCGCGGCTTCGATGCGGAACGTGTGCATGCCATCCAGGTCTTCGTACCAGTAGAAGCCCTCTTCCGGGCTGACGATGCTGCTCCCGGCGAGCTCGTGGATCTTGCGCTGCGCGCGGCGCACGTTCGGGAACCGTCCCACCAGCTCCCATGTGCTCCGCGACTCGTCCTTCACCGCCACCAGGCGCCAGAGTTCATAGGTCAGCTTCATCGAATGCCTCCAGGTCCCCGGGCGGTGGTCAGGTGTTCAGCAGGACAGCCGCGGCGACCAGCAAGGCCGCCGCGATCGCCGCTCCCACGCCGAGCGCCACGAGCTGCCGGGCGCCCTGTTCCCCGCCCGGAGGGACGGCCGGCCTCAGGTACTCGCTACCGCCAAGTCCGGCGATGATGTCGCGGGCCCGGAGCGCGTCGCCCTCACCCACGATAACGGGATAGCTGGCCTGCCACGTTGTTGCCGCGCCGCCAAGCGCCCCGCCGACGCCGCGTTCGAAGGTGCCCGCGCGGACACCGGCCGAGCGCAATTCCGCCAGCCAGATCTCGGCCGTGACCTCGTCCGGCGCGTCGGCGATGGGGACGGTCACCATTCGTACGCGGCCGCGTCGCCCACCCGGTGCAACTTCAGGAAGTTGGTCGTCCCCTGGGCCCGGATCGGCAGGCTCGCCACCACGACCACCTCGTCTCCTTCGACGATGTAGCGGCCACCGAGGAGCGAACTGTCCACCACGTGGAGCAACTCCTCCGAGGACGTCACCGTCGCGGACAGGATGGGCGTGACCCCGCGCGCAAGTGCGAGCCTGCGACAGACCGCCTCTGCCGGGCTGATGCCAAACACGGGTGCGTTCGGGTGGACCTTGCTCAGCAGCAGGGCCGTGTAGCCGCTCTTCGTGAAGCAGGCGATCCCCCGCATGTTGGGGTCGGACTCGACGATGCTGCGGGCCGCGAGCGCCACCACGTAGGAGTGGTCGTCGGTTTCGGGTGCGGCCATGCCGATGCTGTCGGTCTCGGCGATCGCCTGTTCGGCGCGCACGATGATGCGGTCCATCATCGCGACCGACTCGACCGGGTAGCGGCCGACCGCGGTTTCGCCGCTCAGCATGAGCGCGTCGGAGAGGTCCCAGACCGCGTTGGCCACATCCGAGGCCTCAGCGCGCGTTGGCCGCGGCGACTCGATCATCGATTCGAGCATCTGGGTCGCCGTGATCACCGGGATCATGTTCCGGCCGGCGGAGGCGATGATGAGGCGTTGTTGCACCGGCACGTCTTCCGGTGGGAGCTCCACGCCGAGGTCTCCCCGCGCCACCATCGCGCCATCAGCCTCGGCGAGGATATCGTCGAGGTTTTCCACAGCCTGGCGGCGCTCGATCTTGGCGATGATCGGCGTGTCGTGGCCCAGCGACTCGATGAATTCCCGCGTGCGGACGACGTCATCCGCGTCGCGCACGAAGCTCAGTCCGAAATAGTCGACCCCGGCCGCCAGCCCGGCCTCGACCGCCGCGCGATCTTTGTCGGTCAGCGCGGGCGTGGTGAGGTTTGTGCTTGGGAAACTGACTCCCTTGTGGGAGCCGAGGAAGCCCCCGGCAAGGACCCGGCAATCCACCCCATCGGGGGAGGACCGCAGCACCTCCAGTTCGATATGGCCGTCGTCAAGGAGTACGCGCTCCCCGGCCTGGACATCTTCCGTGAGCCGCGGGTACTCGACCGTCAGGAGCGACTCCGTGCCCGCGACCGGGTAATTCACCAGGCGGATTTCGTGGCCGGGCACCAGCTCGAGCGTGCGGGTGAACTCGGTTTCGCCGGTGCGCAACTTGGGCCCGGCCAGGTCCATCAGCACGGCAACATGGCGCCCCGCCTCGGCGGCAACTTCGCGCACGAGCGCGGCCGCGCGTGCGTGGCCCTCGAGTGTGCCGTGGCTCGTGTTCAGCCGCGCCACGTCCATCCCGGCCCGGATCATGGCGGAGATTGTCTCGCGGTGGAGCGAGGCGGGCCCGAGGGTCGCGACGATCTTGGTGCGTCTCATGACGACGAGTGTACCAAGGTGGCGGTGAACGTCCGGGACCGGGCGGGCGGGGTACACTCCGCACATGCCCACCAGAGATGGCCGGCTGAAGGCCCGGGAGTTCATCTTCTACACCGAGGACCTGGCGATGGCGGCCCTGCCGGACGGCTTCCCGCGGCCCGAACGCAAGGTGATGTGGACCATCCTCCAGCTCCACTGGGGCGAACCGGCGGCCCACATCGAACTCCAGCCCCAGATGTCCCGCCGGGTGGTCGAACTGGGGCTGCACTTCGAAGGACCGGCGGATTGGAACGACCAGCTCGCCCGGCGGATCGCCGACCACGGCCCCGAACTCATGGCCGCCCTGGGCGAGGGCTGGGAGCTGGAAGAGTGGACCGCCTCGTGGCGGCGGCTCCACCGCACCTACCCGTTCGAACACCTCGATACGGCCCTCGGGGGGGAGGTGGCCGTCGGCCTCACCCGGGCGATCCAGGTCCTGCGGCCCTTCGCGCTGGCCGATTCGCCGCCGCCCGCGGCGCCAGCGCGACCATCCGCGCGCGACGAGCGGCGGCGGCGCTTCGCGAAGCGTTAGCGGAGGCCCCCGAGCGACATCAGCTCCTCAGCCAGCGCCCGGCCGAGGCTCGCCGCGGTTGCCACCGGACCGGCCATCTTCGAGCGGATGATGCGGCCATCCACCGCGATGAGGCCCGCCAACTTCAGCGTCGTGCCAAACTGCTCGGCGTGGGCGGCCGCCGGGAAGCTGCAGCCTCCATCGATGGTGGCGAGGAACACACGCTCCGCCGTAACCGCCACGCGGATGACCGGGTCGTCGACGGACTCCAGGAGCGCCCGGGTGGCCGCATCATCGGCTCGGCATTCCACCGCGAGCGCGCCCTGGGCCGGGGCCGGCAGCATCTCCTCGAAGCCAAACACATGACCCGCCCGCGACTCGAGGCCAAGCCGCCGGAGGCCGGCCAGTGCCAGCACCGCTGCGTCGTACTCGCCCGCATCCACTTTCGAGACCCGCGTCTCGACGTTCCCGCGGATGGCCCGTACCTCCACGTCGGGGCGGACTTCGCGCACCTGGGCCTCGCGCCGTGGCGAACTCGTGCCGACAACGGCGCCGCGCGGCAGTTCGTGCAGGCCCCCGGGATGGCGGCTGACGAGGGCGTCGCGCGGGTCTTCCCGGAGCGGGACAGCGGCGATGACGAGCCCCTCCGGGCGCTTCGTCGGCAGGTCCTTGTAACTGTGGATAGCCAGGTCGACCTCTCCGGCGGTCAGCGCCTCCTGGATGGCGGTGGTGAACCAGCCGGCTCCCTCGCCTGATGAGAGCGGGGTCGACTGGTCCCGGTCGCCCGCCGTGGCGATCGTGACGATCTCGATGCCGATGCCCGGGTGAGCGGATCGCAGGCGCTCAGCCACGAGCCCCGTCTGGGCCAGGGCGAGCTTGCTCCCGCGCGTGCCGATGCGAAGAGCGGTCACAGCTGGGCCACCTCGTGGAGCGCTTCGTGCGCGGCAACCACCGTGGCGTCGATTTCAGCCTCGCTGTGTGCCGCCGAGACAAACCAGGTCTCGAACTGCGAGGGGGGGAGCATCATGCCGCGTTCGAGCATGGCGCCATGGAAGCGGGAGAACGCGGCGGTGTCGCTTTCGCGCGCCTCGGAGTAGTCGTGGGGTGCCGCGTCGCGGAAGAAGAGGGTGATCATCGACCCGCGGCGGACCACCGAGCCGGTGACGCCGGAACGCCGGAGCGCCGCACGCAAGCCGTTCTCCAGGTGCCGGGCGAGCTCATCGAGCCGGCGGTAGGTCGCACCATCGGCGAGCACGTCGAGCATGGCGGCGCCCGCGGCCATCACGAGCGGGTTCCCGCTAAGGGTGCCCGCCTGGTACACCGGCCCGGTGGGCGCCAGCAGCTCCATCAGTTCGCGCCGCCCGCCCAATGCCCCGACCGGCAGGCCGCCACCGATGATCTTCCCGAGGCAGACGAGGTCGGCGGCGGGAAGGAGTCCACTGAGCCCGTACCGAAGCCGGAAACCGGTGATCACTTCATCCGCGATGAGCAGCGCGCCGTGCTCGCCGGGGATGCGCTGGAGGGCGGCGAGGAACTCCGGCGACGGTTCGACCAGGCCCATGTTGCCGGCGATCGACTCGACGATCACCGCGGCGGTATCGTCCGGGTGTTCCGCGAACCATGCAGCGAGCGCACCCGCGTCGTTGTACGGCAGCACCGCGGTGAGCGCCGCGATCGCGCCCGGCACACCGGCGGAATCGCTCAGCCCGAGCGTGGCCACGCCGCTCCCGGCCTTCACCAGCAGGCCGTCGCTGTGGCCGTGGTAGCAGCCATCGAACTTCACCACGATGTCGCGTCCGGTGGCCGCGCGCGCCAGGCGGATGGCAGTCATGGTCGCCTCGGTACCCGAGTTCACGAACCGCACACGCTCCAGGCCCGTCGCCGCCGTGATCCGCTCGCCCAGGTCGACCTCGCCCGGGGTGATCGCGCCGAAGGCGGTCCCATCGCCCGCGACGCGGCGGACGGCCTCGACGATGCGCGGGTCGGCGTGGCCCAGGATGAGCGGGCCGAACGCCCCAAGGTAATCGATGTAGCTCCTGCCTTCGGCGTCGAACACGAAGGCGCCGGTGCCGCGCGCGACGGGCACGGGCTTGCCGCCGACCGAGCGGAACGAGCGCACCGGGCTGTTCACGCCACCGGGGAAGAGGCCGGCGGCCGCGGTACGGACTGCTTCGTTATCCATGCGGGACGGTCCTTTCGCTGGGCCCGGCGGCGCGAGCGGCGAGGTAGGCCTCGCGCAGCTCGTTTCCCGGCTGATCGAAGGCAGCGAAGGCTATGGCCGGGTCCACTGGCGCTGGTTCGGGCGGCTCATCGTCCCAGAATGCGGCTTCCCGGCACAGCGAGACCAGCACGCTGCACGGCTCGGGGCAGGGTATCCGGGTGGCCCCGCACTCTTCGCCGTCCCACACGGGCACCCGCACGCACTGGCCGCAGAGCAAGCGTGCCGCCAGTGCGCGGCGCTCCGGCGACAGGTTTGCCGAAGCCTCGTAGCGGCCCGTTTGGCGGGAGAGCACCGCATCGAGCGTAACAATCCTGAGTGTGCCTTCCGCGTGGAGGCGCATATGCGTCAGCGCGAGCGGGTAGACCGCCTCGATCGCGCGCTCCAGGGACAGCGCGGCGCCGGTCTCGACCTGCCACCCTCCCGGAAGCGTCCGCGCGCCGGAGAGTGGACGGTAGCGGCCCCTCGGATCGACGCGTACATGGCGGCGGAGAGCAGCTTCGTCTGGCGGCAGCACCTCGCGGGGTGAACCGGGCCCCCTGAGGACGGTCGTCGCGCCTTCCCGGGAGATGGTGACTTCGCCGAGTTCCGGCGGGAGGTCCATCACCTGGCAGCCTCGTGGGCCAGTTCGAGGATGACCGTGGCCATCGAGGGGTGCGTGCCGGCAGGCGGGGTGTAGCGCACCACGCGGCCATCGTGCCGGGTCTCGGGGCCATCGAGCGCCAGGTCTCCGGGGATCGTCTGTCCCACGTGCCACCCATCGGCGATGAAGAGCGGCACGACCACCACCGTCTTCGCGGTCAGGATGTCGAGCAACTGGAGCATGTTGGGCTCCTGGTCCAGGAATACCGCCTCGACTTCCGCGAAGAACCCCATTTCCCGGACGAGCGCCGCCATCTGGTGGATGTTCCTCTCCGACTCGGAGTCGCGCCGCGTGCCGTGTCCGAGGACTGCCACCGCATCGGCCCGGCCGGCGCCCGCCGCGATGGCGCGTTCGACGATCACGGCGGCAAACGCCGGGTGGGCGCCCACCGGCGCCGCGTAGCGGATGACCTGTCCTCCGCGCCACGTCTCACGTCCCTGGAGCCCCATCTCGCGGGGCACCACCGTCCTGGTGAAGTAGCCGGCTGAGATGAGCATGGGTACCACCGTCACCGCGTCGGCTTCGCAGCCATCGAGCACGCGCGAAAGCGACGGCTCCTCCTTCCACAGGCCGACCCGTACCTCGTCGAACTGGCGCGTATGCCGAAGGCGGGTCGCGTTGGCCCAGATCGGTTCACTGGAATTGCCATTGAGGTGCGACCCATGGCCGGCCAACACAAGCGCGCTACTCATCCGCAGACGCTCCGGTCCGGCCGAGGCGCGACTGGCGGGCCCGCCGCGCCGTCTCGACGACCGCCGCCCAGCCCGGGCCCAGCGTTGCCGCAATTCGCTCCCGGATTTGCTTCGCGAGGGCAGGGTCGGCGCCCCCTGTTGAAACCGCCACCTGGAGCCCGCCGTCCCGCAGCGTGGCCGGCGTGAAGAAGGTGCTCTCGTCCGGGGAATCGGCGACGGCCACCGGGATACCGCGAGCCCGCGCCGCATCGCCGATGCGCCGGTTCACCTCGCGCTCACGCGTGCAGGCGAGCACCAGCGCCCAGCGCGGCTTCCCATCCAGCACGTCGGTATCCGCGAACTCGCGGTCGAGGCAACTGACGCCCGGCATTCCATGGATTTGTTCGAGGATGTCCGGGGCGACGACGGTGACCTGGAACCCGCCGTCCGAGAGGTTGCGCACCCGCCGCAGCGCGACCGCACCCCCTCCCACCACCAGGACCGGCCCCGCGGAAGGCAGGAGTTCAATCATCACGCTCATTCGAGCGCCTCGGCGACGGCCGCCACGAGGCCCGCGAGTGATGGTTCCGCAGCCTCGGCATCCACTCGCCCAAAGGCCTTCCGCACCGCTGCCGCGGACTGCTCGCCGATAGCAACCAGCTTCGTGGAGCGGGCCGGCGCGTGCGGGCCCAATGCATCCGCGAGGAATCGCGCTGAGGACGCGCTTGCGAACGTGATCGCGCCGGCGGTGGCGACCCGGGCGCGCAAGCGCTCATCGAGCGGCACCGGGAGCGTCTCGTACACGATGACGGCTTCGACGTGCGCCCCCCGGGCGCGGAGGCCCTGGGCAAGGCGGTCCTCGGCCAGCGAGCCCTGGGGCAACAGCACCCGCGCCCCGTTGACGCGCGGGAGTTCGGCTGCCAGGCATTCGCCCGTGGCCCGCGAAGGCACGAAGTCCGCCGTCACCCCATGCCGTGCGAGGGCGGCAGCGGTGGCATCGCCGACGGCCGCCACCCGGGTCGTGCCGAGCGCACGAGCGTCGCGCCCTGCGCCACGAAGGGCCGCGAAGAACGCATCGACGCCGTTCTGGCTCGCAAACGCGATCCAGTCCCAGCGCGAGCCGACACGCTCATCAGTCACCAGGTCCCCGCCGCGGAAGGTGACCTGCAACACGGGCGCCTCGATGACCGTCGCGCCAAAGGCTTCGAGCATCGAGCGCAGATGGCTCGCCTGCGCGCGGGCGCGAGTAACCACCACCGTCTTGCCGGCCAGCGGCCCCGGAATGTACCAGCCGATGCGTCCGGCGAGTGTCGCGACCTCTCCGACCACCGTAATCAGTGGTGTCGGGAGCCTGGCGGCAGCTACCTCCGCGGCGATGGTGCCCAGCGTGCCCGCCACCACTCGCTGCTGGGGGAGCGTGCCATTCGAGATCGAGGCCGCCGGGGTGCCGGACGCACGGCCCGCCGCGATCAGTTGCATTGTTATGTCAGCAAGACCCGCCGCGCCCATCAGCACCACAAGCGTGTCTACTGCCGCGAGCGCGGCCCAGTCGGCGGCCACCCCGGCGCCCTCTCGTCCGGTGACCACGGCGAAGTTGGTGGCGAGCCCCCGATGGGTCACCGGGATGCCCGCATATGCCGGGACGGCGACTGCCGAGGTGACGCCCGGGACGACCGTGAACGGGATGCCCGCGGCCGCCAGCGCCAGCGCCTCTTCTCCTCCCCGCCCAAAGACGAACGGGTCGCCGCCTTTGAGCCTGACCACCTGCTTCCCCTCCAGGCCATACCGCACGAGCAGTTCGGTAATCTCGTCCTGGCTGGCCGAGTGGTCACCAGCGCGCTTGCCCACCGGCACGAGTTCGGCCGCCGCGTTGCACAGGTCGAGCAGTGCCGGCGAAGCGAGGGCATCGTAGAGCACGACCTCGGCCTGCCGCAGAGCCTCGGCCCCCGCCAGCGTGAGCAGCCCGGGGTCACCGGGCCCAGCGCCCACGAGCCAGATGTGTCCCTTCGTTGCAGCCATTGCCGCCAATTGTGTCACGGCGTGGCCAGCCGTGGCGTGGTCCGCCCGCCGGGGGCCCGTATACTTCCCGGAATGCAGAATGAGGTCCCCGCGGGCATCCACTACGCGAACGTCAGCCGGTTCTTCGCCGAAAACGTCCCGGGCGGCCAGGCGCCGCTCACGTTTTCGCTTATCAGCGGCGGCCGCTCCAACCTGACTTACAAGGTAGAGTCGGCTTCTGGCGTGTGGGTGCTGCGGCGGCCACCACTCGGGCATGTGCTACCGACGGCGCACGACATGGCGCGGGAGTACCGCGTCCTCAGCGGCATGGCGAAAGCGAACTTCCCCGCTCCCAGGCCTGTCGCCCTCTGCGAGGACCCCGGCGTGAACGACTACCCGTTCTACGTCATGGACTACCGCGAAGGCGTGATCATCGCGGAGGACCTGCCCGCCGGGTACGCAACCACACCAGAGGAGCGCCGCGCGCTCAGCAGGGCGCTGGTGGCAACGCTCGTCGAACTCCATGCCATCGACTACAACGCGGTCGGGCTTGGTGACTTCGGCCGCCCCGAGGGTTACATCGAGCGCCAGGTGCGCCGCTGGTCCGAACAGTGGGCGCGCTCCGAAACCCGGCCCCTTCCGGGCATCCAGGAGCTCATCCGCCGCCTGAAGGACTCCATCCCCCAATCGCCCGCGCCGACGATCGTCCACGGCGACTACCGCCTGGGGAACATGATGCTTGCGACCGAGGACCCGGGCCGCGTGGTCGCCGTCCTCGACTGGGAGATGGCAACCCTCGGCGACCCGCTCTCCGACCTGGGCTACACGCTCGGCTACTGGGGCGAAGCAGCGGACCCACCCCAGTACATCGCCGCCCGCGCGACGGCGGCGGCGACGGCTCGTCCGGGCTTCCTCACCCGCGCCGAACTGGTCGCCGAGTACGGGCGCCTCAGCGGGCGCGACGTCTCAGCGATCGAGTTCTACGAGGTGCTGGCCTACTACAAGCTCGCGGTCATCGTCGAAGGCATCCATGCCCGCTACCTCGCGGGCGAGACCGTGGGCGAGGGGTTCGAGGGCTACGGCGAACGCTGCGAACTCCTCGTGCAGGCGGCGCTCGCAATCGCCGACGGGGCTGCGGACCCGCGGTTGCGCGGACACGGATAGGGCCCCGGCGGCGGACTACCCTCTCGGCAGCCCGAGCCCGCGCGTCGCGATGATGTTCCGCTGGACCTCGCTCGTGCCGGCCGCGATCGTTCCCGGCACGGTGCGCATGTAGGCGCGGCCGAATGCCCCCCGCAGGGGAGCGCCCGGGTCGTTTGCGTCGATGCGCTGCGAGTTCAGCCCGATGAGCTTCATCCCGAAGTTCGCGACGCGCTGACCAAGTTCGCTGCCGTACGCCTTGGACATCGAGGCTTCGTAGTTCGGGATCTTCCCCTTGCTCTGCATCCAGACGACCTGGTAGCTGAGCAAGCGGCTCACCTCGACCTCGATGCGCAGGTTCGCGAGCCCATTGCGCGCGCCCGGGTCGTCGATGACGCGCCCCTTCGGCCCGCGCGTGCTCCTGGCGTAGGCGGTCAGCTCTTCGACCTGGCGGCGGCCCGAAGCCGACCAGTTCACCCCCGATCGCTCGAAGTCGAGCAGGGTCGTGGCCACGTACCAGCCGCGGTTCTCCTCGCCCATCATGTTCGCTGCCGGTACGCGCACGTCTTCGAAGAAGACTTCGTTGAACTCGTGGTCGCCGAGCATGTTGATGAGCGGCCGCACGGTGATCCCGGGGCTCTTCGCATCGACCAGGAAGTACGAGATGCCCCGGTGCTTCGGCGCATCCGGGTTCGTCCGCGTGAGAACGTGGAACCAGTCCGCATGGTGCGCGCCCGAAGTCCAGATCTTCTGCCCATTGATAACGAAGTCGTCGCCATCGCGGACGGCCCGCGTCTGGAGGGACGCGAGGTCCGAGCCGGAGCCGGGCTCGCTGAACCCCTGGCCCCAGTGCACCTCGCCGGAGGCGATCTTCGGCAGGTGGTAGCGCTTCTGTTCGTCGCTGCCATGCACCATCAGACACGGACCGACCATGCTGATCCCCTGTCCGCCACCGCCCGGAGCCCCGGCATAGCCGCTCTCCTCGCGAAAGATGAGCTGCTCCATGTGGCTCGCGCCGAGGCCGCCGTACTCCTTCGGCCAGGCCATGGTGAGCCAGCCGTGACGGGCGAGGCGCTTCTCGTACTCGCGTTCCGCCTCGTTGGTGATGTGGTCACCGGGGCGCGCCGTTGCCGGTGGGGGCGTCCAGTTCTCCTGGATGAACTGGCGCACGCGCTGTCGAAATGCTTCCTGTTCGGGGCTAAACGTGAACTCCACTGCGAGTCTCCCTTCAATGACGCGGAGTATGGCAGGGGCGCGGGCAGCCGCACACCCCCACCCCGAAGCGGGGACACGCTGGAGAGACCGTCCGGGAAGAGGGAGGGCGGGGGCCGGCGTGTCGAGATGCCGGCCCCCGCGGAAGATCAATCGGGAAGCCCGGCAGCGCGTGCGCCCCGGCTGCGGACGGGGCGCGGTCAGCGGTCTGCCGGGATGTCTCCCGCCACCGATCTCAAGCGGAATACGCGACACCTATGCATTCTGTTACGTCAACGCGACAATAACGCGACATCTCAGCGAAAAACTCCCGTTCGCGGGCGATCCCGGCGCAGGGAAGGCCCATGCGCCGACCCAATCGGTGCGCCTTACGCGCGTGGATCGAGGGCGGAGGGGCGCATTCGACCACCTCCTCCTCAATGGGCCGGAGTACGCGGGCCGTCGGTGGGCTTCCTTCGCCGGACCGGCCGGGCACTGAGTCAGCTTCGCCGCGCGCTACGTTCCGCGTATCCTTGGCTGCAGCGAGCCACATGGAGACGAAACAACCAGACAGCGGTTCGACCGCGGGCGCGCGGTGGCTCCGGTATGCGGCCATCGGGGCTGGGGCCGTCGCGGTCGTCGCCCTTGCGAGCTGGTGCGCCGCGAGCGCCCTGGACGATGAGGACACGGCTGCCGATCCAGACCGGACGGAAACGCCCACGGCGGCAGCCTCCGCTCCCGCAACAGGGACCACTGCCGCTGCCGCTTCGCCGACCCGCACGCTCTCCCCCATCACTTCGCCCGCGGTCGCGACGCCCACCCCGGCCCTGCAAACGCCAACCTTGGCTGCGACGGCCGCCGCGGCTGCGACTGCCACAACCGCACCAGCCCAACCCACGGCGACCGCGACCAGCACGGCCGTACCGGCTCAACCCACGGCGACGCGGACATCCGCTCCGCCAACGCCAACGCCAACGCCAACGCCAACGGCCCTGGCAAATCGGACCGTGACGTACAACTTCTCAATGAATGGGTTCGACGCGACGCTCACGCTCAACTTCAACTTCGCCGCGGGCGCCGTAACGGGGACTCTCTCGGGGATCAGGGTCGGGGTGCTCGCCAACGCCTGCAATTCCGGTGGCCAGTTACTGGACACGGCAGAGGCAACGGCCACCGACACGTTCACCTCGGCGCTCTCGGCGACGATCGCGCCAACGGGCGGACCGTTCTCGTCTCCGGCGGACATCAGCGGCACGACAACCTACGCCATCACGAAGCCGTTCACGCATCCGAGCTGCCTGAGTGGCAACCAGGTACCCGCGCCCAAGCCCTTCGGCGGCTTCGGTAGCGTTTCCGGCAGTGTGCCCGCGAATGGACCGGTCTCGTTCAGCGTGCAAACGACTACCGGGAATTACTCGCAGTAGGAAGCCCGCCCCTTACGCGGCCAGGAAGCCCAGCTGTTCCCACCGTTGCCCGAGCAGCACTTCGTGGGGCACGCCAAGCCAGCGTTCGATCACCGTTGCGTACACCCGCCGGAAGTCCGTTGTGAAAGGCACGTTGCCGTCGTCGACCAGTGCGGCAAGGTTCGGGGCGTCGCCGTAGAGGCCACGCTGCACCCCGTTTCCCAGCGCGAAGAGCACGCTCCCGGCTCCGTGGTCGGTGCCGCCGTTCGCGTTCTGCTGGACGCGCCGCCCGAATTCGCTCCAGGTCAGTACGAGCACGTCGTCCGCCTTCCCGTGCGCCGCCAGGTCCTGGTAGAACGCCGTCAGCCCGGCATCGAGCGTCTCCATCAGCGCGGTGTGCTCGGCGAGCTGGTTGTTGTGGGTGTCGAATCCGCCGAGCGTGATGTGCCCGACGCGCATCCCCAAATCGCCGACGATGGCTTCAGCCAGGACCGAAAGCCCGGAGCCGAACGATGATTCGGGATACGGCACGGCCGGCGCATAGACCTTCGCGGCCTCCTGGAACATCAGCGAGCTGGAAATCGCTGTCGCCGCGGTCGTCTCCAGGAGCACACCATACGGCGAGGACGACGGGTACTGCTCGTACAACTTCAGCATTGTCGCGGTGCGGCCGTGCGCCGGGTCGGAGAGCTGCCCGCCGACCTTCACGCCGTAGTCCCCGGGATCCCGGAGCGAAACGACGGCGACATCCGGCGTGCGCAACTCGGCGGGAGTCGAAGAGCCGACCTTGAAACCCCGGAACGGGTCGTGCTCCTCGCTCTCCAACTGTTCGAGTGTGCGCCCCAGCCAGCCGTTCTCGAGTTCGAGCCTGGGGTCGCCGGCCTGCCAGATTGCCATGGACTTGAAGTGGCTGTAGTTCTGGCCGGGATAGCCAACGCCGCGGACGACGGCGAGTTTCCCGGCATCCCACAGTCCCTTCATGCCGGGGAGCGACGGGTGCAGCCCAAAGCCCTGCTCGAGCGGGAGGATGTCCGCCTCCGGCACCGCCAGTGTCGTGCGGGACGATCGGTACGCCGGGTCGGAAGACGGGATGAGCGTGTTCAGTCCATCGTTCCCGCCGGCGAGCTGAACGAGCACCAGGGTCTTCTTGTTGTCCGGGCCGGCGGCGTACTCGCCGTTCTGGGCCGCGAACGCCACCGCTCCCTTGAGCAGCGACTGCGCGGTGGTCCCGATGCTGACGAGGGCGACGCCGCCCCTCACAAAGTCTCTTCGCGAAAGCATGGTTGCCTCCTCAGGCGAGCTGGTACTCCGGGCTGGCGAGCACCAGGTAGGCGATCGCCGCTGCGCGTTCGCGCGGATCGGCGACCGTTCGCGCGAAAGTCAAGAGCGATTCGCGCGACTCGGAGGCGATGGTGTCGTCCACAAGCAGCCTCAGGGCGGTGTCCACCAGGGCCTCGGGGGAGGCGCTGTGCTGGAGGGCCGGGATGTCGACGGCCTCGCCGCGCGGGAAGAGGACCGTGTCGAGGAAGTTCACCCGGCCGAAGAACGTGCTCGAACTGAGCCATGCAACGCCGCCGGGCCACCCCGCGACACTTGGCGGCTCAAAGAGGCGCTGATCCATCGCGGCAGCCACGCGGTCGATCCCGCGCCAGTCGGTCTCGAGCCCGAGCGCGCGGACGGCACCTACGGCAAATTCGACGGGGCTGCGCACGAGCGAGCGATACGCGCGCCGCGAGTAGAACTCGTCCGAGACCAGGATGGCACGCACAACTTCGCGCACCGAGTGACCCGAAGAGTCCCAGACCTCGGCAAGACGGTCGACCGTCTCCTCGCCGGGGTCGCGGTAGGCGAGTTCGCTGAACAACCGGCGGGTGATGAACCTGCCCGTGGCCGGCTGTTCCAGGATGATGGAGATGATGTCTTCTCCGCCAAACGGGCCGGTGCGGCCGAGAAATGTCTTTACGCCACCGTCGTGAAGTTCCGGGTCGAAGCGCCACTCGGGTTGCCAGGCCGCCCACATCTGACTCACGAACTCATTCCGTTCCCGGTCGCTGAGACCTTGCGGTATCGGCCGTCTTTGAAGTGGAGTGAGCCGCCATCCAGTGAACGCCCGGGCGCTCTCGCGCACGTCATCCTCCGTGTAGTTGCCCTCGCCCATGGAAAAGAGCTCCATCAGTTCTCGCGGGAAGTTCTCATTCGGATGCTCTTTGGTGCTGTCGGCGGTGTTGAGGTAGATCATCATTGCCGGGTCTTTGGCTACTGCCTGCAGCAGGTCGTCGTAGCGTCCCAACGCATGGGACCGGAACAGCTCGTTTTGGCGGACGATGGTCTACGCGCCCATCATCTCCAGGATGCTCACCTGGGTCGTCAGCAACCCATGCCAGATGTAGGTCATGCGCTCTTCGAGGGGCCGTGCCGTGTAAGCCATGCGCGTGAGCCACCAGCGCTGCATGTCGGTGGTGATGAGCGGCCGCTGGTTGTCGATCCCGCGCCCCGGCGTGGTCAGATTGAAGTTCGCCGCGGCCACGCGGCCATCGAGCGCCGAGTTGTCCACCGCCTCGAAGTCCAGCAGGCGATCGGCCGCGTCTTCGCGTGAGAGCGCCGAAAACGCCTCGATCTCCGCAAGCGTCCCGCCCCAGCCGGCCCGCCGTAGCAGATGAGCGGCCCGCGCCATCGAGTCCTGGATCGGCCCCCTGAGCTCTTCGGCCGCAAGCTTCGCCGCGTCGGGCGTCGAGGTTGGCACCGGCGAGCTGCCTGGCGGCGCACCCGCCCCACCACCGCCGCCACGACCGCTTCCCGCCAGGCCGACCACCGCCGCCGCCGTACCTCCCGCGGCCAGGGTTGCGGCGCCAGCCAGCAGAGCGCGCCGGGTTGCCGGGCGTTGCAGCAAGGGCCTGCCAGCCTCCGGGTTGTCACCTGCCATTTGGTCAGTGTACTTCGCCAGCCACGTGCCCGAGCGCGCCCGGGGTCCAGGCAGCCCGGCGCGAGCAGCCAGGCACCGTTCGGTCGGAGTCGTCGTCCTGAACCTCTGCCAGATGTCGACCAGCGTCCAGGCCCCGCTGAGGACCAGTCCGAGGTAGGTCAGCGCGTCCCGGATCTTCAGGCCAAGCCCGGCGAGAGCCCCCGCTGCGCTGGCCCCAACCATGTATGGCGTCAGCGAGTCTGTCGCCCCACTCGCCGCCGGTGCGCGCGGGATCGCCCCGGCTCCAGCGCTTCTGGTCTTGCGCGGCTACGCTAGTCGCGGGATGTCATCGGGGCGATCGATCCCCGTCGGCAGGTATCCGTTCGTCGCCGGTCTGCGCAGGAGTTCGTCCAGGCAGAAGTAGTCATCGGGACGTCCCTCGTAGCTCACACGGCCACGCCGTCTCAACCTGTCTACTTCGACTGCCGCATCCAAGAGTCCATTGCACAGTGCCTGGAGTGAATCTGCACCGCCCGGGTCGTGCTCCCAGTGTTCTTCTCCGACGATGATGGTCACTCGGACGGTCCAGTCTGCCCACGACCGCTCGGCTGCCGTGAACCGTCCAGTGGCTGGGTCGTAGTTCCGTGCGCGGAGGTACTCAAGGCCATTCGCGTCCCATTGTTCCCCTGTGAAACGGAACTGCCCCGGCGAACCTGTGGATGAG
>JAHDWR010000020.1 GCA_023382755.1 Dehalococcoidia bacterium
TGAAGCGTGACTGCAGGCCGGACTGGGCGACCACCGCCGCGGTCTCTCCGCCGCCGACAACGGTGGTGGCGTCGAGCGCGGCGAGCGCGCGGGCGAGCCCGAACGAGCCAGCAGCGAACTTCTCCATCTCGAACACGCCCATAGGGCCGTTCCAGACGACCGCCCTGGCTGTCTTCAAGGCGGCGGCGTAGGCCTTCAGGGTCTCGGGACCGATATCCAGGATCATGTACCCGTGGGGCACCTTCCCCACCGGGCGGGTGAGTGCCTCCGCATCCGCGGCGAACTTGCTGGCCGCGACAACGTCCTCGGGCAGGTGGACGGCGACGCCCTGTTCGCGCGCCTTTTCGAGAATCGTCCGGGCGACTTCGACCTGCTCGTCTTCGACGAGCGACATCTGGACGTTGACGCCAGTGGCCTTGAGGAACGTGTTGGCCATGCCACCGCCGACGAAGAGCATGTCGAGCTTCGGGAGGAGGTGTTCGATGGCGGCGATCTTGGTGCTGACCTTGGCGCCACCGACGATGGCGGCGAAGGGCTTCGGCGGGCGCGCGACAAGGGCGCTGAGGTAGCGCACCTCCTTCTCCATCAGGAAGCCAGCAACTGCCGGGAGGTAGTGCGTCACGCCTTCGGTGGAGGCGTGGGCGCGGTGGGCGGCGCCGAAGGCATCGTTCACGAAGACGTCGGCGAGGGACGCCAGCTCCTCGGCGAAGGCGGGCACGTTCTTCTCTTCCTCGGAGTGGAAGCGAAGGTTTTCGAGCACGAGGACGTGGTTCCCCATCACCGCGACCGCTTCGCGGGCAACCGGGCCGACGCAGTCTTCGGCGAAGAGCACCTCCTGGCCGAGCAGGTTGCCCATTCGGCCCGCGACCGGCGCCAGGGAGAGCTCCGGAACGGGCTCCTTGGGCCGCCCGAGGTGCGAACAGACGATCACCTTAGCCCCGTGATCGAGCAGGTACTGGATCGTGGGCAGCGATTCACGGATGCGCGTGTCGTCGGTAATGCCACCGGCGTCCAGGGGGACGTTCAGGTCGGCGCGGACGAGGACGCGCTTTCCGGCGACATCGATGTCGCGGATGGTTTTCTTGCCGATGCCGTCGCTCACTTCGCGGCTCCCGCGCCGATACCCCGGCGTTCGACTTTGGCGAGCTTGTCGCGGCGGCGGGCGTGATTGCCCTCTTCGGGCGAACCGGCGAGGAACGCGGTAAGGCACTCATCGGCGATCGCCCGCCCGATCTCCCAGGCCCCGAGAGCGAGCACGTTGGCGTCGGTGTGCTGGCGGGCGCGGGAGGCGCCCCAGCCGGTGTGGCAAAGGGCGGCACGGGCGCCGGGCACCTTGTTCGCGACGATGCTCACGCCGACGCCGTTGCTGCAGATAACGACGCCGAGGTCGAGGTCCCCGGCAACCGTGTCGCGGGCGACGGGCTCGGCGAAATCGGGATAGTCCACGCTGTCGGCGGAGTAGGTGCCATAGTCGACGGGCTCGTGCCCGAGCGACCGTGCTGTTTCCATCAGGTGTTGCTTCAGCTCGAAGCCAGCGTGATCTGCACCGAAACCAACCTTCATGGACGGACACTCCTCAACACGGGGATCTGGGACAGGCCAAGTATACGGGCGATGGTGGCGCGATCGATTGCGCCTTCGCGGAGGATGCGGGGCTCGGAGCCTGAAAGGTCGATGACCGTCGAGTCCATGCCCTGGTCCGTCGGCCCGGCGTCGATCGAGAGCGCGCAGAAGACGCCGACCTGGCGCTCCGCCTCTTCGCATGTCGTGGGGCTGGGGCCCCCGGAGACGTTCGCACTCGAGGCGGCAAGGGGCGCGCCGAGGCGGTCGACGATCTCGATGACCAGTTCGACGGGGACGATACGGATGCCGACCGTCCGGCCTCCGGAGAGTGCTGGGCTCTCCCAGCCCGCGCGCGCCGGGACGATCATGGTCCACGCGCCAGGCCCGAGCGCCTCGATGAGCTTCCGTGCCGGCGGAGTCACGCCCGCATAGCGAGCGAGCATTTCGCTATCGCGGCCGAACAGGAGCTGGAGCGGCGCCGCCGGGTCGCGCCGCTTCGCGGCGAAGAGCGCACGGACAGCATCGTCATCGCGCACATCGGCGGCGATGCCGTAGACGGTATCGGTCGGGATGATGATGAGCTCGCCGGCGCGCAGGACTTCGAGCGCCTGTTCGACAATGCCGGGGGTGATGGCCTGTGCCATGGGTCCTCCGCGTGGGGCCGTTTGGCGGCGTGAATTCGTTGACCAAACTATACAATTCGGTTAGCGTTTCGTATGGGTTCCGCGCATTCAATGACCGACACCCCCTCCCGACCACAATCCGCCACCGCCACCGATCCCGCGAAGGGCCACGAGACAATCGTGGTACTGGACTTCGGCTCGCAGTTCGCCATGCTCATTGCGCGCCGCGTGCGCGAGCTGAACACGTATTGCGAGCTGCTGCCGAACGACGTGGCCTACGAACGGATCCAGGGGCTGGACGTGCGGGGCATCATCCTTTCGGGCGGGCCAAACAGCGTGTACGACCCGGACGCGCCGCTTGCGCCGGACTGGGTGTGGGAATCCGGGCTCCCGGTGCTGGGCATCTGCTATGGCATGCAGCTGATGGCGCACCAGCTGGGCGGCAAGGTAGGCCCCGGAAACGAACGGGAGTTCGGCCCGGCAATGGTGCAGCGCGAGCACGCGGCGCCCCTGCTCGAGGGGCTTCCCGGCGAATTCGAGGTGTGGATGAGCCATGGTGACCGGCTCGACGAAGTGCCGCCCGGATTCACTTCGTACGCCCGCTCAGGCAATTCGCCGTATGCAGTGATGGCGGACCTCGACCGGCGCTACTACGGGCTGCAGTTCCACCCGGAGGTCGTCCATACGCCACGGGGCAAGGACATCCTCCAGAACTTCGTGCAGGACGTGTGCGGGGCCGAGGGCACGTGGACCGCAGGCAACTTCATCGAGGAGTCGATCGAGGCCATCCGGGCGCAGGTCGGCTCGGCGGGAGTGATCTGCGGACTCTCGGGCGGTGTGGACAGCGCGGTGGCGGCAGCGCTGGTGCATCGCGCCATCGGCGATCAACTGACCTGCATCTTCGTCGACAACGGACTGCTGCGGGCGGGCGAGGCCGAGGAGGTGGTCACCACCTTCCGTCGGAACCTGCATATCAACCTCGTGCATGTGGAGGCCGAGCGGGAATTCCTGGCCCAGCTTGCGGAGGTCACGAACCCGGAGACGAAGCGCGTCCGCATCGGCAACACGTTTGTCCGCATCTTCGAGCGCGAAGCTCGCGCCATCGAGGACGCCCGGTTCCTCTGCCAGGGCACGCTCTACCCGGACGTGATCGAGAGCGGGTCGCACGGCAAGGGCGCATCGACGATCAAGACGCACCACAACGTGGGCGGGCTGCCGGCCGATATGAAGTTCGGGCTGGTCGAGCCGCTGCGCTACCTGTTCAAGGACGAGGTCCGCCGCATAGGGGAGGCGCTGGGGCTGCCAGAAGAGATGGTCTGGCGGCACCCGTTCCCGGGGCCGGGGCTGGCCATCCGCTGCATCGGCGAGGTGACGAAGGAGAAGCTCGATATCCTCCGCCTGGCGGACCGGGTCGTGATGGACGAGATCCGCGACGCGGGGTACTACCGCGACATCTGGCAGAGCTTCGCGGTATTGACGGACACCAAGACAGTCGGTGTGATGGGCGACTTCCGCACGTATGGCTACGCGGTCGCGATCCGGGCAGTGGTGGCGGACGATGCGATGACCGCCGACTGGGCGCGACTGCCACACGAGCTGCTCGCCCGGATCTCGAACCGGATCGTGAACGAAGTGCACGGGGTGAACCGGGTGGTCTACGACATCACGCCGAAGCCACCGGGCACCATCGAATGGGAGTAGGCAAATGAGCGCACGCGTATTGCTGGTCGGAAACGGCGGGCGGGAGCATGCGATTGCGTGGAAGCTAGCACAGTCGCCGCGAGTCGGAGAGGTGTTCATAGCGCCGGGGAACGCGGGCACCGCGCTGGTTGGGACAAACGTGCCGGTGCAGCCAAAGGACATCGACGGGATCGTGAGGGCGGCGCGCGACCTCCGCATCGACTTCTACCTGGCGAGCATGGATGACCCGCAGCCGCTCGGACTGGTCGACCGGCTGCAGGGGGCGGGTGTGCTCTGCTACGGGCCAACGGCGGCGGCGGCACGGATCGAAGCGAGCAAGGCGTGGGCGAAGGACTTCATGGCACGGCACGGCATCCCAACAGCCGTGTCGCGGACATTCAGCGACCATGCAGAGGCGGTTGCCTGGGTGGAATCGCTGCCGGACCAGCGGCTCTGGGTAAAGGCCTCGGGCCTGGCTGCGGGAAAGGGCGCCGTAGGGTGTGAGACGCGGGCCATCGCACTCAAGGCGCTACGCTCGATGATGGTCGAAGGCGAGTTCGGAGACTCCGGGAAGACCGTGGTCATCGAACAGGACATGCAGGGTTGGGAGACGAGCGCGCACGCGTTCTGCGATGGACAGGTCGCTGTGCTGTGGCCATTCGCGACGGACTACAAGCGGGCGCTGGACGGCGGCGAGGGCATGAACACCGGCGGTATGGGCGCGTACGCCCCGAGCAGGGGTGTCGAGGGAAGCCTGGTCCGCGAGATCCAGCGGCTGGTAGTGGACCCGGTGATGCGGGGGATGGCCGAGGAAGGGCACCCCTACAACGGCACCCTCTATCCGGGGATCATGGTCACGCGCGAGGGCCCAAAGATCGTTGAGTACAACGCGCGGTCCGGCGACCCGGAGACGCAGGTCCACATGCCGCGACTGGAATCCGACCTCTACGACGTTGCGAGCGCTGCGGCGCGGGGCGAGCTTGGCAGCACGGATGTCCGCTGGTCGGCCGACGCGGCGGTCGGAGTGGTGATGGCCCCCGGCGGCTACCCGGGCAAGTACGAGAGCGGCCATCCGATCTCGGGGCTGGAAAGCATCGACCCGGACGTCAGGGTGTTCCACGCCGGGACGCGATCCGAGGGCGGGCAGGTGGTGACCAGCGGAGGGCGCACGCTCACCGTGGTGGCGCGGGGGAAGACCATCCGCGAAGCACGCGAACGCGCATACGACAACGTCCGGCGTATCCACTTCAAGGACGCGCACTACCGCACCGACATCGCACTGGAGGCCGTTGAATGACTAACCCCCTTGTCGCCATCCTGATGGGTTCGGCGAACGACGAGCCACTGCTCGAACCGACAAAGAAGGCGCTGGACGACCTCGGCATTCCCTACGTCGTCCGCGCGATGTCGGCTCACCGCACCCCGGACAAGGTGCGCGAGTTCGCGCGCCGCGCCGAAAGCGACGGCCTGGAAGTGCTGATCTGTGCGGCCGGCGGGGCGGCGCACCTGCCGGGGGCCGTCGCGGCGAACAGCACGTTGCCGGTCATCGGCATCCCGCTGGCATCGAGCGAGGTTGCGGGCGGGCTGGACGCGATCTACGGCGTGCTGCAGATGCCGCCGGGAGTACCGGTCGCCGGAGTGGCCGTGGGGGCGTGGGGGGCGCGCAATGCGGCGTACCTGGCGGCTGCGATCCTGGCGCTCAAGCACCCGGCCGTTCGAGAGGCCTACAAGGCGTTCCGGGACCGGCAGTCGCAGGGCTGAGGGAGGCCCGGGGGAACCCGAGGTCCGGCGCGTGGGTCAAACAGCCCTGGCGACCCAGACCTGTTCCTTGCCGTAGTCGGGTGGCGATTTGTGGTAGTCGGAGTACTCGGCCTGGACCTCGAAGCCGCAGAGCTCGAGCAGGTAGCGCATCTCGTAGCGGAAGGTCCAGCGCATGCGGAGCACCTCCTCTTCCTGGCGAAGGACGAAGCCGGCCCGGTCGACCTCGGTAAACCGCCACGTCTCTTCGAAGATCTGGGCGAGCGGGTCGTTCATGCGGTCGGCGACCTCGATGCGGACCAGGTTGAAGGTCTCGGAGTGGGGGAAGTTCCCCATGGGCGTCCACGACTCGGGCATAGGCCCGGGGACGAGACGATCGAGCAGCGGATCGAAGAGGTCGATGGCCAGCGTGCCACCGGGGACCAGGTGGCGGCGGGCCGCGATGAGGCAGCGGCGCTGCTCCTGGGGGCTTGTCAGCATCATGAACGAGCGGAAGGCGATGATGACCAGGCCGAACTGGCGGCCGAGGTCGAAATCGGTCATATCTCCGAGGACAAACCCGGCGCGCCGGGCGGCTTCGGCGGGCTGCTTCGCCAGGCGGGCGGCGGCGACATCGAGCATCGACTGCGACAGGTCGAGCCCGGTCGCGTGGACCCCGGCCCGGGCGAGTGGCAGGACGACCCGGCCGGTGCCACAGCCGAGTTCGAGCACCGGTCCCGGCGCCTCCCGGGCGAGTTCCAGGTAGAAGTCAACGTCGCCGTCAACGACGGGAAGGGCGGCGGTGCGGTCGGCGTAGATTTCCACATTCAGGCTCGGCCGCGAATAGAAGAGGTCTGTCATCCACCGGAGTGTACCGGGCCGGCCGTTCCCTGTTCCGAGTCCCTCGTTCCCGGTACGATGTCACCGTGATCCCCCGTTACTCCCGCCCTGAAATGTCCGCCGTTTGGGACGACCAGAACAAGTTCCAGCGCTGGCTCGACGTGGAGGTGGCCGCATGCGACGCGTGGGCCGAACTCGGCCAGATCCCGGCGGAGGCGGCCGCGAAGATCAGGCGCGACGCGCGGTTCGATTTGGCCCGGATCCACGAGTACATCGCGATCACCCACCACGACGTCACGGCCTTCCTCCGCTCGGTGGCGGAATCGCTCGGCGAGGAAGGACGTTATGTCCATTTCGGACTCACGTCCTCGGATGTGTGGGACACGGCGACCGGCCTGCAACTGCGCGACGCGTGCGACCTGCTGCTGAAGGGGATCGACGGGCTCTCGGCGGTGCTGGAACGGCAGGCGGTGGCCCATCGCGACACGCTCTGCACGGGGCGCACCCATGGCGTGCACGCGGAACCGACGACGTTCGGGCTGAAGCTGGCGGTCTGGGTCGACGAGATGCGGCGGAACCGGAAGCGGCTGGAATCCGCGCGGGACGCGATCGCGGTGGGGGCGATCTCGGGCACGGTGGGCACGCACGCCTCGGTGCCGCCAGAGCTCGAAGAGATCGTCTGTAGGAAGCTGGGGCTCGGGGTCGAAGCGGCATCGACGCAGGTGATCCAGCGCGACCGGCACGCCCAGTTCGTGACCACCATCGCGATCATCGGCGCCTCGCTGGAGAAGTTCGCGACGGAGATCCGGGCGCTCCAAAAGACGGAGGTCCGGGAGGCGGAGGAACCGTTCGACGAAGGGCAGACGGGGTCGAGCGCGATGCCGCACAAGCGGAACCCGGAACTCTGCGAGCGTGTGACGGGCCTGGCGCGCATCCTGCGCGGCTACGCGGTGACCTCGATGGAGAACGTGGCCCTCTGGCACGAGCGGGACATTTCGCATTCGAGCACCGAACGGATCATGTTCCCCGACGCAACGCTGGTGCTGGACTACATGTTGCACATCTTCACGGGCGTCATGGACCGCCTGACGGTGTTCCCCGAGCACATGCGCGAGAACCTCGAGCGCTCGTATGGCCTGGTGTTCTCGCAGCGGGTGCTGCTGGCGCTGATCGAGACGGGGCTGAGCCGCCAGGAGGCCTACGCGATAGTGCAGCGCAACGCGATGACGGCGTGGCGCCAGCGGACGCCATTCCTCGACCTGCTGCTTGCGGACGCGGATGTGACCAACCGGCTGCCAGAATCCGAACTGCGGGCATTGTTCGACTACGGGTTCTACCTGCAGAACATCGGCGCGACGTTCGAGCGCCTGGGCCTGTGAGCCCCGAGCCGGCCCCACTTCCGCCACTCTCCCAGCCACCGGCACCGGCATATCTGCCCGCGCGCAAGGTCATCTCCATGGCGTGGTCGGTGGTGCTGGACCATCCGCGGCAGGCCATGCTCCCGCTGGTGGTGATCCAGGTACCGGTCGCGATCATCACGAGCGGGCTGCTGGCGGTGCTCCTCCTCACGGTCTTCGGCGACCAGGAGATCGATACGACCGACGGAGGGCAGCTGCTCGCCATCCTGCTCATTGGCGCGGCCCAGGCGTTGTTCGCGCAGGTCGCCCGGGGCGGGACGATCGTCTCGCTGGCGGGAATCCTGACGGGGAAGCCGAAGACGCTGACGGAATCGCTGGACCCGGCGTTCAACCAGATGGGGGGGTTGCTCGCGCTGGTACTGGTGGTCTCGGGCGGGCTGTTTTTGGCCTTCATCACGCTGATCGGGCTGCTACTGCTGCCGTACCTGGCGCTCCGGCTGGCGTTGTCATTCGAGGCGTTCATGCTCGAAGACCTGGGGCCGTTGCCGGCCCTCCGCCGGAGCTGGACCCTCATGCGCGGACACATGCTGCGCCTGCTGGTGGTGGTGTTGATCACCGCGGCGATCCTGTTTGGGCCGTTCCTGGTCATCTCGCTCATCGGCGAGGCGGTGCGGGGCGACCGGAACACGCAGGTCATTTTGGGCGCACTGTATTCGCTCATCCAGGGCGTGCTGCTGGTCCCCATCGTCGCGTTCATCACCGCCACCACGACGGTGTACTACCTCAATCTCCGGGAGCATGAACGTGTCTGAAGTCCTGCTGGAATCGACCCTTCCGAACCGCGCGCACCGTGGCAAGGTGCGCGACACCTACGACCTCGGCGAGAACCTGTTGATCGTCGCGACGGACCGCATCTCGGCGATGGACGTAGTCTTGCCGACTGGGATACCGGGGAAGGGCCACGTGTTGACGCGGCTCTCGGCCTGGTGGTTCGACCGCATCAAGGAGGTGGTGCCGAACCACTTCATCGCGGTCATCGAGGCCCACAACAAGCACCTGGTGCCGTTCGAGATCGGGCCGGAGTACTACGGCCGCTCGATGCTGGTGCGAAAAGCGAAGCGACTGGACGCGGAATGCATCGCGCGGGGGTACCTCTCGGGCTCGGGCTGGAAGGACTACCAGCGCACCGGCGCCGTGTGCGGGATCCCGCTCCCGGCGGGCCTCCGCGAATCGGACCGGCTGCCCGAGGCGATCTTCACGCCGAGCACCAAGGCCGACGTTGGACACGACGAAAACATCTCGTTCGAACAACTCGAAGGGCTCGTCGGCGAAGAGGCGGCGAACGCGATGAAGCTTCGGACGCTGGCGGTGTACAACTACGCGCACACGGTGGCGCTCGAACGCGGCATGATCATCGCGGACACGAAGCTGGAATTCGGAGTCTGGAACGAGGAAGTCATCCTCATCGACGAGGTGCTGACGCCGGATAGCAGCCGCTTCTGGCCGGCCGACCAGTACCGTCCGGGAAGCGCGCAACCGAGCTTCGACAAGCAGCCTGTGCGAGACTGGCTTGCGGCGAACTGGAAGGACGGCGACCCGCCGCCGCCCCTGCCTCCGGAAGTCGCCGCCGCGACCACCGAACGCTACCTCACCGTCTACAAGATGCTGACCGGACAGGAGCTGCCCGCATGACGAAGGCTAAGGACGCGAAAAAGAAGAAGGATACGAAAGCCGCAACCGGCAAGGGTGGCGACGGCACCTACCTGGCACGGGTGTACGTGTCGCTCAAGCCAACCGTGAACGATCCAGAAGGCATCACCATTGGCGGGGCTCTGGGGTCGCTCGGGTTTGGCGGAGTGCTGGGCGTGCGCTCGGGCCGCTACTTCCAGGTGATGCTCAAGGCAGGAGACCCGAAGGACGCGGCGACGCAGGTGGACCAGATGTGCGCCCGGCTGCTGGCAAACCCGGTCATCGAGACGTATTCGTTCGAAGTCGAAAAGCCCGGGAAGAAGTGAGTTCGAGGGCTACTTGGTGATTGGTCCGGGGTCGACCGCGAAGTAGACCTCGCAGGCGCGGCGGGTGGCACCGGGTTCGAGGACGGCGGGGCGCTTCACGAAGCGCGACTCCTCGATGATGAGCTGGAGAACATCGCGGGGGTGGCAGCTGCGGAAGTTGCCATTGCTGGCGCGGCGCACCAGTTCGACGGCCATCTCGATATTCTGGGGAGAGGCGTCGACGCCCATGGCATCGGCGAAGCGGCGGAAGATCTCGGCCATCTGCTCGGGCGTCGGCTCGGGGATGCGGATCTTGTAGGGCAGGCGCCGGAGGTGGGCTTCCTCGAGCATGGTCTTCGGCTCGAGGTTCGTGCTGAAGACGATGGTCGACCGGAACGGGAAGGTGATGCGTTCGCCGGTCACGAGCGCCATTGTGTCTTCGCCGCGTTCGAGTGCGGCGATCCAGCGGTTGAGCAGCGCGTGGGGCGAGACCTGCTGGCGGCCGAAGTCGTCGATGGCGAGGAGGCCGCCGTGTGCCTTCACATGGGGAGGCGCCTGGTGATAGCCGAGTGCGGGGTCGTACGAGAGGTCCAGGTCTTCGTGGCGCAGCTCGCCGCCGACGAACACGAACGGGCGGCGGATGCGCATCCAGCGGCGGTCGAACGTCGACGAGGCATCGGCGGTGTCGTCGCCCTCGACGGGCTGGTGAACGAGGTCGTCGTAGAGGCGGATGATGTGGCCGCTGACGTAGACGGCGACGGGCATGAGGGTGACACCCTGTATGGCTTCACTGGTGAGCTCGAGGATGGTGGTCTTGCCGTTGCCGGGGGCTCCCCAGAGCATGGCCGGGCGGCCCGAGGTGAGCGCGAGGCAGACCTTCGCGACGACGTCGCGAGCGAGGACGAGCTGCTGGAGGGCGCGCGCGAGGCGGACGGGGTCCGGGGCGCCGACTTCGGTATCGCGCTCGAGGACGCGGAAGTACTCCTGGATGGGGACGGGCACGGGGCCGACGTACTTGCTCCGCTCGAAGGCATTCTCCGCTTCGTGCATGCCGAGTTCGGTGAGGCGGTACTGCCATTCGGTTTCGAGACGGCCGGAAGCCGAAGTGGTCTCGACGAGGCGCTGGCGGCGGAGCTCGTCGAGCGCTTCGCGGGCGACGCCGGGGCTGACACGCATCGCGTTGGCGACGCCCACTGGCGAGGGGACGGTAATCCGGTAGAGGGTCTTGAGGGCGAGGTCCTCGATGAACCGCTCCGGAAGGCCCAGCTCATGCACGTGGTCGGGAGCGTCGGGGAGTGTGGGGAGCGCGCGGAGCTGGCTCGGCACGGGACGGGCCGCGGGGCGCTCTTCAACATACTCGGGCTGCATCGCGAGGTTGCCAGATGTGGGGGGATATGCCTGCTCCATGACACCTTCCCGCACCGCGGCCCTTGCGATGGGCCATCTCGTGCGATGCTCTAGGTTGAATGTCGGCAGTTGGGCGCCTCCGCCCAGATCAGACGGGTGCACACGCGCGGGCGGCGTGGTGACAGCCGGGTGGATGCGACGTGAACGGGGAGCCAATGGGGCACCGTTTCACGTTCGGGAACCGGGATCGGAAAGTCCTCAGTCGCCCGCTGGCGGCGTGGGAGGGGCCGGACGAGGGGTCACGGAAAAGCGGCCCTCCATGTCCCAGAGCAGCCACCATTCGCGGCGAGCCTCCATGCGGATGAAGCGATCGCCGCCGCGTTCAACGATCGCCACATCGTCGAAGCCCGAGGCGAGGAAGCAGCGCCGGGCGCGCTCATTCCAATCGAGCGTGTGGAGGTAGAACGACCGGAAGGGGTAGGTCTGCCAGGCGAAGCGCAGGAAGAGGATGGTGGCTTCGCGACCAAGGCCGTCGCCGCGGTAACGGCCGTCGCCGATGGAGATGCCGAACTCGGCGGTCTCGCGGGTATGGTCGGCGTTATAGAACATCACGCTGCCGATGTGGACGCCGCCGGCGGTCTCGATGGCGAACTGGGCACGGTCTGGTTGGGCGAAGGCAAGGTCGTGCTCGAAGACCTGGAGGAAGCGCGTGAAGCCCTCGCTGAAGGGCTGCATGCCATTGAGGCGGGCATTCTCTGGGTCGCGGCGCCAGGCGTAGTCGTCGATTGCGTCGTCGCGAGTCTTGTAGCGGATGCGCAGGCGAGGCCCGGCCGCGACGACAAGGTGGTCGCGAGAGCCCGGGCGGACCTCGATGGTCACAGGGATTCTCCCAGCTTTCGCGCCGCCTCGGCCACGAGCTTCCGCTCGCCATCGTACGTGAGTGTTGCCAGCGCCTGCTCGGCGGGCAGCCAGCAGACGAAGTCGAATTCATGGTCGTGGAGGGAGACATCGCCACCGATTGGCTCCATCAGCCAATGGTGGACCTGCTTGTGGTAGCGGATGCCGTTGGCGGTGAACCAGTATTCGATGGAGCCGAGTTCGTCGCCGAGGGAGACCTCGAGGCCGGTCTCTTCCTGGACTTCGCGGATGGCGGTCTGTTCGATGGCTTCGTCAGGGTCGGGCGTGCCCTTGGGAAGGCCCCAAACACGGTCCGAGCGGCGGCCGCAGACGACGACCTCGATCCGGCCGGCGTCGCCGCGGCGCCAGACGACTCCGCCGGCGGAGACGGCATGCTGGATGGGGCGCCGGCGTGCCATCAGATCGCGTCCGGCTCGCCGAAGCGCCGGAAGAGGCCACCGGTGGCCGCGAGTTCGAGCGCGATGTCCACCGCTTCGGTGAGTTCGGGCGGGGCGCCCGGGCGGAATTCCTGGAGGAGCTCGTGGGCGGTCTCGCCGCCGATCTCCCCGAGGGACTCGATAGCGGCGAACACGACATCGAAGTCCTCGTCGGCGAGGAGCTCTCCAAGCTGAGGGACGAGGTCTTCGGAGCCCAGGCTCCCGGCCGCGACGGTTGCCTCGAGGCGGAATTCGTCGTCGCCGGACTCGAGTTGATCAGCGAGGTATTCGACCCACCGCTCTAGGGCGGAGTTGCCCATGGCGCGCACGGCCGAGATGCGCATCCCCCGGTCGTCGGATTCGTAGGCCGCGGCGATGAGGCCGGCAACCCAGGGTTGGGCGCAGGGACCGAGCGCCTCGACGGCGGCGGCGCGGACTTCGACGGGCTCGATGGTGTCCTCAACGGCGTTCCGGAGCGCCGCGATCGTCCGTTCGCCCTGGGCCCCGGCGAGCCGGCCAAGCTCGGCGGCCTCGACGAAGCGGCGAAGGTTCGCGGCGGCGGCGGCACGGACGCCGGGCGCCGGGTCGGTGGAGAGCAAGTCGACCAGGCGAGAGCCGACCGACGGGTCTTCAGACTCCCAGAGGCCGAGGACCGCTTGCTCGCGGACCTCCGGGTCGGGGTCGCCGAGTCCGATCTTCCCGAGTTCGACGAAGTACAGCTCGACGTTGTCCTCGGCGAGCCCGGTGGCGCGGGTGAGCAGTTCGACCCTGCCGGCAGGGGGAATCTCCAGCCAGCGGCTGCTGAGCCACGCGGCGGCGGGGCGATCCAGGTCGGAAAGCAGGGCGAGGTCCGAATCGGTGGGCGAGCCGCCGGCGGCGAGGTCGGTCACGAGTTGGTCAAGGGCACGTGAGACAGTCGCAGCCATGGGGCGATCGTATCATCCGCGGCCCCAAGCAGCCTCGCCCCTGAGTGGGCGCGAGAGGAGATCGGCCATCGCGGCGGCGATGGTCTTGGCGCCGCCGACGACGTGCGCCACCTCGGCAGTGATCGGGAGGTCGACCTCCTGCCGGCCGGCGAGGGAGAGTGCGACCTCGGCTGTCGCGGCGCCCTCGACTGTTTCGCCAATGAGCCGGCGGGCAGCGTCGATGGACTTGCCCTGCGCGAGCAGCTCGCCGAAGCGGCGGTTGCGGCTGAGTGGCGAGAAGCAGGTTGCGGCCAGGTCGCCCACACCGGCGAGCCCCTGGAAGGTGAGCGGGTCCGCGCCGCAGGCGACACCGAGACGGGTCATCTCCGCCAGGCCGCGCGTCATGATGGAAGCGACCGTATTGGCACCGAACCCGAGGCCCCAGGCAGCGCCGGCGGCAATCGCGATGACATTCTTCAACGCGCCGCCGAACTCGACCCCCGCGATGTCGGGCGAGGTGTACACGCGGAAGGCGGGGCCGGCAAGCGCGTGTTGCCAGAGCCGGGCCGTTTCGGGCGAGGCACTTCCCACGACGGCGGCGGCCGGGAGGCCCCGCGCGACCTCGTGGGCGAGGTTCGGGCCGGAGACGGCGGCGATGAGCTCGGGCGCCCAGCCCTCGGCGGCGAGGACCTGGCTCATGCGCAATCCGGTTTCGATTTCGATGCCCTTGGCGGCGGAGAGGACCGGGATGCCGCGGGGCAGCCCGGCGGCGCGGACGGTGGCGCGGAGGTGCTGGGCGGGGGCCGCGACCACCACGCCATCGAGCGCCGGGCCATGGGGCGGGGCGGCGCTGACGGCGACGCGCGGCCCGAGGCGCAGTTCGGGGAGGCGATCGAGGCCGCGTCGAGCGTCGACGCCGGCGGCTTCGCTGGCGGTCCGGGCCAGGAGGACCACGTCATTGCCGGAGCGTTCGAGCAATCCGGCGAGGGTAACCCCCCAGGATGTCGCCCCGAGGACGCCGTACCGGGCCATCTCAGCCGGTGGCCGGGCGGTCGCCGCCCTGGCCGATCTTGGGCTCGGTACCGGAGAGCAGGCGTCTGATGTTCGGGATGTGCTTGTATTCGACGAGGACCGTGGCGAAGAGCGAGTACCAGGCGTAAGACCAGTCGACCCATCCGCCCGCGGCGGCGACGACGATGATGGCGGCGCAGAGCGGGACGCCAACAACGGACATGACGGAGACGTACCGGGTGGTGCCCACGAGCGCCGCGCCGACGAACGGGAAGGCGATGGAGATAACCGGCGCCAATCCGAGGACTCCGCCGAAGGTGCTTGCGACGCCACGCCCACCACGGAATCCGGCGAAGATGGGCCAGACATGCCCCACGACGGCGGCCCCGGCACCGACGGCAGCGACTTCGTTGCTTTCGAACACGAAGCGCCCGACGAGGGCGGGGACGGCACCCTTGGCGATATCCAGTAGCATGACAAGCGCGGCGGGCGCCTTCCCGGCGGTCCGGAGGACGTTGGTGGTGCCGGTCTTACCGCTCCCCGAGTCGCGGATGTCGCGCCCGAGCCATGCGTAGCCGACGATGAGCCCCCAGGGGAGCGAGCCGAGCAGATACCCCAGTGCCGCGTTGGCGGCGAATTCGACGATCACGACCGCGAATCATCCTCCGCCCGGGCCCTGAACACCAGCTTGATGGCCGTCCCCTCGAAGTCGTGGGCCTCGCGGATGGAGCGCTCGAGGTAGCGGCGGTAGCTGAAGTGGACCAGTTCGGGGTCGTTGACAAACAGGATGAAGGTTGGCGGGTCGATCCCGGCCTGGGTGGCGTAGAAGAGCTTGAAGCGCTTGTTGCGGACAAGCGGGGGCACGTGCTCGCGCATGGCCTTCGCCAGGAGGGCGTTGAGTTCGCCTGTGCTGAGCCGGCGGCGGCGAGCCTCTCGAGCATCCTGGACGAGCTTGAGGAGCTGCCCGAGGCCGCGCCCTTCGAGCGCGGAGATGAAGGTGACCATCGCCCACGGGACGAACTTGACGCGGCCTCGCATCTGGCGCTCCGCCCAGTCGCGGCCGGCCTCCGGGTCCTCCCAGAGGTCCGTCTTGTTCACGGCGATGACGAGGCCTTTGTAGTGGTCGATGGCGATCCCGGCGATGTGGGTGTCCTGGGCGGTAACACCGTCGACACCATCGATGACGAGGACGGCGACATCGCAGCGTTCGACGGCCGAGGTGGAGCGCATGACCGAGTGGCGCTCGACGCCCTTGCCGAGCTTGCCCGGGCGGCGGATGCCCGCCGTGTCGATCAGGAGGAATGAGCCTTCGGTCGTATCGACTTCGGTGTCGATCGCGTCACGCGTAGTGCCGGCAACGTCGCTCACAATGACGCGCTTCTGCCCGAGAATCGCGTTCACCAGCGCCGACTTGCCAACGTTGGGCCGGCCGATGATGGCGATGCGGGTCCGGTCGCTTTCGACCAGGGGTTCGGTTTCCGGAAGGAGCGCGAGGACGGCATCCAGCATGGTGCTGACGTTGATGAAGTGGAGCGCGCTCACGGGGATCGGTTCGCCGAGGCCGAGCGCGGAGGCCTCGGCCACGCCGTCGAACTCGCGCTTTTCGTTGTCGGCCTTGTTCGCCACCACCAGGGTTGGGCGTTCCGCCCTGCGGACGACATCGGCCATGTCGTAGTCGCTGGCGGTGAGCCCGTCACGGGCATCGACACAGAAGAGGACGACGGCGGCGCCTTCCATGGCGGCCTTCACCTGGTCGATGATGAGCGAGGCGTAGACGTTTTCTTCGTTTGTTTCATACCCCCCGGTATCTATCAAACGGAAGCGGCGGTCGCGCCATTCGACATCGGCTTCAACACGGTCCCTGGTGGTGCCGGGCTCGTCTTCGACGATGGCGCGGCGCTCACCGAGGACACGATTGAACAGGGAGGACTTGCCAACGTTCGGGCGGCCGACAATGACCACGCGCGGGAGGACATCGGAGGCGGCACTCACTGGCCACTTCCCGAGCTGAGCGCCACGAGCGTCACCTGGAGGTTGGGGACCGGCTCCGCCTTCAGGCCGCTGGGGACGGATACGATGACAGGGTAGCCACGCGTGCCGGTGGCGCCGCCGGCCAGGGAGACGGTGACCTTGATGTCGCCGGGCTTCAGATCGCGCAACTGGGTCAACGGGCCGGTGATCTTGACTTCGACAGAGTAGAAGCCGGAGTGGGTGAGCCCGGGCGGGGCACCTTCGAAGGTTGGGCCAACGACGAAGGTGGTGCCGCCGCAGGGGGCGCCGGCGGGGCCCGTGGCGCATTCGATGGGGCGGATTTCGACCGTGACGGTGACCGATGGACGTCCGAGGGAGGTGTTCTGGGGCTCGTCGATGGTCCGGATGAGGGTCTGGTCCGTCCGCGCTCCCGAGACATCGAGGGGCGGAGTCGTGAGCCTGGTCAGGCCGGTGACGACAGCCTGGGGGCCGGTGACGGCGACGGTCGCGGGTTCGACTTTGACGTTGGTGATCATGTAGCCGGAAGCCACGTCGCCGGTGGTCAGGACCTCCACGGGGAGGGTGCGCTGGACGAAGGTTTGCTCGATCTGGAGGGTTGCCCGGGCGCGGGCAGGGGTAATGGTGACAACAACCTGGGCGCCACTCTGGGAGCGGGCGACGAGGTCACCTTCAATCGTTGTGTTATCTCTCACACCACTCAGGTTTACATCCAGGTCCACTGAGCGCACGCTGGCGACCCGTTCGGGGAGCCCGCTGATGACTACCGTGGCGGGATCGACGGTCGTGGCGGCCTCTACTTCCTGGTAGCCCGCGGCGACCTGGCCGGAGCGGCGGATGGTGACCGGAAGCTCGCGCTCTTCGGGTTCGACGACGGTGACGCGGACGGCCGAGGGGATGACCTCGATGACGCTTACGCCGCTGCGGCGCGACTCCACCTTCACTTCCCGCACGTCTTCGATGCCGGGCTGCATGTCCTGGACATCGACGTATGCGCGGAAGTCTCCTGGGACGAGGTTTTCGAGGTCGTCGTCGCGCCCTTCGAGGACGACAGCGACGGCGAAGCTGTCCTTCATGATGAGGTTGCCGGCATTGCGCGCTTCGACCGGGATGGCTGCCGGCAGGCCTTCGGCGGGGAACCTGAGGGTGACCCTGGGGTTCTCGACATCTTCGACGATGAACCAGATGGCGAAGGCGGCGACGAGGCTGAAACTCGCGAGCGCCCAGTTCTGGTACATGCTGGCGATGGAGGAACGGGCGATGGCGAGGACGAGCCTCAGCCAGGAGACGCGGGGGCTTTCAGGCGTGGTCATGCTGGCACTCCCCCGCGCCCGTTGCGGCCGGCGGCGCCCGGTTCGAGCACCCATTCGAGGACCGCGCGCAGGCGCCGCTCATCGGGCACATGGGTGAGCCGCCCGTTGAGGGCCACGCTGATGTCGCCGGTCTCTTCGGAGACGACGACGGTGAGGGCATCGGTCTGTTCGGTGATGCCAATTGCGGCGCGGTGGCGGGTGCCGAGGTGGCGGTCTTCCGGGTCGTTGGCGAGGGGAAGCACGCAACTGGCGGCAACCACTCGCCCATCGCGCAGGACGACGGCCATGTCGTGGAGCGGAGAGTTGGGATAGAAGATGCCGCCGAGCAGCTCGGGAGAGACCTTCGCATCGACGGGGACGCCAGTCTCGATCACGTCCTGGAGGCCGGTCTCGCGCTCGAGGACGAAGATGCCCCCGTGGCGTTCGGCGGACATCCTTCCTGCCGCACGGACCACCGACTCGATGAGTTCGTTGTACTTGCCTTCGGTAAGCCAGCCCTGGAGGCCCGTCCTCCCGAGGCGGTCGAGGGCGCGGCGGATTTCGGGCTGGAGGATGATGACGGCGCCCACGACGAGCGCCGTGACCGAGTTCGCCACGAGGAAGTTGACGACCGTGAGGTCGAACATGCGGCCGAACACGACGAAGACGAGGAAGAGGGCCAACGCTCCCCGCAACTGCGTCAGGCCACGGGTCCCGCTGAGGACGCGCAGAGTCGCGAAGATGACGAGCGCGATGAGGAAGATATCGATCGCGCTCCAGACATCAAACTGAGCGAGGACGTCCCGGAAGTGTTCGGTCTCGAGCATGAGCGGCGCTGCAGCCCCTGGTGGTCGCCCTCATGATACGACGTAAAGGAGGAACTCCGGGTTAGGCCTCGACCTGGCCATCGACGCCGAGCAGGAAGGCCACGACGGCCGCCTGGGCCCAGACACGGTTTTCGGCCTGGTCGAAGATGATCGAGGCGGGGGCCTCCATCATCTCATCGGTGATTTCGTCGCCGCGGTGGGCGGGAAGGTCGTGCATGACAAAGGCGCCCCTGGCGGCGTGGTCCATGAGTTCGCGGTTGAGCTGGTAGCCGGCGAAATCGATCCGGCGGCGCTCGGACTCGCGCTCCTGCCCCATGGAGGTCCAGACATCGGTGTAGACAGCCTGGGCGCCCTGGACCGCCTCGACGGGGTCGTGGACGAGGGTCAGCTTGCCGCTGCTCGCCTCAGCGCGGGCGCTGGACTCGGAGACCACATACTCGGGGAGGGTGTAGCGCTTCGGGGCGGCCATCCGGACGTCCATGCCGAGCGCCGTGGCGGTGAGCACGAGGCTGGCCGCGACGTTGTTGCCATCGCCGATGAACGCGATCGAGACGCCGCGGAGGTCTCCGGTCTTTTCCTTCAGGGTCAGCAGGTCGGCGAGCGCCTGGCAGGGGTGTTCCTCGTTCGTGAGCGCGTTGATGACGGGGATGCCGGAGTAGTGGGCGTACTCCTCGACGATGACCTGGCCGAAGGTGCGGACGGCCACGATGTGGACGTAGCGGTCGAGGACCCGGGCGACATCCTTGATGGCTTCGCGTTCGCCGAGGCCGACCTCCTGGGGAGCGAGGTAGATGGTCTCGCCACCGAGGTGACGCATGGCAACCTGGAAACTGACACGGGTACGGAGCGACGGCTTTTCGAAGAGGAGCGCGAGTTCCTTGCCTTCGAGGAGCTTCTGGGGGCGCTTCTTCAACTTGCCGGCGATATCGAGCAGGTGGGCGGTTTCCGCGGCGGAGATGTCGGCCGAGGAAAGGAGATGCCGTACGTTCGTGTGCATCGACCGAGTATAGGAAAGGTGGTTGCTTATGTCCGGGCTGGAGCGGGGTCTGTGAAATGACTCCTATGCGGAGGTGTGGCCGATCTGCCGAAATAGTTGGCAGGAGGCACCCCGTGGCAGAGCAGCGCATCCTCAGGCCGGCATGGGCGCGGAAATTCGCGGAAGGCAAGATGTTCGAGCGGATGGACTGTACGCGCTGCGGGGCCCGGTTCCACTTTGCCCAGACGCCGCGGGCGACGCGGGTGCCGAGGTGTCCATCCTGCGGTTCGTTTGGGGCGCAGCCGCACGCGGCATAGGGCGGTTCCCGTTTTCCGTAGGGCCCGGTTTGGTACGATGGATGTCTGCGTAGGGGTGTAGCTCAGTTGGTAGAGCATCGGCCTCCAAATCCGAGTGTCGCGGGTTCGAATCCTGCCACCCCTGCCAGGACCTCTGGGCCGAGACCCTCACGCGGCTTGCCGCTGGGCCCATCGGGTACGTAACATCGCCTCATTGCCCAGGTGGTGGAATGGCAGACACGCTGTCTTGAGGGGGCAGTGCCTGTATAGGCGTGTGAGTTCAAATCTCACCCTGGGCACCATCACTGGTTCGGTCGGCGCCATGGCCAAGTGGTAAGGCAGAGGTCTGCAAAACCTTCACCGCCGGTTCGAATCCGGCTGGCGCCTCCAACACACAGAGCAAGCGTGGCGGCCTTTTAGCCACGAAGACCGGCCCCGCCTCGATTGCGGGGCCGTTTGGCGCCCGGGTTGGGAAGAGCTTCCGAGGCCTTCCTGGCGAACGATCAGCGGGTAACGGAGAAATTGCCTGAGACGCGGACCTTGTAGGTCTTGACCGACCCCGGCTCGATGCCCTCAAGGTCCTTGCAACCGAACTCGCCCTTCACCTCGTCCGCACCCTCATCGATGGTCACCGTGCAGTCGGTTCCCCACGCCCCAGCCGTGGCGAGCTTGGTGTGCGTAATTGAGAGGCCGCCGGCTTCGTCCTTGGAACCAGCCTGAAACGCCAGGATCACCGAGGCTTCGTCACTCCCGAACGTCAGGAGCGTATACCCACCGGTGGCGATCCCGTTGCCCTTGAGGTCGAACTTGAAGTCCTTGTCGCCGGAGACTTCGACATGAACCTCGCCGTCTGCGAATGCGCCGTCCTTGATTTCGGGGATGTCTACGTCGCCGTTCGAGGAGCGGGAGTCCCCGCTGGTGGTGGTTGGCGACGACGATTGGTCACTGGAATCGCCCGAGTCACCGCCTGAATCGTCATCGTCGCCGCCGCCGCAGGCGCCGAGGAGGGCAAGAGCCGGGATGAGGACCAGCAGGGATCGGCGAAGGGAGGACACGGCGGCATTTCTCCAGGACTGTCTGCTCGATGTCCCTTTCGGCGGGCCAGCGAAGCGGATGGACTATAGCACGGGGTGTCAACATGGCTGCGGCGCGCAGGAAGTGGCCGGGAGGACCCGGTCGCCTCCCCTCGCGCAGGCATTGCCGTCCCGGTAGCATCCGGCCATCACTATGGACAGGAGCGCCAACATGGGTGGACTCCGGGGCGACGCCGCAATCGTCGGCATCGCCGAATTCGCGCCGGTGCGGAAGCCGGACCGGCTCTGGATGGGCCTCGAGGCGTACGCCGAACTGGCGCGCCTGGCCCTGGACGACGCGGGGCTGCAGCTCAGCGACGTGGACGCGATGATGACCGGGCACGTCGCGGAGGCTGGGCCGATGTTCATGCCCGGCCACCTGGCGGAATACCTGGGCATCGAGTCGCACTTCTCGGAGATCGTCGACCTTGGGGGAGCCGCGAGCGCGGGCGCCGTGCTTCGCGCCGCCGTGGCTATCGAGGCCGGGATGTGCGAGACAGCTCTCTGCATCTTCCACACCCTCCCTCGTCTCCAGAACCCCATGGGCGGCGGCCAGCGGTGGGGCAGGAATTGGGGCTCGCCAATGACCGAGTTCGACTATCCCTATGGCGCCATCGGGCAGAACTTCGCCTACGCGACAATCGCCAACCGCTACGCCTACGAATATGGCCTCACCGACGAACAGCGGGCGAAGGTGGCGGTCGACCAGCGGACGAACGCTGCGGCGAACCCGAAGGCGGTGTTCCGCACGCCGATCGACATCGACGACGTGCTGAACTCGCCGATGATCGTCGACCCGCTGCACATGCTGGAGATCGTGATGCCGTGCTTCGGCGGCGGTGCCGTGGTGGTGACCTCGAAGGAAAAGGCGAAGAAGGCGAAGAACCGCCCTGCGTACATCATCGGCGGCGGCGAGAACACGACGCACCTCTCGGTGACCTACGACCCGGACATGACGCACACGCCGATCAAGGCGGCGGCGGACCGGGCCTGGGCGATGGCCGGCGTCAAACCGAAGGACATCGACCTGGCATCGCTCTACGACTGCTACACGATCACCGTGCTGCTGACGCTCGAGGACACGGGCTTCTGCCCGAAGGGCGAGGCAGGCAGATTCGTCGAAGCGCACGACATGACCTACAAGGGCGACTTCCCGATGAACACGCACGGCGGGCAGCTAAGCTTCGGGCAGGCGGGGATGGCGGGCGGGATCTCGCATATCACCGAGGCGTACCTGCAGATGACGGGCCGCGCAGGCGACCGGCAGCTGAAGCGCTGCGACACGGTCTTCGTGCACGGCAACGGCGGGCTGATGAGCGAGCAGGTCTCGCTCATCCTGCGCGGCGAGTAGGAGGAAAGAGATGCCGAAGTATCGCAAGGGCACCGAGCCGCTGCCGGTCCCGACACCCATTAGCCAGCCATTCTGGGATGCGGCGAAGCAGCACCGGTTGACGCTCCAGCGCTGCGCCAACGGCCACGTATTTTACTACGCGCGCTCGCACTGCCCGAAGTGTCTTTCGAACGAGTTGAGCTGGTTCGACGCGTCGGGGAAGGGCACGATCTACAGCTACACCGTCGCACGCCGGCCCACGTCGCCAGAGTTCGAGCAGGACGTGCCGTACATCATCGGCGTGATCGAACTGGCGGAGGGCCCACGTATGACCAGCCTGGTTGTCGAGACGGACCCGGACGCAGTGAAGATCGGGACACCGGTACAAATCGTTTTCGACGACGTGAGCGAGGCCATCGCGCTGCCGTATTTCCGGCCCGCTTAGGGGGCAGGCCAGCCGATCGAGTTGCGGAGGCGAATGCCGGAGAAGTGGAAGCTGTGCTCCCACGCTCCGTCGAGCGGGGCAAGCGAAGGCATGAGCAGCAGCTCCACGTTTTCGAGGCGAAGCGCGGCGATGAGGTCGCCGACGGGCTCGACGGAGCGGGGCGTCTCGGCAGCGGAGCTGACCCACATCCAGGGGTCGTCCTCGAGTGGTCTGAACTGTGCCGGGTCCATCTCATAGCGAAAGAGCGGCGTCGAATGCATCCGATCGAGCCATGCCCATTCGATGCAGGCGATGCGGGCATCGGGGCGGCCGCCAAACCAGCGGTCAAGGTCAACCGCGGTGGTGTCGGGAGTGGGCCAGAGGAGCACGCGGGGGCACTCGCGCGGAAAGAGGTACGTCCACGCGCGTTCTTGATCGACGGTCCAGACCATTGGGGGAACGTCCGGCCGGTGGTCGGGAGTGCGGGGCACGAACACGTGGATGCCCGGGTCCTCGGAGAAGTGGAAGAGGCGCGGCGTCACAGGTCCTCGATGTCTTCGGGGGCGATGTCGAGGGCGATCGCGAGCGCGCGGTTCACTTGGCGCATTTTCTCGGGAGGAAGCGAGCCGACGTAGTCCACGAGGCGCTTCTTCTCAACGCTCGTGACTTCATCGCATCGGACGACGCTGTGATGACGGAGTCCATTGTCGGGGCCGACCGGCACCTCGGTCGCAATGCCATGGGCATTGGTATAGACGGGAGCACAGGCGACGCTCGAATATCGGGCGCTGATGAAGTCGGGGCGGGCCACGATGAGAAATATCCGAGCGTCCTTCACGTCGTTGCGCGGAGCGCGTACCCGGTACAAGTCACCCCGCTGCACGAAGTCTTGCCTCGGCATCAAGTCGCGCCAACACTTCGTCACTCAGCTCAACAGGGTCGCCGAGGTCGAGCGGATCGATCGAGTAATCCAGCACATCTGACTCCGCCAGCTGCTCCGGGGTGAGACTCGCATAGATCTCGCGGTCGCGGGCGTTCCGTTGGGCGCGCCGAATTTCGCGAAGCTGCTGGCGCAGGGCCTTTTCGATGAACTGCGAGCGGTTGCCGCCCGCGCCGATCGTTTCATCGATGGCGGCGAGCAGTTCTTCGGAAAGCGACACGGACGTCTTGACCTTCATACCACCATCTTACCACCGTGCCCCGAGGCCCTCTATAGACCGTATTCGGCGGGGCGGGTCCGTACCCACTCGCCGATCATCTCGCCGATCATGATCGATGTGAGGTTCGTGTTCGCCCGGGGGACCGTCGGCATGATGGAGGCGTCAGCGACGGCCAGTCCCTCGACCGCGTGGCAGCGGCCGTATTGGTCGACCACCGCCGTGGGGTCGCTTGCGGGGCCCATGCGCGCGGTGGCGCAGGGATGGAAGCCGCTGGCGGCGAGGCGCCGAACGAGGTCGCCGATGCTCTCGTCGGAGAGGTCGCGGCGCGGGTCGGGGAAGGTGACCTCGGCGATCACGTCCTTCATCGCTGTCGCCTTCGTGAAGGCGACCGTGTCACGGAAGCCGGCGATGAGGCGCTTGAGGTCGCGCTCGTCCTCGCAGAAGTGCTGCTCGGTGATGGGAGCGGCGTGAGGTTCGGCGGAGGAGAGGCGGACCGTGCCGGTGCCATACGCCTGCTCGAGGACTGCCGCGATGGCAAAGCTGTTGAGCGGACCGCCGCGGGGCGAGAACGAGAACGCCTCGATCTGGAGGTCGTTTCGGTGTTCGCTGCCGGGGGCGGTATAACGCAGGATGGTCTGCACGATGGGCTGGTCGGCGTCGAGCAGCGACGGGTCTTTCGCCCGGCAGACAATGGCGAGAGCGGGGTGATCACTCAGGTTGGCGCCCACGCCAGGGACGTCGCGGAGCACATCGATGCCGTGCTGGGCGAGTTCTTCGCGGGGGCCGATGCCGGAGCGCATGAGGATGCAGGGCGTTTGGAGTGACCCGGCGGAGAGGACGATGAGCTTGCCCCGGACCGTTTCGACCACGCCATCAGTCTCGACTTCGACCCCCACAGCGCGGCCGTTTTCCACGACAACCCGGCGGGTGACCGTGTGGGCGCGGATGGTCAGGTTCGGGCGGGCCCGGGCGGCGGAGAGATAGCCGATGGCGGTGGAGATGCGGAGGCGGCCGACCTTGTTCATCGGATGGGGGCCCGCGCCCCAGCCTGCCGGGTCGTTCGCGTCCTCGCAGTAGGGGTAGCCAAGTTCATCGGCCGCGGCGAGCCACGCCTGGTGGACCCGGGTTAGTTCGTCGTGGCGGTAGCGGCGGATGGTGATCGGGCCGGCATCACCGTGGTAGTCGCGGTCGCCGAACTCGAGGTCGCGTTCGAGCCGTTTGAAGGCGGGGAGGACCTTATCCCAGGCCCATTCGGGGTTACCGGCGGCGGCCCAGCCGTCGTAGTCCTCGGGCATGCCGCGGAGGGCGATAGTCGTGTTCACCGCGCTCGACCCGCCGGTCACGCGGCCGCGAGGGAACGGCCGTGAGCCGCCGCGAGCCGTGGGCTGGTAGTCGAATCCCCAGTCGTGGTCGGTGTAGGAGTTGTTGTGGCTGTTGACCAGGTCGAACGGGGTCTGGGCAGTATCCGGATAGTCTGGGCCAGCCTCGATGAGGAGCACCGAGCGGTCGGGTTCCTCGCTCGCCCGAGCCGCTACCACCGCACCGGCCGAACCTGCTCCGACCACGATGACATCGAATTGTTCGTCCACTTTGTCCCTCCACGTGACGGAGAATCTACGTGGCGCTGGCGTTCGCCGCCATGCCCCGCGGGACTCCCCGGGACCGCGTGTCCGGCGCGTGGCACGTCTGACGACAGTACTCGTCCGCCTCACGTACAATCGCGGCACAATCTCCGCCCCAATCGAGGCTCCCGCATGTCGTTCGAAACAGTCCTGGCGCAGGCCCGCGCCGAAGGCCGGACCCTGCTCAATGAAGTCGAGGCCAAATCAGTCCTGAAAGAAGCCGGCGTCTCCGTCGCCAACACCACCCTGGCCAGGAGCCGGGACGAAGCCCAGGCGCAGGCCGAAGCGGCCGGGTATCCGGTGGTCCTCAAGGTCGTCTCGCCCGACATCGCCCACAAGAGCGATGTCGGCGGCGTGAAACTCAACCTGCGCGACAAGGACGCCGTCGGCGCGGCGTTCGACGAGATCGTGGCGAACTCGAAGAAGGCTGTCCCCGGGGCGAACGTCCTCGGCGTCGCCGTGCAGCACATGGCGCCGCAGGGTACCGAAGTGATCGTGGGGATGACCACGGACCCGCAGTTCGGCCCGGTGATGATGTTCGGGCTCGGCGGCATCATGGTTGAAGTGCTGAAGGATGTCTCGTTCCGGCTGGTGCCCCTGGCGGAAAAAGACGCGGACCAGATGATCAACGAGATCAAGGGCCGGCCGGTGCTTGGCGGAGTGCGGGGCCAGCCGCCCTCGGACATCGCTGCGCTGAAGCAGACCATCCTGAAGGTCTCGGAGTTCGTGGAAAAGCACCCGGAAGTGCGCGAGCTCGACCTGAACCCGGTCTTCGCCTACCCGGACGGGGCGCTCGCGGTTGACGCGCGAATCGTGATCTCCGAATCCTGAGCCCCGGCTGATCGTTGCGGCCGCGCGCGGAAGGCGGCGGCCGCACTGGAAGGATGAGCACCCATGGCAGTTCCCGGTCATCGGCTTGACCGCATGTTCAACCCCGAAGTGGTCGCCGTGGTGGGCGACAAGGGCCCCATGT
>JAHDWR010000021.1 GCA_023382755.1 Dehalococcoidia bacterium
GCGCCGTCATTCGCGCACTCTCCAGCGAAATCTCCCTCGATTGCGGACTCGCCGGCCCGGTCGAGTTCCACCCGGCCGACGCCGAATTCCGCCATGGGACCCTGGTCTGGCCGGTCCACCGGCATTCCGCCGCCCTCACATCCACCATCGCCCTCCCCGGAGAGGGCGTCCGCCCCGCCGAGCTCGCCTCGTGAGGTCCGTAACCGTCGCCCTCGCCGCCCTCCTCGCGCTCGCCTTCGTGGCCTGCGGCGACGATGACGATGGCGACACCGCGACCCCCACCACGGCGGCGGCGACGTCCTCCCCAACCGCAGGTGCGGCCACCGGGACCCCGGCTCCCGGGACCACCACCACCCCCGGCACAACACCCGTGCCAACGCCCACCATCGCCTTGAGCCCGACGTTCGCCTGTACCGGCGCCGTCGACTTCTTCGCCGCCCGGGCATTCGCCGGCGAAACGGCCACCGTGCAGGGGCCGGTGCTCGGGACCACCATCCGCGGCGACGCGGTCATCCTCTTCGTCGGCGCCGGCGAGGAAGCCCTCCTCCGCCTCGAGGTCGTCATCCCCTCCGCCGGCCGCAGCACCTTCGCCGCGCCCCCAGAGACGGCTTTCGCCGGGCGCGAAGTCTGCGTCAAAGGCACCGTCGAACTGGTCGACAACATCACCACCATCGAAGCCTCATCCCCCGATGAGCTCTCCGTCGTCGAATGACTGGCGGCACCGCCCGCCGACGAGGTACATGACATGGAAACTCGCGTGATTACCATCGCCAGGCAGGTCGGCACCGGGGGCGAAGATGTCGCCCGCATCGTCGCCGCCGCCACCGGCTACCGCCTGCTCGACTACAGGGTTGTCCAGGAGGCCGCCCAGGAAGCCGGCGTCTCCCCCGAAACCGTCAGCGACGCCGAACACAAACCCTCCTTCTTCGCCCGCATCATCGAAGCCCTCGCCCGGAACCCCGCCACGCCCGCCTCCGGCCAGTGGGGCGAACCGATCAACATCGCCGCCACTCCGCTCCTCACCTCGGTCGATTACCGCCAGCTCATCCAGCAGGTCATCGAGGACTTCGCCAACCAGGGCCGCGTCGTCCTCCTCGGCCACGGCGCCCAGTTCATCCTGAAAAACCGGCAGGACGCCCTTCGCGTGCTCGTCTCCGGCACCGCCGATGCGCGCGCCGGCCGCCTCATGTCCTCCCTGGCGGCCGACGAGGCGAAGGCGCGCGAACTCGTCCAGCGCACCGATAAGGAACGCGTCGATTACTTCCGCGCGTATTACGGCGAAGACTGGCTTGGATCCTCCAGTTACGACCTCGTCGTCAACACCGACCGGCTCGAACCGCAACAGGCGGCCGATATCATCCTCGCGGCAGCCCGTGTCCGCGCCCCGCTCGCCGCGGCAGTCTGAACAGGCGGGACCACCGCCGGTACCGAAGGGGCCCGGGCCTGCACCCGGGCCTCTTCGCGTGCGCAGACCGCTAGGCCCCGCTGCCCCATACTGGAGCCCACATGGACTGGTGGCGGATCGTTCACATCCTGAGCCTCGTCTGGCTCGGCGCCGGCCTCGGCGCCACCTACCCCCTCATCCTCCGGGCCTGGGCCACGAAGGATGTGAAGTACCAGATGTACTGCCTCGTCGAGGCCGCCAACAGCGAGACCCGCATCCTCCTCCCCGGGGCCATGGCCACCGGCACCACCGGCTTCTTCTGGGCAGTCGCCGCCGAATACAACTTCGTGAAGGATGGCTGGCTCGCCGCCCTCACCCTCCTCTACATCTTCTTCTATTTCGTCTGCCTGCCCCTGCTCGGGTTCGGCCTCCGGCGTGCCCGCCTGGCCGCCCTCATCGCCGCCAAGAAGGGCGAAGAAACCGCCGAACTCCGCGCCATCCTCGATGACCGCGTCCCCATCGTCTTCGGCACCATCCTGGTCCTCAGCGTCCCGCTCCTGGCCTGGCTCGCAATCTTCAAACCGTTCTAGCCGGCCGCTCTGGCAACACCGGGTGGTATCATCCTCGGCATGACAACGTCGGAGAGCCTTCTCACCGCCGAGGAGTTCGCCAACCTCCCAGAGCCACCGAGCGGCGAACGGATGGAGCTCATCCGCGGGAGGGTCGTGATGGCTCCACCGGCAGACACCTACCACGGCATGCACGCCTTCGAAGTCGGAGTCGCGTTGCGCGGTTTCGTCCAGGCACACCGCCTTGGCGTCCTCACCGGCGAAGGCGGCTATCTGCTCGCCGAAGACCCGGACGTCGTCCGCGCACCCGATGTCGCCTGGATTGCCGCTGATCGGGGCCGCCCCGTCCCCGGCGAGTATTTCCGTGGCGCGCCGAATCTTGCCGTCGAAATCGTCTCGCCGTCCGACCGCGACGCCGACGTCGCCGAAAAGGTGGCCGACTGGCTCGCCGCCGGATCTCAACGTGTCTGGGTCGTACGCCCGCGCCAGCGCGCAGTCACCGTCCACCGCCCGAACGGCGACGCACACACGTACGCCTACACCGAAACGCTGGATAGCGACGACGCCGGCTTCCCCGTCTCAGGCTTCGAGCTCTCCCTCGCCGCCATCTTCCCCTGAGCCCCACCCCCGCCGCGCCAGCACACCCACCCGCGGGATCGGCGGCACCAGGAACGGCCCAACGTTTACCAGGTCGATCGCGTCGAACCCCGCCTCCGTGAACATCGCCGCCAGCCGCCCCCAGCCGCGCAGGTCCACGTCTCCACAGCCCGCGCTCAGCAGCCGCGCATGCACCCGGTCCAGCAGCCCGCTCCGCACCGGCGCAACCTCCATCACCAGCGCCGAACCGCCGGGAGCCAGCAGCCGCGCAATCTCCCGCGCGAACGCGTGCGCCACGTCGTCATCGAACCGCCGGACGTAGTACAGGCTCGTGATGCAATCGAACGACTCGTCCCGGAACGGCAACTGCTCCGGCCAGCCGATCACCTCCACCGGGCCGGGGCCCGCCACCAGGTCCACCGTCACCGGCGGCTCGTCCGCGCCCGCTTTCGCCGCCAGCAGGTGCGCGTAGGCCGCCGTCCCGCAGCCGATATCCAGGTACCGCTTCCCCGGCCCCAGCTCGATGAGGTCGATGATGCGTTGCGCCCGCGGTGTGATCAGCGCCATCCCCGTCTGCGAATTGATCGCCCGCGCAAGCGGCGCCAGCGGCCCGAACACCCACCCCTGGCGCGCTTCGATCGCCTTCCGGCGACGCCGCATCATAGTTCGTACACCATCCGCACCCGGCGGCCCTCCACGATTGCCGGTTCGAGGGCGCCCGCGAGGGCGGCTGCCTGTCCCGCGAGCCCCGGCGTGTTCGCTCGCCGCGCCAGCGTGGCCGCCATCGGGTCGTTTGCGATTGCCCCCGCCACCTTCACCAGCTCCTCCCGCAGTGGACCCGGCTCCTGCCAGGCCATCTCAAGCTTTTCCACGTCTTCCTGGTCCTCTGTCCTGGCTTCGTAAAAGGTCGTGAGCGGCCCCATCCGCACCCGGTGCTCGTCATGCAACCGGTCGGCCAGGGCGATCAACGGGTGCGTGGCCCCAAACCCGCGCGAAACCGCGAACGAGAGAAACGCCACCAGTTCTGCACCCTCGTCCGGCAGTCCGATGCCCCCGGGCTCACCTTCCACTTCAAGCCACAGCCGCATCGCTACTGAGGGTACCGCCGCCACCCGCTCCGGTCACCGCCGGGGGGCCACCGGCTCCCGGATTGCCTGGGGGCGCCATGCCCACTCCGGTGGCAGCCGCAGCTGCGCCCCGCCCTCCGGGCAGAGCACCTCCCACGGCGGGTCATCGAAGGGCAGGTGCGGCGTGTAGGGGCCGGGCTCGATCCCCGCCATCCGCCGCCGCCACGTCCGTGCCACGCTCAAGCCATCGCGACCATCGCGCACGCAGCGTGAGAGATATCGGCGGACCCACGCCCAGCACGCAAAACGCTCCGGCGCGGCCGCGAACTCCCTCTCCCAGAAGTCGGGCGGATGGTCGGCCCACCACTCACCAACCATCCGCGGTGGATTCACGATGTGCGTCAGCTCGTGCTTCGCGATAAACCGCACCACCTCGATCGGCGTCCCCGGCCGGTTCAACACCGGGTGGAAGGCGATCACGTGGCTGTCCCGCCCCATCAGGTGGCGGCAGATGAACGCCAGCGGCCCGGCCGCCGCGATCCGGACCTCGATTTCATCCGTGATCTCCGGGAACCACACCGCCCTCGCCTCATCGACCACCGCCTGGAAACCGAAGCCGGTCTGCGACTCGACGGGCTGGAACAGCAACGGCTGCCGGGGCTCGAGCAATCGTCCGCGCATGGGGTGCGAGTATGCCCGTTCACCCGGGCCAATGCCACCGCCCCCTAAAAGCCGTTCGTCCCGTCCGTGAACCGCACCGCGTCCAACAGCACCCCGTTCGATGCCATCTCCCAGTGCAGGTGCGCCCCCGTCGAAAGCCCCGTGTTGCCCACCAGCCCGATCTGCTGCCCCGCTTCCACAACGTCGCCCTCGGCCACCTCGATGGCGCTCAGGTGCCCATAGCCCGAATACAGCCCGCCGCCGTGGTCGATCACCACCATGTTTCCCCGCACCTTCATCGGCCGTGCCAGCACCACCCTGCCCGAATTGGTCGCCGTCACCGGCGTACCCTCCAGCGCGCCAAAATCCGTCCCACCATGGTGCCCCGCCGGCTCCGAACCGTTGATCGACCGCTGCTCTCCATAGCGCGCGGTCAGCGCGCCGGCCACCGGCAGCTGCCAGAACCCATCCCACAGCTTCTCCGGCGTCACCTTCGTGTACACGCTCTTCAGCGTCGCCGCCTCTTCCGCGACCACCGCCGGGTCCAGCAGCTCCGTCACCTGCTCCGGCGTGAACTCCAGGTAGTCCGTTGTCCACTCCGTCGCCAGCACCGTGATCGTCTCCTGCAACGTCCCTTTCGTCCCCGTCGGCAGGGTCACATCAACCTTCAACACATGCTCGCCCGGCGGGTCTTCCGTATCGACCGGTACGAACGTGTACTGGCTCTGCGAGCCGGGGGTCAGCGGGAACTTCCGGCCCAGGAACGTCACCTGGCCCCCGCGGATATCGCCCGTTACTGAGACCAGCACCGCCCCCGCCTGGTACACCTCGTACGTCGAAAGCACCAGTTCCGGCGGCTCCAGCGCCGCCACCGTCTCGCCGGGCAACAACGTCGGCGTGGCCGTCGGCCCGGACGGCGTCGCCAGGCGGACAACGACATCGTGCGACCCGCCATCGCCGCCACCGCACGCGCCAAACAATGCAAACGCCGCGCCGGCCAGCAACGTCACCAGCACGGCCAGCGAAAGGAGATTTCTGCGACGACCGGGCATCCGGTTCAGGGTGCCGCATCGCGCCGTAAGGCGTAAGGCTGCCCTCCCCGCCGGCCTTAACCCGGCCTGCGACGTACACCGCGGGCGCGCTTCAGACGGCGCGGCTTCCCGTGCCTTCCCGGGCGCCTCTACCAGCCCGGCTCGTGGTCCACCTCATCCAGCAGCGTCAGCAGCCGATCGAACGAAAGCGGTTTCGCCACGAAGTAGTCTTCGGCGCCGGCCCGCGGTCGGGGATAGGCGCTCATGAGCGCTACCCGGGGCCGCCACCCCCCATGCAGCGCGATCCGCCGCGCCAGGTCCACGCCGCTCCCCGATTCGAGCCTGACTTCCGAAAGCACCAGCTTCGGGCGCTCCCGGGCCACCAGCACGAGCGCCGTCTCCTCGTCCGCCGCAGTCAGGCACCGCCACCCCGCCCCTTCCAGCACTAGCCGCACTACCCGCCGCACCGCCGCATCGCTATCCACCACCACCACCGGCCCACGTCCGCCCCACGCCACGGCTACCTCGTCCTTCGTCATGTCCGGGGCGCCGGCATGCTCTCTCACCTCGTTATTCTTGCAGCCACTTAGCCGCAAACCCATGAGTTACGTCACTCACAACCTTGCAATCCCATATCAACCGCCCCCCTCTTACAGGTTCCTCCCACCATCAGTGACGTTCTGGTGAACAAGGCGTGACACTCCGGGTAGGAACTTCATAGGAACTCTCCCGGATGCCCAATACCCCATTCCCAAAGCGTGGCAACCCGGTGAACATGTGATGGACGGGCGGGTACATCGCCAGATTTGGACGGAAACCATGAATCTCTCAGGACTGCGAACGCTGATCGTAGATAGCGATGAAATAAGCCGTGAAATACTACGCTCCAAAGTCCAACGTGCCGGACTGGAAATCGACCGGGAACGCCCTCACGGCCTGATCGCCCAGCAGACCATCCAGGAAATGCAACCCGACCTGCTGTTCGTCGCCATCGCACAGCCCCTCCAACGCGCCCTCCAGACGGTCGACTTCGCCCGCGCGGTCGTACCCGATGCGACGATCGTTGCCTATGCGGACGAGTGGTCGCCCACCGTCGAACGCCGCCTCATGCAGAGCGGCGTCAACGACTTCCTCCACGGCAAGATCGCCCGGGACCAGATGAACGCCGTCGTCGACCGCGCGCTCCGCAAGGCTGCCTCTTCCGCATCCCTGCCCACCGAGCCCGGTGCCCGGGTCATCGCCGTCGTCGGCCAGAAGGGCGGCATCGGCAAGACCACCACGAGCACCAACCTTGCCGCCGCCATCGCAGCCGCGGGCCGCCAGTCCGTACTCCTCATCGACCTCGATACCCGCTTCGGCGATGTCGCCGTCATGATGGATGTCCGGGCCGATTACAGCGTCTCCGAGGCCGCCCGCGAGGTCGAAACGCTCGACCGCGAGACCTTCCTCAAGATGCTGCTCCGCCACGATTCCGGCGCCTGCGTCCTCCCCGCCGCCCGCGACTACCGCAGCTGGCTCAATTGCTCGCCCGAACAGATCCAGGACCTCGTCCGGTTCGCCGCAACCCTGTTCGATGTCGTCATCCTCGATACCCCCGGCACCTTCAACGACGTCGTCGCGGCCGCGGTCGGCGCTGCCGACCGTCTCGTTGTCGTCACCAGCTCCGACCTCGCGAGCCTGAAGAACACGTCCCTCCTCCTTGAACACCTCGCGCTCAAAGGGCTCGCCGACGAGCACGTCATCGTCACGCTCATCCACGGCCACGACCAGGAGGGCCCCGGCCGGGCCGATGTCGAATTCGCTATCGGCCGCACCGTCGACCACGAGGTCCCCTTCGACCGCAACGTGCGCAAGGCGACCCAGCTGGGGGTGCCGGTCATCATGTGGAAGCCCCAGGCGCCTGCCGCCACCGCCTTCTCCCGGATCGCCGCCCACGCCTCCGGCTCACCCGCCGCCGCGCTGGACACCGTCGCCGTCCGCCGGCGCTTCTTCGGCGCGTTCGGCTCGCGCAGGCCGGCCCCCGCGGCCGCCGCACGCGACAACATCGCCGTGTAGACGGCCCTCATCCACGCCAACCCTCTCCAGTCACGCCCCCGGCAGAAGCCCCGGGGGCGTCTGGCTTTCCGGGGCCCGCCAAGATGCCTAACCACCCGCTCCTTCGTCCCTCTACCAGAGCGGCGGCGTGATCTCCTCCACCGCGCCCCCGCGGTGATACAACCGGGGCAACCTGCCCTGCAACGATGCAATCACGTCCCACGCGATCGTCCCCGCCCAATCGGCCACGGCCCCCGCGGTGATCGCCTCGCCCTCGTCGCTCCCCAGCAGCGTAGCCACCTCGCCCTCCCCGACCTCACCCGGCACATCCGTCACGTCCACCAGGAACTGGTCCATGCACACCCGCCCGGCCATCGGGCAGCGCACGCCCCGCACGAGCACTTCCCCTGCGTTCCCCAGGTTCCGGCGCCACCCGTCGGCGTACCCGACCGGGATGAGCGCCACGCGCGATGGCCGCTCCGGCCGCCACGTGAGCCCGTAGCTCACCCCTTCGCCCGCCGCCACATCCGTCACGCGGGCAACCCGCGCGCGGACCGCCAGCATCGGCCGGAGTGCCGGCCCCGGCGTGTTCGGCGGCAATATCCCGTGGATCGCCAGGCCCACGCGCACGCCCGAATAATGCAGCTCGCCCCGCCGCAGCGCCGTCGCCGAATTCGCCGTGTGCCGGTACCCGATCCACGGCAACCGCGCGGCCGCCGCGCGGAACACTTCGTGCTGCGTCTCCGCGAACGAATCGTCCGCCTCGTCCGCGTTCGCCATGTGCGTGGTCAGCCCTTCCACTTCTACGTGCGGCAGGCCGCGCAGGTACTCGGCCAGTTCCACCGCCGCATCCACCTCCAGCCCGAACCGGTGCAGCCCCGTATCCACCTTCACATGCACTTTCGCCGTCACGCCCGCGAGCCCCGCCGCCGCCGAGAGCGCCTCGCCCAGGTCCCGCGAGTGGCACGTCAGGGTGAGGCCGGCCCGCACCGCCTGTGTCGCATCGGCCGCAAACGCGTGCCCGAGCACGAGGATCGGGCGGGTCACTCCCGCCTGCCGCAACATGTAGCCCTCGTGTGGCCACACCACCGCGAACCGCTCCACCCCCGCTGCCTCAAGCGCCGGGGCCAGCACCGCCGCACCCGCCCCATACGCGTTCGCCTTTACTACCGCGATGAGTTCCACACCGCCCAGCAGACCCTTCAGTGCCCGTACGTTCCCTTCCGCCGCCCCGAGGTCCACCTCGATCCAGCTGTTCAGGTTCCGGGTCACTTCCCCGAGCGTCCGTTGTTGCCCCTGCGTCTGTACCAGTTGACCGGTCCTTTCCCTGCGGGCGCGCACGCTTTTGACCCGCCCACCCGCGCGAACCTAGCATCCAACTGGTGAAGGGCGAACGCAAACGCCCCCCGCGGCTGGCCGCGCTGTTCCCGGTATTGTTTCTCGCAATCGCCGCTGCCGCTGCCTGTTCGGGCGATTCGCCACCCCCGCCCATCCCTTCCCCAACCCCCGGCACGTCACCCACCGCATCTCCGACACCCGCCCCGGCGCCAACACCACCCGGCGAACAGCCCCCATCCCAACTGCTCATGGACGCCCGCCTCCTCCTCCGTGAGGGCCGTTTCGATGAAGCCCGCACCGCCTTCGAACGCCTCGCCGTCACATCCACCGACCCCACCGAGCGCGCCGAGGCATGGCTCGGCGCCGGCTCGGCCGCCCACGAAGCCGGCGACCGCGACGCGAGCCTCGATGCCGTCCGCAAGGCCGTAGCCGCGGCGCCCCCCGGTTCGGCTACGGCCGCGCGTGCCGCATACCTCGCCGCCACCCGCCTCAACGACGCCGGTGAGTCCGCCGAAGCGCTCGCCATCGCCCGCGGCGCGACCGCCTCCGGACCCCTCGCCCCCTACCTCCAGCACGAGTTGGCCCGCGCCCTTGCCGGCATTGGCGATGCGGCCGCCGCCAACACTGCCTGGGATACGCTTCTCGCCGCCCCCGCCACCACCGGCACCCTCCGCGCCACCATCCTCCGCGAGCGCGTGCGCCTCGCCCGCGAGTCCGGCGACCACGCCCAGCTCGCTTCCCGCCTCGATGCCCTGATCGCTGCCACGGGCGACCCCGAGGCCCGCTACCAGCGCGCCTCCCTCGCCGCCGAACACGGGGAGACCGCCGCCTTCACCGCCAACCTCCTCGCCATCGTCGCCGACTCGCCCGCCTCCCGCTTCGCCACCCTCGCCATCGCCGACTTGCGCGACGCAGGCGTGCCCATCGAACCCGGCCAGGAAGGCCTCGTCTACTACCGCCGCGGCGCCTACCAGGAGGCGAAGCGCGTCCTGCTCCCCTCGCTCGAAGACACCTCGGCGACACCTGCCCAGGTCACGCTCCGCGCCTATTACCTTGCTGCCGCCTACGAAGACAGCGGCGATGGCGCGAACGCCGTCCACTACTACGATGCCGCCGCCGCCACGGGCGCGGTCTCGCCGTTCATCCACCGCGCCCGCTACTGGGCCGCCCGCGTGAGCGAAGACCTCGGTCTCGCAACCGAGGCATCTCAACGTTATGTCCAGCTCGCCACCGGCGGCCCCTCCGGGGAGTTCTCCGAAGAAGCCGCTTTCCGCGCCGGGTTCGTCCTTCTCCGCGCGGGCGAAACCGCCGCCGCCCTTGCCGCCTGGGAACAGGTCGGCGCCACCGCCAGTGCCCGCCTCGAATACTGGCGCGGCCGGGGCCTCGAACTCCAGGGCGAGTCCGCCGCCTCCTCCGCCGCCTACGAGCGCGCCATCGCCGCCGGCCCCTACGATTTCCATGGCCTCGAAGCCGCCATCCGCCTCGGCTCCCGCCAACCGCTCGATGCCACCTACCGCGATCGCAAGCTTGAACGCCCAATCGACTGGGAGGTCATCGCAACCTGGCTCCGGGGCCAGGTCGGAGGCGATTGGCCCCGTTCCGGACCGACTGCCGCCTGCGACCTCGCCCGCACCGGACTCGGCGAGACCGCCCGCGCCGAGGTCATCACCGCGGCAGACGGCGCCGGCCCCTGGCGCACCCTCGAACTCATCCGCGAGGCCTCCACCTGCGGTCTCACCGGCGTCGCCGCCCAGCTCGCCGTCGGCCTCCGCCAGGCCGCCGGAGTCGCCTCGCACGAACCTCCGCGCGACCTCCTCCGCGTCGCCTACCCCATCGACTTCGGCCGAACGCTCGCCGCCGAGGCCCGCCGCGCGGGCGTCGACCCCCTTTTCCTGGCCGCCCTCGTCCGCCAAGAGAGCTTCTGGGACCCGTCCGCTGGTTCATCGGCCGGCGCGCTCGGCCTCACCCAGGTCATCCCCGTTACCGGCCAGGGTATCGCCGCCGCGCTCGGCGTGGCCCCGTTCTCGCCGTCCGACCTCTTCCGCCCGGCGATCGCCCTCAAGTTCGGGGCCTATTACCTCGCCGGCCAGGTGGAACGTTTTGGCGACCCCCTGCTCGCCCTCACCGCCTACAACGCGGGCCCGGGCAACGCCATCCGCTGGTCGGAACGCGAACGCGCCACCGCCGCCGACCTGGTGGAAAGCATCGACTACAACGAGACCAAACTTTATGTCACGTACATTGTCGAGGCCTACGCCCACTACGAACTCGCCTGGGGCGAGTAGACGCCGATTCGACCGGTAGATTGCGGTAGGTTATGGTAATACTTCGCGTCTCATATCGGACCTGGAGCAATCCCAATGGCAACCAAGCGAACCTACCAGCCCCACACCATCCCGCGCCGGCGTGTGCACGGCTTCCTCAAGCGCATGTCCACGCGCGCCGGTCGTGCCGTCCTCAAGACACGCCGCGCCCGTGGCCGCAAGCGCCTCACCGTCGTCTAGCCTGCGAGCAACGACCGGTGAAGCGCGCCGAACGGCTGCGCAAGGGTCGTGAGTTCGACACCGCATACGCGAAGGGGACCGTTGTATCCGGTCCCCTTCTTGTTGTCCGCTTCCTGCCCAATGGCCTCGACAACACGCGCTGGGGTTTCGCCGTCGGCAAACGCCTGGCCAGGCACGCCACGGACCGCAACCGCGCCCGCCGCCGCCTCCGTGAAATCGCCCGCACCCTGCCGGTGCGCCCGGGCTACGACGTCATCGTGACGGTTCGGAATGGCCTTCCGGGGGCAACTTCCGCCCGCATCCGGTCGGCCCTGGCCGATACGCTGGCAAAGGCCGGTCTGCTGGAAACCGCATGAAGCGCCTCAACCTGCTCCTGGGCAAGCCCATCCTGTGGTTGGTCATCGCCTACCAGAACTCGATCTCGCGCATCCTCCCGCCCTCGTGCCGGTACGAACCGACCTGTTCCTGGTATGCCCGGGAGGCCTTGCAGCGCCACGGCGCCTTTCGCGGCAGCTGGCTTGCCATTCGCCGGCTGACACGTTGCCGCCCCGGCGGCGGCCGCGGCTACGACCCGGTCCCCGACTAAGCCATTCTCCCTTCCCTTCGAGCCGCTTCCCGTTTCGGACGCGCGATAGTCGTAGCGGAGTGCCGCACGGCGTCGGTCCCGATAGGCGCCCTCGGCCACCGCGGACCACCTGCGCGCACGGGAGCGGCAGAAGGTCGGCGCCGACACCGTGCGAGCCCCGTCTGGACCCACATCACTGTTTCACGTGAAACGGTGGCGCTCCCCGGTGCGCGCCCGCCGGTGGCCGCGAGCAGGCCGAGCACACGCATGCGGTGTTTCACGTGAAACAACCGGCCCACGCGGCCCGCACCCGCAAAGACCGCGCGCGGACTCCGCGCCCCACCACGGCGGTTCGGGGCACTAACTTGCCCCAACGTTTCACGTGAAACATCCAATCCATCGCCTCGTCGGCTGCGCATGCCGCCGGTACCCGGGCCTCCTGCCGCTCTCCAGGACCTCTCCCCCGGCAGCCCCCAACGCGGGGCAGCGACCCCCTGGCCCAATCCCACATAGGTATGTTCCACGTGAAACAACCCCCCCCCTGGCTGCCTGACCATCTCTCCCATCCCATGTTCCACGTGAAACACCTGCCAGAGTAGCACATATGTTCTTTTCCTGTTTCACGTGAAACCTTCAGCCACCCCCCTGCTCCCCATAACCGCCACCACTGCTACCATTGGCCGGTGAATCGACGCCGTGCCCCCTTCGTCGGGGCCGTCCTCCTCTTTCTGCCTCTCTTCGCCGCCTGCGTGAGCGTCACCAACCCCGATGGCTGGGCCGCTCCCGTCATCGACGGCCAGGATGTCTACGTCTCTACTTCCAAAGGCCATATCTCCGCCGTTACCCTCCAGGACGGCGACTCCGCGACCGCCCGCTGGACCTTCCCCGATAAAGACATCGACGCCGACGACAAGATCGAACCCGAAGCTATCTATGGCGACCCCGTCGTCGACGGCGACCGCGTCTACATCGCCACCTTCTCCGCCGGCGTCTTCGCCCTCAACAAGGCCGACGGCCGCCCCGCCTGGCCCCTCAACGGCACCAACGCCAGCAAGATCAAGGGCAATATCGCCGGGGGCCTCGCCCTCGCCAACGGCATCCTCTACTTCGGCACCACCGAGGGCCGCCTCTATGCCTGGAACGCCAGCGACGGCACGCCCGCCTGGCCCGAACCCAAGCGCTTCGACCGCGGCATCTGGGCTACCCCCGTCGCCCTCGGCGAAAACCTCTACGTCGCCACCATGAGCGGCGAGCTCCACGCCCTCTCCCTCGCCGATGGCTCCCCGGCCTGGATCGACCCCTTCGTCGCTACCGGCGCCATCGCCGACCTCGTCGCCCTCGAAGACAACCGCCTCTTCGTTCCCAGCATCAACCGCCACGTCTACATCCTCAATGCCGAAGACGGCACCGTCCTCGCCGACTACCGCGCCCGAGACTGGGTCTGGACCGAACCTGCCGTCGATGGCTCCCGCGTCTTCTTCGGCGATTTCGGCGGCCATGTGTACGGTCTTGACATAACCTCGGGCCCCAGCCAGCTCTGGGAACCTGCCAGCGTCGAGGGCGAGCGCGTCAAAGCCGGCGCCGCCGTCATCGGCGATGTCCTCGTCATCGCCGACCGGAGCCCCACCGTCACCTTCATCAACGCCACCACCGGCGAAGTCCTCAACCGCGTCCCTATCGATGATGCGGGCACGGTGCGCTCCAATGTCCATGCCGGCGACGGCTTCGCCTACGTCCTCACAACGAAAGGCCGCCTCTACCGCGCGAACCCGCAGAACTACTCGGTCGCCGAAATCTCCCTGACCGGGGTGAAGAAGTGATCGGCGAGATCTTCACCCTCATCCTGATGAACCCGATGGTGAACCTCCTGGTTCTCCTCAATAACGTCCTCTTCGATAGCTTCGGGCTCGCCATCATCGCCTTCACCATCCTCATCCGCGTGGTCACCTTCCCGCTGACCCTCCGCCAGCTCCACGTCACGCGCTCCATGCAGGGCATCCAGCCCCGCATCCAGGAGATCAATAAGAAGTACAGCGACCCCAAGCGCCGCCAGGAAGAAGTCATGAAGCTCTACCGGGAGAGCGGAGTGAACCCCCTTGGCTGCCTGGGCCCCATGCTCCTCCAGTTCCCCATCCTCATCGCGCTGTACAACGCCGTCCGCATCGCTCTCCCCAACTCCCCGGAAGCGCTCGAGAAACTGTCCAGCCACCTCTACGACTGGTCCTATCTCCAGCACGCCGTGCCGGTCCAGGAACACTTCCTCACCATGGACCTGCGCGAACCCAACCTGCTCTTCGTCGTGCTCGTGGGCGTCACGACGTGGGCACAATCCAAGACCACGGTGACCGTGACCACCGACGAACGCGTCCGCGCCCAGCAACAGATGATGAACATCATGCTGCCGCTCATGTTCGCGTTCTTCGCTCTCCAGTTCCCCAGCGGCGTCAGCCTCTACTGGGTGGTCAACTCCATCGTCGGCGTCGCCTTTAACATCCTGACGTATGGGTTCCCTGCTCTGCACATCGAACCCCTCTTCAAGGTGCGTACCCCACCCGCACCCGCGGCGGCTGCCCAGCCCACCACCGCCGCCCTTACCTCCGATCGAGAATTGAGGACTACACATGGATCAGGCCGAAGCAAGCGGCAAAACCGTCGACGACGCCCTTAGCAGGGCCCTCGCCAAACTCGGCGCCACCAGGGATGACGTTGAATTCGTCGTCCTCGATGAAGGCAAACGCGGCGGCCTCTTCGGCCGCGGCGCCCGCGATGCCGTCGTCCGCGTCACCCGCCTCCCGGGCAAGCAGCGCGCCGAACGCCCGGCGGCCCCGCCCGACACCCGCATCCCCCGCGGCCAGCAATCCGGCCAACCCCGCCGCGGCGATGGACAGCGCCCCCAGCGCGGCGGCCAGGGCGCACCCCGCCCCGAATCGCGCGGTGGCGGCGCCGGCCGCGACCGTGGTGGCGCGCCCAGGGGAGCTCGCGGCAGCGTCGAACCCGTCATGCCCAAGCTCACCGATGCCGATTTCCTCCGCCCTCGCGGTGAAGGCGCCCCCTCCGCCCCCGCCCCCGAAGGCGACCGCGGCCGCCCTCGCGGCGCCCGCAGCCCTGCCCGCGGCGCCGATGCCACCCCCAGGCCAGAACGCCCCCAGGCCGAACGCCGCCCGCGGCCCGAACGCCCCGATCGTCCGGCACGCCCCGACCGCGAACGCCGCCGACCCCGCGATGACGCCCGCGAACCCCAGGAAGACATCGCACCCGATATCAACGCCGAAGAAGTCGATTTCGCCGCCCAGACCGTCGACGACATCCTCCGCATCCTCGATATCGATGCCGAAATCTCCATCCGCGAACCGCTCACTCCCGGCGACGGCCTCGGCAGCGTCCTCGCCGTCATCGATATCAAGGGCGAAGACCTCGGCCTCCTCATCGGCCGCCGCGGCGATACCCTCATCGCCCTCCAGTACCTCGTCAACCTCATCCTCTCCCGCCGCTACCCCGGCAAGGGCGGCGTCACGATCGATGTCGAGCATTACCGCCACCGCAACGAAGAACGCATCATCGCCCTCGCCCAGCGCATGGCCGAACGCGTCCGCGAGACCGGCAGCCCCATCACCCTCGAACCCATGAGCGCCTCGGAACGCCGCCTCGTCCACATAACCTTCGCTGACGACCCCGAACTCGAGACCAACAGCATCGGCGAAGGCGAGAACCGCAAGGTCGTCATCAGCCTCAAAAGCTAGGGAGGGCACCGCGACGCACATCCTCGTCGCCGGCAACGTCACGCTCGACCGCACGCCTGACGGCGCGTGGGCCCCCGGCGGGCCGTCTCTCTACACCGCCCAGACCGCCCGCGCCCTCGGCGCCCACGTCTCCCTCATCACCGGCATGCACCCGGACTTCGACCAGCGCGCCCTCGCTGGCCTCGATCTCCGCGCCACCCCCGCCACCGACCTCCCGCGCTACGCCAACACCTACGACGCCGCGGGCAACCGCACCCAGCTCCTCCTGTCCGAAGGCGAACCCCTCGCCATCGTCCCCCACCTGCGCGCCGGCGAGACCCCCGATGCGATCCTCTACGCTCCCGCCTTCCACGAATTCCGCCGCGCCCCCCTCCGCTTCCGGGAATCGCTAACCGGGATCGCCCTCCAGGGCCCGCTTCGCGGGGTCGCCCCGGACCAGCGCGTCATCCCCCACCCGGACCCCCTGGCCGTGGCCTCCAGGTTCGCCCGGCCGGGCTGGGTCGCCTTCTTCAGCGATGAAGACACCCCCGCCCCGGAGGCCCTCGCGCGCCATCTTGCGGGCCACCGCACCCTTGCCATCCTGACGCGTGGCCACAATGGCGCTACACTGTTCGAACTGGATGGCACAGCACAGCACTGGCCAGCCCTGCCGGCTACCCCGGTGGATCCCACGGGGGCAGGCGATTGCTTCGCCGCAGCCTTCATGGTCCGCCTCGCGGAATCTGACGACCTCGCAACGGCGATGCGTTTCGCCCTTGCGGCAGGAGCCCTCGCCGTGGAGCACGCCGGCATCGCCGGCCTCCCCACCCGCGAGGCAATCGAAGCACGCATGAACCGGGAGGCCGCCTAGTGGCAGCAAAAATCGTTTCCCTCGTCAACCAGAAAGGCGGCGTCGGCAAAACCACCACCGCCGTCTCCCTCGCCGTTGCCCTCGGCCGCCGTGGCCAGCGCGTCCTCCTCGTCGACCTCGACCCCCAGGCCAACGCCACCTCCGCCCTCGGCGTCAGTGGCGCCGAACAGCCCGGCACCTACGATGCCATCCTCGATGAAGTCCCCATGGCCGATTGCATCGTCCGCGTCGAAGACGAAGGCGTCGATGTCGTCCCCTCAAGCGCCGAACTCTCCGGCGCCGAGGTCGAGCTCGTGCCCGTCCTCGCCCGCGAACGCCGCCTCACCAACGCCATCTACCCCGTCCGCGACCACTACGACTGGGTCCTCATCGATTGCCCCCCGTCCCTCGGCCTCCTCACCATCAACGCCCTCACCGCCAGCGATAGCGTCATCATCCCCGTCCAGTGCGAATACATGGCCCTCGAAGGCCTCAGCCGCCTCATGGAAACGCTCGACCTCGTCAAGCGCAGCCTCAACCCCGGCCTCCACGTCCTCGGCCTCATCCTCACCATGTTCGATGCCCGTACCCGGCTCGCCCAGCAAGTCGTCGATGAAGTCCGCGGCCACTTCCCCCAGACCTTTGCCACCATCATCCCCCGCTCCGTGCGCCTCAGCGAAGCCCCCAGCCACGGACAATCCATCTTCCGCTACGACCAGGGTGGCCGTTCCGCGACCGCCTACGACGCCGTCGCCTCCGAACTTCTTGAACGCGTAGGAGTGGCCGTATGACACAGCCCAAGCGTGGACTCGGACGGGGCCTCGATGCCCTCTTCGGTGGAGCCGCCACCGCACCACCCTCGGAACCCGAACACACCCCGGAACCCGCCGCCGAACCAGCGGTCGCCCCGCCTGAACCGCGCGACGAACGCCGCCCGGAACCGCCCCCACCGGCTGTGGCCACAACGTTGCCACAGCCTCCGCCAGCACGCCGCGGCGGCCCCGAACACCTCGATATCGACCTCATCGCCCCCAACCCCGAACAGCCCCGCACCAACTTCGAACCGGAAAAGCTCCGCGAACTCTCCGATTCCATCCGCGAACACGGCATCATCCAGCCCCTCGTCGTCAGCCGCGATGCGGATGGCGGTTACCGCCTCATCGCCGGCGAGCGCCGCCTCCAGGCCGCCCGCCTCGCCGGCCTCGAAACCGTCCCCGTGGTCATCCGCGAAGCCGCCGACCACGAGCTCCTCGAACTCGCCCTCATCGAGAACATCCAGCGCGCCGACCTCAACCCCGTCGAAGAAGCCATGGCCTATCGCCGCCTCGTCGAGGAATACGGCCTCACCCAGGAAGAAGTCGCCCGCCGCGTCGGTAAGAACCGCGCCACCGTCGCCAACGCCCTCCGCCTCCTCCAGCTCGAGTCCGAGATCCGCCGCAGCCTCGTCGCCGGCGAGATCACCGAGGGCCACGCCCGCGCCCTCCTCGGCCTCCCCGAAGGCCGCGGCCGCGTCAACGCCTGGCGCGATGTTGTCAAGCGCAAACTCTCCGTCCGCGATACCGAAAGCTTCGTCCGCCGCCAGCTCGCCGGGGCCCCGGCCACCAGCGCCTCGCCCGGCGCCCAGACCGCCCGCCGCGATTCGGCCCTCGCCGATATCGAGGCCCGCCTCCGCCGCGCTCTCAGCACCCGGGTCAAGGTCGAGCCCCAGAAGAAGGGCGCCAAAATCGTCATCGAGTGCTATAGCTCCGAAGAGTTCGAAAACGTCGTCAGCACCCTCCTGGGTGAGTACCAGTGAGCGCTGAAGCGCGCCTGAAGGAGCTCGGCATCGAACTCCCGCCGCCCGGCGCCCCCGCCGGCCTCTACGTCCCCTGCGTCCGCAGCGGCAACCAGCTCTTCGTCTCCGGCCAGGTCCCCCGCAGCGCCGACGGCACCGCCGTCGCGATGCAGGGCAAGCTTGGCGCGACCGTCACCATCGAACAGGGCGCCGAACTCGCCCGTACCTGCGCCATCCAGGCCCTCGGAGTGGTCCGCGCCGAACTCGGTACGCTCGACCGCATCACCCGTGTCCTCCGCGTCGGGGGCTACGTCGCCAGCGCCGAAGGCTTTACCGCCCACCCACAGGTGGTCAACGGCGCCTCCCAGGTGCTGGTCGATGTCCTGGGCGAGGCCGGCCGCCACGCCCGCATCGCCATCGGCGTCGCCGAGCTCCCTTCCGGCGTGCCCGTCGAGGTCGAGTTCCTCTTCGAAGTGTCCTAGAGCCGCTGTCCCGCCTGTTACTTCGACGGATACAGCCCGTAGCTCCCCGCGTACATGATCGGCTCGCCCGCGCTCTCCACAATCTCCGTCTGCGCGACGCGCTTCGTCCCCGCTTCGGGGCCGCCGTCTTGCGTCGCCATGGCTCCCGCGAGCGTGCCCCCGCCCACCAGCACCGCCGCCAAAACCGCCCCGATCCGTACCTTCGTTGTCTTCACCGTGGTTCTCCCGAATTCCCTCTGCCGTCATCGTGTCAGGAAGCGCAATCGCCCCCTGTAATGCGGTTCACACAACGCCCCCACATCCGACCAAAGGAGGAGATGGAGGTCCCTTGCGCGCCGCCTCGAACATCAGACAGCCACCGCGCCGGACTCTTACACCCCCCGCCCCCACGCTCGACTACTGGCAACCGCCGCCCGCGTGGTACATTCGCCTTGCGCCCATGGCGGGGCGGTTCGACCTCAGGACCGGGGAGTAGCCTTCCGTGTACAACGACCTTGCGATCTTCACCGGCCGGGCCCACCCCGAGCTCGCCCAGGCCATCGCCTCGCGCCTCGGCCGCCAGCTCGGCCGGGTCGACGTCTTCGAGTTCTCCAACGAAAACATCTTCGTCCAGTTCCAGGAAAACATCCGCATGCGCGATGTCTACCTGGTCCAGCCCTTCGTCAGCCCCGTCAACACCTCGATCATGGAACTCCTCATCATGATCGACGCCGCCCGCCGCGCCTCCGCCGGGCGCATCACGGCCGTCATCCCCTACTACGCCTACGGCCGCAGCGATAAGAAGGACCAGCCCCGCGTCCCCATCACTGCCCGCCTCATCGCCAACATGCTCGAAACCGCCGGCGCCGACCGCGTCCTCACCATGAACCTCCATGCCGGCCAGATCCAGGGCTTCTTCAACATCCCCCTCGATGAGCTCAACGCCCTCTTCACCATGACCGCCCACTTCAAGCACGAACGCCTGGAAAACTACGTCGTCGTCGCGCCCGATGTCGGCGACGAAAAGCGCGCCCGCGATGTCGCCGCCCGCCTGGACATGCCCCTGGCCATCATCGAAAAGCGCCGCCTCGGCAACACCGGCCGCACCGAAGCCATGAACGTCATCGGCGAAGTCGAAGGCCGCAACGTCCTCGTCATCGATGACGAGATCGACACCGCCGGCACCATCACCGAAGCGGTCCGCATCCTCCGCGACCGCGGGGCGCGCGATGCGATCATCGCCTGCTACCACGGGCTCTTCACCGGTCCCGCGATCGAGCGTCTCAGCGCCGCCGGCGCCCGCGAGATCGTCGTCACCGACTCCATCCCGATCCCCGAGGCCAAGCGCCTGCCGAACATGACCATCCTCCCCGTCGCACCCCTTCTCGGCGACGCCATCGGCCGCATCCATTCCGGCCAGAGCGTCGGCGCCCTCTTCCAGTAACGCCCCCGGCCCTCCGGTGCCATTCGCCCGCGGGCAAACCCCGATCGGCTGCAACACTTCTGTAAGGCCAATTTACGGACGTTTAACACCAACCCCTTCTGGTTGTGGTACAACTACCCCGCCGAATCCGTGGCGACACGGAACGGGGGACCCACTTCCTGGGGTGTATCCCGGCGTTTCAGCCGGGTAGGTGACCTCCCTCACCGAACCCGACAGCTAACCCCGTAGGCGCAAAGGGAGAGGCGTGGCAGCCGCTCAGCCTGCCGCATCTGCCTCTCAGACGCCCTGGTTTGCGTGACCACTGGCTCCATGCCCGCGGTTCCGCATCCACCGCTTCTCAGGAGGCTCGAATGCTCCGTCCCGGTCATCAACCCTGGTGGCGAAAGATCTTCGCCGAATCCACCGTCGTCAACGCCGCCGCCGCCGCTGCCCGCCGCTGCCCCGAATGCAGCTCCGCCTACGACAGCCGCGACCGGTATTGCCCCGACTGCCACACCGCAACCCCCGAGTGGCGCTACGGCTAAACACGCTCCGTTCCCTCCTCTGGTGCGTCCGCTACCCCTGGGCGGCACACCCCGGCAAGGCCACCCGCACCAATCGGGTGGCCTTTTCGGTCCCGCGCCCGCCGCCGTCAGGCCTCGCCCGCGCGGCCCCGCTCCACCTCAACCCGCAGCCGCTCGAAATCCACCATGATGAACACTCCCTCCGCCTCCGCGCACAGCACCTCGCCCGCGTGCAGCGTCCCCGTAGCGAAGATCTTCCGCCCCTCGACCCGCTCCACCCGCGCCCGGAAACGCACTTCCACCGAAAGCGGTGTCGGCCGGCGGTAGCGCACCGTCAGCGTCCCCGTCATCCCCGGCTGCCCCGTCATCGCCTGGGCCATCCCCAGGGCCTCATCGAAGGCCGCCGCCACCAGCCCCCCATGGACGTGGCCAGGCGGCCCTTCGTATTGCTTCCCGAACACTGCCGTGCCCACCACCGCATCGCCCTCCACCCACAGCTTGAGCGGCGGCGCCACCGGGTTCGCCATCCCCAGCAGGGGGCTGTGGTCGAACAGCGCCCGCGTGTCGCCCGAAGGCGATGTCTCGCCGAACCCCCACGAGCGGCGCCCCGTCCGCGTCGCTTCGAGGCGCTCGGCAAAGCGCTCGCTCGCCTCAGCTGCCGCGATCAGGTCGGCCTCGGGGGCATCCATGTCCATCAGCCCTTCGGTGATCTTGCGCAGCGCCGCCGCCAGCCGCAGGAGCGCGGCCCGCTGGCCCTCCGGCGGCGCCTCGTTCGCTATCCATGTCGAAAGCCGTGCAAACGGCTCCCGTGGTCCCGTCTCTTCCATGCCCGGATTATGGCTGTGGCGTTAGCGGAGCGCGAACAACCGCAACGGCTCCGTCATCAGCGGCACCACCACCGGCGCCGAAAGTTCGCGGAACCCGAAGCCCTTGCCCGCCACCAGCTCGCGCACCACGTTCGAAACCACCACTTCGCCCGGCGCCGCCACCACCGAGGCGCGCACCGCCACCACCAGCGACTGGTCCGCTTCCGTCGCCGGCGCCGAACCGGGCTCGCCCGCGTGCACGCCGATGCTTGCTCCCGTCTCCTCGGCCAGCACCTGGGCACAGCCCAGCGCCGCCTGCGCCGAACCGAACACCCCCGTCGAGGTCCCGCTCATCAGCGCAGCCGCCGCCCCGCCGTGCGAAGCGATCCGCTCCTCGATGACCCCTGGCCGCGCGTTCCCGTTCGCAACCAGCACAATCCGCAGCGGCATGTCGTCAAAGTGGCCGTTGCGCTCCGTCGCCGGCGCCTGCTGCTCCAGGAACTCGCTCATCGCCCGGATCGCGTCTCCGAGGTTACGCGGCAGGGCCAGCCGCCCGTCCGGCACCGCCCCCGCGAGCCGCACCGCCAGGTCGCGCGGCGTCAGCGCATTCATGTCGAAGTGCACCACCAGCACCGGGCACAACACCCGGCCCAGCAGATGCGTCACGTCCGTCCCCCGGTCGGCCTGCAGGTACTTCGAGAAGTCCTCCGGCGTCATCGCCGCCCGCATCTGCGCCGCCAGCGCCCGCGGGATATCGCCCGGCACCCAGCCGAACGCGTGCGACATCGACGCTTCGGTATACGTCACCCAGTCGACCGAAATCAGCGACTCGAGCGCCGCCCGGGCCGCCTGGTTCCAGTAGTCGCTCCCCCGCGTGTACGGCTGATGCAACACCAGGTGCGTGACCCGTTCCGGCCGCGCCGCCGCATAGGCTATCGCCCACGAACACGCGTGCAGGTTCGCCTGGATCGCGAACCGCGTCAGCCCCAGCCGGTCCGCCACCGCATCGATGTCCCGGATCCGCGCCTCCAGCGAGACATCGGCCACATCCCGGTCCGAAAGCCCCGCGCCCCGCGTGTCGAAGCGCACCACCTGCATCGTTTCGGCCATCAGTTCGAATTCGTGGAACCGCGTCTGGAATGGGAGGTCCGCCTCGAGTCCGATGTGGCTCAGCTGCGGCGGCCGGAGCGCGATCACCGGCACCCCACCATCTCCATACGAGGTGTAGGCGATGTTCACGCCATCGCTCGTCCGGGTGTAGTGGATACGCGGCTCCAGCATCACCACATGGTATGCACCCTGCCAGGCCTCGAAGAATCCGCCGTGCGGGGGGCGGCGCTCGTACAAAAGGCGGATATTTCGCTAACCCGGGCGTATCGCCCTCGCGCGCTCCTTCCGCCCGTCGCCACCCCACCTGCCCGGGCCCCTCCAACGGAGGGACTCCCCCCGCAATCCTCTCCGCCTCAGCGCCTCCCTGTTCCTTCGGCCTCACCCCCCTCCCTCTCCCCCTCCCGGATGTCCCGCAGGGTCGACTCCCGGTGGTTGTCCAGCCTCGCATGCTTTGGCGTGCCCACCCGCTGCGAGAGGTAGATCCCCCGGTGGCCGCTCACGAAGTACGAAACGAAGCACGCCACCGCCATGTACGTACCGTTTTCGGCCCCGAACAGCTCGATGCCCATCACCGTGCAGGCCAGCGGCGTGTTGGCCGCCCCCGCGAACACCGCAACGAACCCCAGCGCCGCGAACAGGTCCGCCGGCCCCCTCAGCACATCGCCCAGCACGTTCCCCAGCGATGCCCCGATGAAGAACAGCGGCGTCACCTCCCCACCCTTGAACCCGCTCGCCAGCGTGACCGCGGTGAAAACCATCTTCCACGCCCACGCGAGCGGCGTCGCACCGCCCTCTTCGAAACTCGACACGATCGAGGTCCCCCCGTCCGGGTTCGTCACCCCGAGGCCCAGGTACGTGGTCGTCCCCAGCGCCCCCGCGAGCCCGATCACCAGCACGCCGCCAACGGCCGGCCGGAGCAACGGGCTCGCAATCACCCGCCGGAACACCGTCCCCAGCCCGTGCGTCAACTCGCCAAAGGCAATCGCCACCAGCCCGAAGACGACCCCCGCGACCACCGCCTTCGCCATCAGCCACAGGTCGAACGGCAGCGTCCCCCCCGTCCCCGCTACTGTCGCGACCGAGTAGTGCGTGTGGTGTGCCCCCCACGCCGAGGTCACGTAGTCCGCCCCGAGGCTCGCGAAGAGGACCGGGATGAGCGCCCCGTACTCCATCTTCCCGATTGCGATGACCTCCATCGCGAAGATCGCGCCTGCCAGCGGCGTGCCGAACACCGCCCCGAAGCCCGCGGCTACCCCCGCCATCAGGAACACCCGGAGCTCCTCCGGCGAAAGCCGCAGGAAATGGTTCAGCCCCCCGGCGATCCCGCCCCCCAGTTGCACCGCCGTCCCTTCGCGCCCCGCCGACCCTCCGAACAGGTGCGTGACCACCGTGCCGGTGAAGATCAGCGGGGCCATGCGCACCGGCACGCCCGCCCCCGGCCGGTGGATGCGGTCCACGATCAGGTTGTTCCCCGCCTCCACCTCCCGCCCGAGCCACCGGTACATCCCCCCGACGGCCACCCCCGCCAGCGGGAGAAAGACGATCATCCACTCCTGCTCCCAGCGGAGCTCCGTCGCTTCCTCTAGCGACCACAGGAACAGCGCGCAGGCCGACCCCACGAGCACCACCAGTGGCGTCAGCAGCACGCCCCAGCGTGCCAGGTACCGCACCGAGGCCGCATGACCCGCCGCATCGGCCAGCCCGAGCGCCGCCCGCCCGCCGGGATACCCGCGCATTCGCTCTTCCAGGTTCAGCTTTCGGGACAAACAAAAACTCCTACGAATCGGAATCGTAGGAGTCATCAGCACGTACGGCGTACGGCGGTTCTCGGCGGTACTCCATCGCCTTCACGCGGAGAATAGCCCGGCTTCCCCGCGTCTGTCCACTCATCTTCCCCGGCTATTCCCGCGCCGAACCGCTCTGCCGCAGCAGTTTCAGGAACTCCTCATCGCCCTGGAGCATCGCCAGCTTGGGGTCCGCGGCTGCCTCCCGGGCATACGCCGGGTCGATCTCCAGCGCCCGCCCGACGTGGCGGAGCGCCTCGTCCCGGTTCCCCAGCGTGGCCGAGGCCTGCGCTGCTCCGTACTGCGCCGCCGCGTCCGTCGCATCCACCCGGATCGCCTCGCGGAAGTCCACCAGCCCGGCCGCCGGGTCGCCCCCATGCAGGTGCGCCAGCCCCCGGTTCACCATCACCGTCGAATCCGTCGGGTCCGCCGCCAGCGCCCCGTTAAAGTCCCTGAGCGCCGCCGCATAGTTCGCCCGGTAGAGGTGCAGCATCCCCCGGTTGTTCAGCGCATCCGCGTCGTTCGGCTGCAGCTCAAGAGCTCGGTCGTAGTCGAGCAGCGCGTTGTCCAGGTCCCCCGACCGCGTCCGCGCGTTCGCCCGGTTGTAGAAGGCGGCGGTCAGGTCCCGGTCCATCTCGATCGCCTGCGTGTACCGCTCGATCGCCAGCCCGTACTGCCCCACGTTGAAGTACACGTTCCCCTCGTCCAGGTACGACTCGGCCGTCCGCCGCGGCGGGGGCACGATCGGCGCCGGCTCCATGTCCGTGAGCGCCTCCTCCACCGAGTCGAACAGTTGCTCCTCTGGCGCCGCCGGCGCCTCCGGGGTGGGCCCCGGCGTGTCCGCGAGCGCCGGCGTCTCCTCCACGAGCGTCGCCGCGAGCTCCTCAAAAGCCTCTGCAACCACATCCGCCTCTGCCACCGCCGCGGGCGTCCCGGCCGCGGCGGCCACCCCCGGCAGTTCTTCCAGGATGTCCCGGCCGTGCTCGGCCGCCTCCAGCATCTCCGCGAAATCGAGCGCGTCGTCCACGCCCGGCGCCGCAACCGTCCCGGGCTCAGCCATCACAGGCGCACCGCTTGCGGTGAATGCCATGTCCACCGGCGCTGATTCCGGAGGGGGCGCCATGCCCTCGGCCTCCGCCGCCGCGACATCCTCGTGCTCCGGCGCCTCTGGCTCGACGTCGAGCGTCACCGCCTCGGGCTGGATCAGCGCCCCCTCGCTGCTGACCGCAACGTCCGTCGCCGGGAAGTCCTGTGGCGGAGCCATCCCCTCCGACTCCGCCTCGGCGATCTCCTCCGCCAGTTCGGCCGCTTCCTCAGCCGCCTCGAAGCCCGCCGCGGGCGGAGGCGGGGACGGGGTCTCCACCGTCGGGGGCGTCCACCGCTGCGGGACCGGCGATTCCTGCCGCCGCCGCATCACCGAGGCAACCACATACACCGCCACTGAGACCAGACCAAGGATCATCAGCAGGCGGATGATGCGTTTCACGTCTTCGCCTCGGCTTCCCGTTCCAGCAGGTGCTCGGTCACCGCCATCAGGCCAGCATACGCGTACACCAGGTAGTCGCGCGGGTGCAGTTCCACCTTCTTCAGCGTCTCTTTCCGCGCGGTCACCGGGTCCCACGAACCGGTCAGCTCGATCGAGTCGTGGTCGATCCCCATCTGCAGCTCGTACAGCTCGCCGTCGTCGCAGACCACGATGCAGCCGCGCTCGGGGTCGCCCGAAAGCCCGCCGTCATCGCACTCGATCGCATTGGTGAACAGCGCGTTGGGGAACGAAGGGAAGGGGTCGAGCTCGGCGCAGGCTTCCTTCAGCAGCTGCTGGATCTGCATCGCCGCGCGCTCGAGCGCCATGTCCGCCTGGGTTTTCCGCAAGAGTGCCTGGTTTGCCATCTGTTAGAGAAGTATATGAGGTCGCGTACCCTCCGGTCTCTGTTTTGATGATCTCGGGGCTCACTTCGAACTTC
>JAHDWR010000022.1:0-5601 GCA_023382755.1 Dehalococcoidia bacterium
AGACAGGAGACGGGCGGGGAGGGTCATCGGAAGCGGGGTAGTTGCCGGGCCCGGTACTCGACGAGCGCGGTCCCCACGCGCGGCTCGGAGCCTTCCCGTAAACGGCAACCCTTTCGTTTCTGGCTGTCCACCGCTCGACCACTTCGGTGAATGCACAGTGAACATACCTCAGCAGGTCAAGGGCCCGCCATAAGAGCGAGGTAAGAACTCCACCGGGCAGCCACCGGGCGGCTCCGGGGTGGCCACCTGGACTACTGGGCGAAGTCCCGAGTTCCGCGTGAAGCGGGCCGTGATAGAGTCGCGGCCATGGTAAGGCTTCGGGCGGACGAGAACCGCTACCTGGTGGCGGCCAGGGGCAGGGACGCCGCGCTCGTGCGGCGAGTACCCGGCTGCCGCCCGAACGCGAGCGCCGGCGGGCTGCAGCTCCCTCGGCAACCCGGCGTAATCCTCGCGCTGGATGAGCTTTTCGGGCCGGACGGCTGGGAACATCCGGCCGACCTCGCCATCGAGGTGGCCGAGGCGCGAGGGCGGGAGCTGGGCGGCGCCGAGCACGGCGCCAGGGTCGAACTCTCCGGGAGCGAACTCTCGGTGGAGTGCAGCTTCGCCGACAAGGAGCTGGTGAAGCTGGTGCCGGGGTATCGCTGGTCGGCGCCGCAGCGGCGCTGGTACTTGCCGGCCAGCCCGATGGCGCTCCGCGTTCTGGAGATGCGGTTCGGCGAACACCTGGAGATTGGAGAGGGCGTCGAAGCGTTCCTCGACCTCCGGGCGCGAGACGAAGAGGCGTTGCTCGCGCGGGCAGGAGACGAATCGGGCGCCATTGAGGCGCCTGGGGAAACGGTGGAAATCCGGCCAGACGATGGCTCCCGGCTTGCAGCGGGCGACGTGAGCGCGTCGGAGGGAGGAGCGGAGGCTGACGCCCTCCTGGCACGGTTGGACCGGCTGGCAGGGGCCGTGGAGGAACTGGTGGGGCTCCTGCGCAACGGGCTGATGATCGCCACTCCGCCAGCGCCCGGGCCACCGCCGGAGGCGGGACAATCGCCCGCCGACAGCAGCGAGCTGCGCGAATCGTGGCACGACCTGCTCGTGCAGGCGGGAGTGGACCCGCACGGTACGCAGCCCATCATCAATGCGCGGCTCCAGACGGCCGGGCCCGCGGAAGTTCGCAACCTCCAGGCGGTGGCGGGCATCGCCGCAGCAATGGTTGGCGACCATGAAGGTGCGCTGCGGCTCCTGCGGCGCTCGCTCGACGATGGCGGGGGCCTGGCGGACGAGGAACTGCTGGGCCAGGCGCTGGAGACCTACGGGCGCGCGGCACTCGGGCTCGTCGGCGAGGCGTGCGCGCCCGCCGGGGAGCTGCGGCGGAGCGTGGACCTTCTCGAGCTGCTGCGCGCCGACATCCACCAGGCGGGGCTGGGGTTCAACCCCGAGGCGCTGGCCTCCAAGGAGGCGCTCGCGCGGCTGGAATACCTGGTCAACGACCCGGTGCTGCGCCGGGCCGACCCGCTGTTGAGCGACTGCTGCCGCGTGGCCCACCTGCTTGCCGTGTCGCGAGGGAACAACTGGATGGCGGCCGAACGCGTCTCGGACCTGCTGCGAGACCGCGAGATTGGCGCCGACGGGTTCGCGCTCGGCGTTGGGATCCTGGCGGACGCACTCCTCGAGGCGGAGTCGATGGAGGAGTGGCGGTATCGCTGGCCATCAGCGGACCCGGCGGAATCGATGAAAGACCTTCGCTGGCTGGTCGAGGCGTGCCAGGCGCGGCTCCCTGGAGCCCAGCCGGAATCGGCAGCGCTGGCCGCCCTGGCCTGCCTCGCCTGCATCGCAAGCGGACCGGCCGACTGGGCGACGCTCGAAGAACGGCGGACGCTCCTGCGGCAGGTGCGGGTGGGGTCGGCGGAGCGGCGCTATGCGGAGTTCCTGGCGGCGTTCAGCCCCGCGGCCGCGGGCCACGGGCCTATCGCGAGACACTTTCCCGGCTACACAGCGTTCCTCTCCGGCGTGCGGCTCGATACGTCGGCGCCGCACCTGCTCGACGTGTTCATGATGCAGAGCGGCAACGCGGGGGGCCTCACGCACCAGCTCGCCGAGGATGTCATCCCGGGCGCGCTCAAACAAGGCGTCGGGGACCCCGGAGTACTGCTGGACCTGCTCGACCTGGTTGCTGAATCGCCCAGGGGCGACTCACTGCTGAACGCGCTCGGCGAGGAGCTGGAGGACGAGCGGTTCGTTGGCGCGTCGGGGTTCAGCCACGAGCAGCGGCTCACGCTCTACCGGCGGGCGCTGAGCGAAGCTCAGCGTCGCGGGCACGACATCGACGGGGAAGAGGCGTTCGACCGGCTGGTGCGGGAGCTACTCGCGCATGACCGCATCGAGGACCTCCGGACGACCTGTCACGACCTTGGCGGATCGTTCAAAGCAATCCGGCACGCGGCCCTGGAGGTCGCCCTCGAGCTGGCGCTGGAAGCGGGGGAACCGTTCGAAGAGATGGCGGACAGCCTGACAGCGCTGGCGGGGCGGCCGGAAGCCGATACCCTGCGGCGCGAGCTTGCGGGACTCGCGTTGAAGTACCCGGCTTTGCGGGGCCACCTGGCGTCGCGGGCGTTCCCCGGGATGGACGAGCCTGTCGAACCGGGGGCGGACCTTGCCGGCAAGCGAGTCGTGGTGGTCGGCGGGCACGCCTGGTTGAAGAAGAACGCGCTGCCGGTGCTCGAGGACGGCTGGAAGCTCGACGTGGAATGGCTCGATGCCGGTTCGGCAAAGAACGGGGCGCAGGCTCTTGGCCTGGCCGGCGGCGCGTGTGACCTGATCGTCGTGAACACGGCCTGCATTAGCCACGCCGCCAGCGCGCGGGTGACGGTGGAGGCGCGCAATTCGGGGAAGGAGTTCGTGTTTCACGGCTCCCGTGGCGTGGGCGCGCTGCTCTCGTGCGTGTGGACAGCGCTCACCCACGGTGAGGCAGCGCCGGAACCTCCCGCGAGGCCGCGGCGCGTGGCAGAACGGCGGAAGCTCGTCCGCTGAGCCGGGCGCACGCCTCTGGTACGATGTGACTCACTTCACACAGCCCCGCCCGGAGCCCGCACCTTCATGACCAAGCCCCGCACCATCATCCAGAAGATCTGGGACAACCACGTCGTCGCCAGCGAGGAAGGCAAACCCGACCTCCTGTACATCGACCTGCACCTCGTGCACGAGGTGACGTCGCCTCAGGCGTTCGAAAGTTTGCGGCTCGCCGGCCGGAAGGTACGGCGGCCCGACCTGACCCTGGCCACCGTCGACCACAACGTGCCGACGGTTGACCGCGATAAGCCGTGGACGGACCCGCTTTCGGTGCAGCAGGTTGAGGTGCTGCGGAAGAACTGCGAAGAGTTCGGTGTGCCGCTGTTCGGTGTCGGGGATATCCGCCAGGGCATCGTCCACGTCATCGGGCCCGAGCAGGGCGTCACGCAGCCGGGGATGACCATCGTCTGTGGAGACAGCCACACGGCCACGCACGGCGCGTTTGGCGCGCTCGCCTTCGGCATCGGCACGAGCGAAGTCGAGCACGTGCTCGCCACGCAGACGCTGCCGCAGGCAAAGCCGAAGACCATGTCGGTCGAGGTCAGCGGCGAGCTGCACCCGGGTGTGACGGCCAAGGATGTCATCCTCGCGGTGATCCGGAAGATTGGCGTCTCCGGCGGCGTCGGCCATGTCATCGAGTACCGTGGCGACGTGATCCGCGGCCTTTCGATGGAGGGCCGGATGACCATCTGCAACATGTCGATCGAGGGTGGCGCACGCGCGGGGCTGGTCGCGCCCGACGACACGACCTTTGCCTACATGAAGGGCCGCCCGCGCGCGCCGCAGGGCGAGGACTGGGAGCGGGCGGTCGAGTTCTGGAAGACCCTGCCGACCGATGAGGGGGCAGAGTTCGATACGTACGTGGCGCTCAGTGGCGAAGACATCGAACCGTGCGTGACCTGGGGGACCACGCCGGCGCAGAGTGTCCCGGTGACCGGAAAGGTGCCATCACCAGAGGAGGCGGCCAACCCGCAGGCGAAAGAACTGGCGGAGCGGTCGCTGGTGTACATGGGGCTCGAAGCGGGGACGCCGATCCAGGAGATCAAGCTGGACCGGATCTTCCTCGGTTCGTGCACGAACTCGCGGATCGAAGACCTGCGGGCCGCGGCCGAGATCGTGAAGGGACGCCGCGTTGCGAACACGCTCCGGGCGATGGTTGTCCCGGGGTCGGGCCTGGTGAAGCTGCAAGCGGAACAGGAAGGGTTGGACAGGGTGTTCACGGAGGCCGGGTTCGAATGGCGGGAGGCAGGCTGCTCGATGTGCCTGGGCATGAACCCGGACATCCTGGCGCCTGGCGAGCGGTGCGCCAGCACCTCGAACCGCAACTTCGAGGGGCGCCAGGGCCGCGGCGGGCGCACACACCTGGTGAGCCCGCAGATGGCCGCGGCGGCGGCTATCGCCGGCCACTTCGTCGACATCCGGGAATGGAAGTAGGGGACCGATGAACAAGTTCGAAACCGTAAACGGGCGGGCCATCCCGATGAACCGCGCCGATGTCGATACCGACCAGATCATCTCGAAGGAGTTCCTCAAGCGGATCGAGCGCACCGGGTTCGGCCCCTTCGCGTTCGACGAGTGGAAGAACGACCCGGACTTTGTGTTGAACAACCCGGAGTTCAAGGGCGCGCCGATCATGGTCACGGGCCCGAACTTCGGCTGCGGGTCATCGCGCGAGCACGCCCCGTGGGCGCTGGAGGACATGGGACTGAAGGCCATCATCTCCCCGTCGTTCGCCGATATCTTCCGGAACAACTCGGCCAAGATCGGGTTGCTCACGGTAGTGTTGCCCCAGGAGGACTGCGACTACCTGATCGCGCGGTCGGAAGAACTGCCCGGCTCGGAGCTGGTGGTTGACCTGGCATCGCAGACGGTGGCGACCGCCGACGGCTCGTGGTCGCGCCACTTCGACATCGACCCGTTCGTAAAGCACTGCCTCCTCAACGGGCTCGACGACATCGGGCTGACGCTGCTGGAGGAGGAGAAGATTACCTCGTACGAACAGACGCGGAGCCCGCTGTATCCCTCGACGGCGGCCCTGGCCTGATGGCAGCGCGGGGGCCGCGGCCGAGTATGGGCGCCGTGTTCACGAACTGGCGCACCTACGATGCGCCGTTCGCGACGAAGCTGCGAATGGCGTTGCGGAACAACTGGAAGAAGGCGCGCAACCGGAGCGACTGCTGTGGAAACACGGGCGAGCCCGGCTGCTGAGTGACTACTCCCGAGCCCGGTCCGGGCTCCGACTCGCCATAGGGCCGAGGCGCCCTGCCAGCGACGCCAGCGCCGCCTGAACCTCGTCCGTCGGGGGAGCAAGCTGGAGCGCCTCGTGGGCCAGCTGGAGTCGGGCCTGCCGCACCTCGCCCGGGAGTGTGCCCAGGAGTTCCGCGAGCAGGTCGTCGCGGCGGCTGGCGACAGTGGCGGTCACGAGGAAGCCGTAGACCTCCGGGGTATCGGCCCCGGTGAGCATCTCGCGGACGACGGCCGAGACGGCTTCGCCCGGTTCGAGCGAAACCACCAGGTCGCCAAGGCCCAGGAGGACGACCTCGT
>JAHDWR010000022.1:5701-19668 GCA_023382755.1 Dehalococcoidia bacterium
TCGCCCGGTTCGAGCGAAACCACCAGGTCGCCAAGGCCCAGGAGGACGACCTCGTCGGTCGAAGAGGCGAAGGCGTCGAGCACCGGCTGAATGTGGCGGACTGGCAGGCCAGAGAGGCCCCGGATGCACTCGGCAGTGACCTCCGATGGCTCGGAGCGGGGCGGACGAAGGACGTGGGTGGCCAGGGCGACGGAGTGCCCGAGCGACCCGAGCAGCCGGGCGGCGGTGAGCGCGGGCTCGGCGTTCATGGGGTGGGCATCGACGCGGGCGAGCATGGCCGCTGCCCAAAAAGCCGCCACGTCGGGATCGAGCACGCCGAGGAGGGCGAGCCCGGCCGCGCGGATCACTTCGCCGTTGCCATTCAACGAGCGTTCGACGCGGGTGGAAGCGGCCTCGGCGAGTTCCAGGTCGTCCCGCAGACGCAGGTGCCAGAGCACGCGGAGGACTTCGACGCGCACCATGCCGCCCGGGTCCCGGCGGCGGAAGTCTTCCTCGAGCCAGGAGTAGAGACCACACAGGACGCCATGGTCCTCAACGCGGACCTGGTCGTCGAGGGCCTGCAGGGCGGCCATGAGGAGTTCGGCGTTCGCTTCCTGGTCAAGGATCTCGCGGGCGAGTTCGCGGCGGGCCGCGGGGTCGTTACGCAGCGCGCGGAAGCGGTCGAGCTTTCGCCGAACTTCGGCCGAGGTGGAGACGCCGCGCTTCACGAAACGCACTCTACAGGGGAAAGCTTCGCCGTTGACGGACCGGGACGTTGCTTCCGGGGGTGTGGTGCGGCAAGGTTGCCGCGATGAGCGACGAAATCCTGGAAAGCCTGCGCGAGCTCTATGCCGGGCGCTACTGGGGGCTGGTCGGGATCGAGACGGTCTCAGCCGAACCGGGGCGGGTCGTGAACCGGATAGCGCTCAGGGATCACCACCTGAACTACAACCACGTCGTCCATGGCGGGGTGATCTCCAGCCTGATCGATTCCGCGGCCGGCGGCGCGGTGCGGTCGACTCGCGGGGCCGCCGAAATCGCGGCACGGCCCCACGCAACGAGCGACCTCCACGTGACGTACCTTTCCCCGGCGACGGGTGGCGAGCTCATCGCAACGGCGAGGGTAGTAAAGGCAGGCCGCACAGCCATCTTCACCGAGGTCGACGTGGTGACCGGAGCGGGAAAGCTGGTGGCACGCGGGATGGTGACGTTCGTGATCGGCGCAAGCCCGCCCGCCAGCGCAGCCGAGTGATGGGCGCCGAGGGGCCGCTGCGGGACTCCACCGGGCGCGCGGTGGAAATCGCCATCGAGGTGTCGACGCCGTGCCCGGCGCAGGCGCTGCCACCGTGTCCCTGGCACTTCCCCGATGTGGGGCAGGCGCCGCCCGATGGTCCCGCGGCCGCGGGCGGGGATTTCGAGCCGCCGACGATCGTCGCCGCCTATCGCGCGGGGATCTTCCCCTGGCCCCACCCGGAAGAGGAGTACCTGTGGTTTTCGCCGGACCCGCGGGCGGTGCTCCCGATCGATGGACTGGTCATCTCGCGGCGGCTGGGCCGGACGGTGCGAAGCGGCCGGTTCCGGGTGACGATCGACGCGGCGTTCGAGGCGGTCATGCGCGGTTGCGCCGACCGGCCGGGGGAAGGGACATGGATTACGCCCGCCCTGGTCCGGGGTTACGTGGCGCTCCATGCGCTTGGCTGGGCGCACAGCGTGGAGGTGTGGGACAGCGAGGGCGCGCTGGCGGGGGGGCTGTATGGGGTCGGGGTTGGCGCCATGTTCGGCGCGGAATCGATGTTCCACCGCCAAACGGATGCCTCGAAGGTGGCCATGGTCGCGCTGATCCAGCATGCCCGCCGCATCGGCATCGAGGTGATCGACATCCAGGTCTTGACGGACCACACGGTGCGAATGGGCGGTGTGGCCATCCCGCGGGCGGAGTACCTGCGAAGGCTTGGGCGGGCCCTGAACCGCACCGTCGAGTGGAGGCCAGAGCCGGGCAGCGAAGGTTAGTCGATCTCCACAACGAGTTCGATTTCGACGGCGATGTTCATCGGGAGCATTTGCATGCCCACGGCCGAGCGGGCATGGCGTCCGCGGTCGCCGAAGACCTCGACGAGCAGGTCGCTTGCGCCGTTGATGACCTGGGGATGCTGGCTGAATTCCCCGGTGCAATTGACCATGCCAAGCAGCTTCACAACGCGCGTCACGCGGTCGAGGCTGCCAATCTCCGCCTGCAACGAGGCGAGGCAGGCGAGGATGGTCGCCCGGGCCGCGGCGTACCCCTCCTCGACGGTGAGGTCCTTACCCAGGCGGCCTGTGACGAGCGAGCCATCGGGCAGGTAGGGGCCGTGGCCCGAAAGGAACACAAGGTTGCCGGTGGTGACGGCCGGGACGTAGTTCGCCACAGGCGGGCGAGCGGACGGGATGGCGATGCCGAGTTCGTGCAGGCGAGCGGATATGGACACGGTGGGCCTCCGGTGGTGGTGGGGGATCATCACCGCCCGGCCGGTCCCGTTCAATGCGGCCGTTCAGCCATGCCGCGGGGTTGACCGCCGCGAGAGACTGGAGTCACGACGAAACAGGAGACGAGAGTTCCATGCCCAGCCCACGACCCACCCCGGTTGGCCTGTACCAGATCCTGCAGGACTTCGAATGCCCGACGGCGAGCGTCCGCGTGTTTCGCATGGCATCGACGGGTGACGCCGTCGCGGGGCATGTGCACCGCCGGTCCATGCAGATTTATGTCGCGCTTGAAGGGTCGGTGGTGGTCGATGTCGACGGTGCGGAGACGCTCCTTGAGCCTTACGGGGCGATGGCGATCTGGCCGGGGGCCCGTCACAGCGCCACGCCGGTGGGGGCCGACGCGCTGCTGATGAACATCTCGATTCCGCCGCTGGCCGCGGACGATCAGGTCGCGACGCCCTTCGTGCACGAGGCGCCGGACATGATGCTGCCCCACGACGGGGGCGACGTAGACGTGGAAGACTGAAGGAGACCGGGGATGCACATCCTGATCGCATTCGGGACGACCGAGGGCCAGACGGCCCGGATCGCGGAACGAATCGCGGCCCGTCTCGCGGAGGCTGGCCACACGACCAGTCTCGCCGACCTCGAGCGGGAACAGCCGGATCCTTGCGACTTCGACAGCGTGGTCGTCGGGGCCTCGGTGCACCTCGGGAAGTACCAGGGCGAGGTGACGCGCTGGGTGGCACGGCATGTGGCGACGCTCAATGCGATGCCGTCATGGTTCTACGGGGTGAGCCTGAGCGAAGCAGGCGGGCTCACTGCCGACGGCCACGCGGCGGCCCAGGCAATCATCGATGGATTCCTGGAGACCTCCGGGTGGCACCCCGTGGGGTCGACCAGCCTGGCCGGGGCGCTCATGTACCGCGAGTACAACTGGCTGAAGCGCCGGATGCTCAAAGCAATCGTGGCCAAGGCCGGCGGCGACACCGACACCTCGCGCGACTACGAATACACCGACTGGTTCGCGGTCGACCGGTTCGCCGGTGAGATCGGGAGGGTGCAGGCCCTGGCCCGGCTATCGGAGCGATAGCGGACGACTCTTGGACGGGTGTGTGCCGGAGCCCTACGATCCGGCCACTATGTCCACGTACCGCATCCTGCTCACACCCGGCGATGGCATTGGGCCCGAAGTCATGGAAGAGGCCCTGAAGGTCCTGGGCCGCATCGAGAAGCACTTCAAGCACGAGTTCCAGTACGACGAAGAGACCATCGGTGGCGCCGCTATAGACAAGTACGGCGTCGCATTGCGGCCGGAGACAGTCGCGAAGGCGAAGGCCTCGCGGGCCGTGCTCTTCGGCGCGGTGGGCGGACCGAAATGGGACGACCCAAAGGCGGCCGTGCGGCCGGAAGATGCCATCCTCGGGATGCGGAAGCAGCTCGGGCTGTTCGCGAACCTGCGCCCGGTGCGCATCCACAGCGAAATGATCGACGAAAGCACGCTCAAGCCGGAGGTGCTCGAAGGCGTCGACATGGTGGTGATCCGCGAGCTCACCGGTGGGCTCTATTTCGGCCAGCCAAAGAAGCGCTGGGAGAACGCCAGCGGCCGCCAGGGAGTGGATACGCTGCGCTACAGCGAGAAGGAAGTCGAGCGGGTGTGCCACGTGGCATTCCAGCTGGCGCGCCAGCGGCGAAAGAAGGTAACGAGCGTCGACAAGGCCAACGTGCTTCGGACGGGACAGCTCTGGCGCGAGGTCGCAATGGAAGTCGGGCGGCAGTACCCGGACGTGGAGCTGGAGCACATCCTGGTCGATGCCTGTGCGATGTACCTGGTGCGGCGCCCGGCCAGCTTCGACGTGATCGTGACGGAGAACATGTTCGGCGACATCCTGACCGACGAAGCCGCGATGCTCGCGGGCTCCATGGGGATGATGCCCTCGGCCAGCCTGGGGCGGCGGCGGAAGGACGGGACCGGGATCGGGCTGTACGAGCCAATCCACGGGAGCGCGCCCGATATCACCGGGCAGAAGAAGGCGAACCCGCTGGCGATGGTCCTGAGCGCGGCCATGATGCTCCGGCTTTCGCTGGGGCTCGAAGCCGAAGCGACCGCGATCGAAGCGGCCGTCGACGGCGTCATCAAGGATGGGTACCGGACGCCGGACATTGCCGGCAAGGGTGCGCAGGTGGTGGACACGGCGAAGATGGGGACGCTCGTCGCCGACCGGATCTAGCGCCTTTCGCGCCCTTTCGATGCCGGACAGGTGAGGCAGGCGGTGGTAGAATGCGCGGGCTGTATACAATCCTGATCTGAGGAGTCCGCCCATGTCCGAAGCCGTCGCCCGAGGCCTTGAGGGCGTCAACGTCACCGCGACCAAGCTCTGCCGAATCGATGGCCAAAAAGGCGAGCTTATCTACTCCGGCTACAACATCTACGACCTGGCGGAACACTCGACCTTCGAAGAAGTTGCATTCCTGTTGTGGAACCTCCGGCTGCCGAGCAAGAGCGAACTGGCCGCCCTCGAACAAGAGCTCCGGGAACAGCGTCCGCTTTCCGACCTGAACGCACGCGTGCTCCGCGAAATCATCGGGCAGATCCGGCCCATGCGCGCCCTGGAGATCGCCGTCATCATCGCCGGGGCACTCGACCCTAAGTCCAGCGACCTGACCAACCACCAGCTGAAGCGCACCGCGGCCTTGCTCACCGCACGCATGCCGACGGTACTGGCGACGTTCCACCGGTTGCGGCAGGGGCTGGACCCGGTGCCGCCGCGCGACGACCTGGGGCATTCGGCAAATTTCCTCTGGATGCTGAACGGGCGCGAACCGAACGAGCTCGAATCGCGCGTGTTCGATGTTGCCATGATCCTGCATGCCGAACACGAAATGAACGCCTCGACGTTCTCGGCGCTCGTCACCGCCTCGACGCTGAGCGACATGTATTCGGCGACGGCTTCGGCGATCGGCACGCTCAAGGGCCCGCTGCACGGCGGCGCGAACGAGGCCGTCTACAAGACCGTCGAGGCGATCGGTGTCGAAGCGAATATCGCCCCCCATGTGGAGGGCATGCTCGGGCGCGGCGAACGCGTCATGGGAATCGGCCACCGCGTCTACAAGACGACCGACCCGCGCGCGATCATCCTGGAGAAGCTGGGCCACCAGTTGGCCGAAACCTCGCCGGACCGGAAGTACTTCGACCTCTCGCTGAAGCTGCGAGACTACCTGGCGCGGAAGCTGGAAGGGAAGCCGCTATACCCGAACGTCGACTTCTTCAGCGCCTCGGTCTACAAGATGCTCGGGATCCCGAGCGACCTGTACACGCCGATCTTCGCGATGTCGCGGATCACGGGGTGGACGGCGCACATGCTGGAGCAGTACGCGGACAACCGGCTGGTCCGCCCGAACGCGCTTTACGAAGGCGCGGCCAACCGGGAGTACGTGCCGGTCGCCAGCCGGTAATCTCGGCCAATCACCCGGGAGAGGGCAGGCTCAGGTGGAGCCTGCCCTCTCGGCGTCTCCGGGGTCTAAAACTGGGTCTTGTGGTCCGACTCCTCGGAGCGCTTCATCTGGTCGAAGCCCTCTTCGCCTTCGCTGCGGCGCTTCTCGCGCTCCAGCGCCTCGAGCTCCTGGCGCCGCTCGCGTTCCTCTGCGGTCTCGACGATGAGGCCGCCGTTGATGTCGACCTCCACGAGGGCGTCCATCGGGTCGCCGATGACGGCGTAGCGGGTGCCGCCGATGAAGGTGAGGGGGCTATTTTCGCGGTCCTTCAGGAGCCACTGCTGGGCATAGGCCTCGTCGTCCGCCTGGACCTTCACGACGCTGCCGACGAAGAGGGTGTGGTCGCCGGTGCGGATGACGTCCTGGACGGTACATTCGATCCAGGCGAGGCAACCTTCGAGGAGCGGCGCATCGATGGCGAGGGGGCTGAAGACTTCGAGTCCCGAGGCTTCGATCTTGTTGGTGTTGAGACCCGTCTGGCTGCCGAAAAACGCGGTGTGCTTGAGCAGCGCCGGGCCAGGGATGTTGATCGCGAAGGCTTCGCTAAAGCGGATCATGTCGGCGGTGTGGCGATGGGGGTGGATGACGCAGCCAACCAGTGGCGGCTCCATGGAGAGGGGAGCGAGCCAGGCGATTGGAGCAGCATTCGTTATCCCGCGCCACGACGTGGTGACAATGGCAACGGGGCCGGGATTGAGGAGCCGGCGGGCATCGGTAACGTCACAGAGACGGCGCATGGATCACGTCCGTGTACACGAAGAGGCCGGGCACGAGGCCCGGCCGTGATCATGCAGGGTACAGCCTAGTGGCGGCCGTTACCGTTGGAAGACATCCGGCGCCAGCGGAGGAAGTTCCAGTAGGAGAGCAGCTCGGGGAGGTCTTCCGGGTGCTTTTCGAGTTCGCCGATGAGTTCGGCGATGTCGCTGTCCTTGACGTAGAGCATGTCGCCGTCTTCGCCGAGGAAGTAGTGCAGCGGGCGGTTGAGGATGCGGGCGACGCTGAGGAGCATGTCGATGCCGACGGAGCGCTGGCCGGCCTCGTACAGGCTGATGGCGCTCTGGGTGGTGTTGAGCGACTGGGCAAGCTGGCCCTGGCTCATACCGGCATCGCGGCGGGCTGTGCGGATTCGGTTGCCGAGGCTCGCGGAGACAGGCGCTTTTCCGGTTTCGGACGTAGCTTTAATCATTGGTGTTTCGACTCCAGGTGGACCGTTGGGATGGCCCGCTGTCATGGGGACGGGGGCCAGATTCTGCTCTTCCAAGTTACGGAGGCAATCGCTTCGGGTCAATCGACCTGCCACGTTGCGACAATTTCGCAACGTCAACTCTCACGTCTGGGGGAGAACAGTCGCGCCCGGGCGCCATATGCGAAGGCGATTGGCTGGCCCCGCAAAGGAGGGCTGTGGGGAAAGGCAGGGGTTTGGCCCGCGTATGGCATAACCGGGGGCGTGCCTATACTGGCGGCGATGGGTGAACAGCACGACCTTGAACTCGGATCGGCCAGCGAAGAAGAGACCCGGCAGCTGGGCGAGCGGCTCGGCCAGTTGCTCCACAGGGGCGACATCCTGCTGCTCAGTGGGGACCTTGGCACGGGCAAGACCTGCCTGACGCAGGGGATCGGCCGGGGCCTCCTGTGTACGGGCCAGGTAAACAGCCCTTCGTTCGTACTGATGAACGAGTACGAAGGGCGAGAGACCCTTTACCACGTGGACCTGTACCGGATAGAGGATGTGGAGGAGCTCGACGAACTGGGGCTCTGGGACTATGCGGAAAAAGGCGTCCTGGTGATCGAATGGCCCGAACGCGGGGCGGAATTGCTCCCGGGCGATGGACTCGTCATCGAGCTCCGGGCAGGAACGCTCGGGCCGCGGAGCCGGAGCCTGAAATTCATTCCGCGCGGGCCGCGCGGAGACGAACTGGTCGCCTCCCTCGGGGCCGCGTGAGCACGATCCTTTGCATCGACACGGCTTCTGACCGTTTCGCCCTGGCGGTTGACCGCGACGGCTTTGTCACCAGCCTTGAGGCGGAAGCCGCCCAGGACCATTCGAAGCTGCTGCTCCCGGCGATCGCCTCGCTGCTTGGGGATGATGCCGCGCTGGACGCCTTGCTGGTGGTGACAGGCCCGGGAGCGTATGCCGGGATCCGGGTAGGGATCGCGACGGCCGAAGGGCTGGCGCTGGCGCGCGGGGCCGGTGTTTACGGGATCGGCACCCTCGAGGCAGTCGCCCTCGCCCGGCGCGAAGAAGGCGAGCGTGGAACGTTCATGGCGGTCCACCCGGCCGGGCGCGGGGAGTTCGCCGCCCAATTGTTCGAAGGCGGAGCCGCCGCTGGAACAGTCGCGATTACCGTGCCGGGGGATCTCGGGGCCAGTGCCCGGGGCGAGGGCGCCGCGCGGCTGGGAGGCATCGAAGTGACTCCCCTCCAGCGCGCGATCGCCGCGCTTCGCGATCGCGGCCCGAGGATGCGGTCAGGAGAGCTCACCGCCGGGGCTGACGCCTTCTACCTGCGGGAACCAAACATCACCGTTTCGCGGCGGCAGGTGCGCGCCGCTTCATGACACCTGGAGGAAATCGTGGAACCACGTGAACGCACTCTTGTGCTGGTCAAGCCGGACGCCATGCAGCGCGGGCTCGCGGGCGAAGTCATCGGCCGGTTGGAACGGCGCGGCCTTCGCATCGCGGCGATGAAGCTCATCCACATCAGCCGCCCGCTCGCGGAGAAGCACTACGCCGAACACAAAGGCAAAGGCTTTTACGAGGGCCTGGTGGAGTACATCACCAGTTGCCCCGTGGTGGCTGCCGTATTCGAAGGCACGAATGCGGTCTCGGTGGTCCGGGCAACTATCGGTTCGACGGACCCGGCGGCGGCGGCACCGGGCACCATCCGGGCCGACTTCGGCCTTGAGCGTGGCCGGAACCTCGTCCACGCGAGCGACAGCCCAAAGAGCGCCGCCCGCGAGGTCAGGCTGTTCTTCAAGCCGGCAGAGGTGGTGGGCTGGAGCCGCGACACGGACCAGTGGATTTTCGAATAGCCAGACGGTGACGGCGGGGGCCGCTCAGCGAGCCCCGAGTCGCCCCTCGATGAGGCGGAGCCCGAACTCGACCCCGACGGCGAGCGCATCCTCGTCGATCACGAACGCGGGGTCGTGGTGGCGACCGGCGATGCCCTTGGCTTCGTTGCGGGCGCCGAGCCAGAAATAGCAGCCCGGCCGCTCCTGGAGGAACACTCCCATGTCCTCCGCGCCCATCGTGGCTGCCGAGACGATGGCCTGGGTGCCGAAGAAGGCAGACGCTTCCTCGTGGACGAACGCGGTCACCGCGGGGTCGTTCACCAGGGGCGGGCAGCTCGTTGAATGCTCGAAGGTGTAGGTCGCCTGGAAGGCCGCGCACACCCCCGCGACGATCTGCTCGGCTCGCTGGAGCATCGCCTCGCGGACAACGTCGGTGTAGCTCCGAATTGTGCCCGTCATGGTGGCGGATTCGGCGATCACGTTGCCGCGGAAGCCCCCGGCGACCTTACCCACGGTGAGCACGGCCGACTCCGAGGGCGCGACCGAGCGGCTGACCACGGTTTGCAGGGCCGTGACGACGTGGGCGGCGACGACCACGGCGTCGATCGACTGGTGGGGAGCGGCGGCGTGGCCCCCGCGGCCTTCGATGGAGATGCGGAACGCCGTGGGGGCCGCGAAGAAGGGGCCCGGCGCGACGTTGATGGCCCCGATGGGGATATCGGCGCTGATGTGGAGACCGAGAGCCGTGGAGACATGGGGAGCATCGAGCACGCCATCGGCGATGCAGGCCTGGGCGCCGCCGGCGGCCTCTTCGGCTGGCTGGAAGACCATGCGGACCGAGCCCGGGAGTGAGTCCCGGCGGGCGGCGAGCACTTCGGCGATGCCCAGGGCGATGGCCATGTGGGCATCGTGGCCGCAGGCGTGCATGACGCCCTCGTTCGTGGATGCGAAACTGAGCGAACTCTTTTCGGGGACGGGGAGCGCATCCATATCGGCGCGCCAGAGGACGCAGGGCCCGCGTTTGCGGCCCTCGATGAGGGCGGTTGCGCCGGTCTTCGCGATGGGGCGGACGTCCGCGAGTCCGAGCCCGCGGAGGTGTTCGAGCACGCGCGCCTGTGTGCGCGTTTCCTGCCACGACACTTCGGGGTGTTCGTGGAAGTCGCGACGGATGGAAACGATGCGCTCGTGGATCGCCTGGACTTCGGGGCGGATGTGGAGGCGCTTCATAGGCCGAAGCTTAGCAGGGCTGGGACGAGCTCGCGGTCAGTCGCCTCCGGCGGGAGCCGGGAGCGGGGCGGCCGGTTGCCGGCCGATGAGCTTCCGGAACGGGAGACCCTGGACGAATGCGACGCCGGCCAGGATGCAGGCGAGCCCGCCGAGCATGTTCCACCCGATGCGTTCATCGAGCACGAGCCAGCCGACGAGCACGCCAACGGGGGGGATGAGGTAGGTGACCACCGACGCGCTCACCGGGCCGGCCTCCTGGATGAGCCACATGTAGGCCGCCACGGCGATGCCCGAGCCAAGCGCACCGAGCGCCAGCGCGCTCAGGATGACGTTCGTATCCCAATCGCCGGCATACGAACCGGTTGCCAGTGCAAGCGGCGAAAGAAACAACGTGGCAAAACCGATCTGTCCGCTGGCCAGCACGATGGGCGGGACGTGTGCCATATGTTTCCGGATGAAGACGGCGGAGCCTCCGTACGCGAACGTCGCGACCAAAATGAGCAGGATGCTCAACGCCGAGCCTCCGTGGAGGTGGGCGATGTCGTCGCCCATAAGAACGATGATGCCGAGGAAACCGAGCCCGAGGCCGAATGCGCGCAAGCCGCTCACCCGTTCGGCCTTCAGGAACGGGACGGAGAGGAGGGCGACCCATAGCGGCGCAGTGGAGTTGGCTATCGCGGCGACACCGCTCGGCACGCGGCTGCCCGCGATGCCAAAGATCGTCCACGGGACCGCGAAGTTCACGAACCCGAGCCCGGCAAGGCACAGCCAGGTGGCGCGAGACTGACGGAAGCCTGCGCGCGCGTGCCATGCAAACGGGATGAGGCTGAGCCCCCCGAGGAGCGTCCGGAATGAGGACATGCCGAGGGGCCCCACGCCCGCATCGACTATCACGCGAATGAAGAGGAACGAGCAGCCCCACGTGAGGGCGAGGATGCAGAGAATGGCGAACTGGCGGGGAGTCACAGTGTGAAAACGCTCCTGGGTACCAAGCGTAACGCTGCAAGGCCCTTCGCGAACGCAGCCACCTTCACACTGTCTGGTACTGCAATTGGCACGTGGCCCGCAGGAGTTCCCGCCAGGCTGAATCGGAGAGGGCCTCTCCGGTGAATCCCGGACACTCCACGTGGCCGAGGAGCAACGGCACCGGCGACAGCGCCTCGCCCGCGAGGAGCGCCTCAACCGCGCGGAGCGCCTCGCCGGGTGATGGCGTGGTGACCCTGCCAGCCACGGGATCGATGTAGACCACGAAGTGCGGGTACAGGCGGCAGGCGTTTGGACGGCCGGGGTAGACGGTGCACGCGAGTGCCGGGCCGAGAAAGCGGCAATGGCCGTCATCCCGGGCGAGAAGAAAGGGCTGCGCAAGGGGAAGGGCGATGGGTTCGCCGTCTTCGATCTCGAGGAACTGGATGCGGGCCATGCCGGTCTCGCGCGCCAGGCGGCCGGCCTCCGAATCGCCCATGGTCACACTGAACGCGCGGCAGCAGTGCGCATCGCAGGCCTCCGGCTGGCAGACGAACGAAGGCGTGCCGGGCATGACCAGCGAGTAGGCGCCGAAACGCTCGCGGACAAGCTGCCAGGCCGACGCGACCTGTTCGAGAGCGGCACGTGCAGTCATGCACTCGATGGTAGAGGGTCGGGACGATACGGCGCATTGACGAAACCTTGGCACCGAGAGTGGCGAATTCATTGCCCCACGCACCAGAGCAACGTATCCTGTCGGCTCGCCGGGGCGGGGTAGAGGCACCCAATGAGCAACGAACCAAATCTCGAAACACTGTCGCTGGAAGAGCGCGCACGCCTGAGAAAGCAAATGAGCGACCAGGCCGTGAAGCTCGCCGTCAGTAGCCGCTGGCTCGAAGCCGCGAACCTGAACCGGGAGTACATCCGGACATTCGGCGACGAAGCCGAGGCATACAACCGGCTTGGCAAGGCGCTGACCGAGCTGGGCCAGGTCTCGGAGGCGCGCGACGCCTATGGGAAGGCGCTGGACCTGGACTCCACCAACACCATCGCGCGGCGGAACCTGGACAGGCTGGCGACCATGAAGGACACGGCCGCGGCGGCGGCGGCACCGAGCCAGCTCGATACCCGCCTGTTCGTTGAGGAGACTGGCACCGCGGCGGTTGCCCGGCTCCAGGCCACGAACGCCGAGACCAGCGCCGTCCTGGACGCAGGCGACATCGTGACCCTGCAAGTGCAGGGAAACGCGGTGAACGTCCTGACGGTGAACGGCGACTACGTGGGGATGGTCGAACCGCGCATCGGGTTGCGGCTTTCGAAGATGATGACCGCCGGCAACCAGTACAGCGCGGCGATGGTCACCACCTCCGGAGAGCTGAAGGTCATGCTGCGGGAGACCTTCAAGCACCCGTCGATGATCGACAAGGTGAGCTTCCCGACGGGACGGACGTCCGACATCCGGGCCTACACGCGCAAGGGGCTGCTCCGTCGCGACGACGAGGACGAGGTTGAGTTCGGCGACGACGAGTACGTGGAAGAGGAATCAGACGAGGGCTGGAGCGAGACCAGCGATGAGCTGGACTCGGGCAGCTCGGGCATCGATGTCGACACCGATGACGAGGGCTTCGACTAGGCTCCACCCGAGCCCGGTGACCCGCCCAGGAAGTGCGCACCCGGCCCGGCGCGCACCTTTCGCTTTGGCGGGTAGAATCCGGCCCAGCAGGAGGGCAGGATGATCACGAAGCAGGAGCTGGTCGAGGGCATCAGGTTCGCCGGGCAACGCGCGGCGGCCGCGGCCCGGAACACGAAGGATTGGGACCACCAGCTGGGCCACCAGTGGACGAGCGGCGACGCATTCCGGCATGTCGCGGCGACGGCGCCGGGGCTGAGCGGCCTGTACCCGCTGCTCGACGCGGGCGTGCTTTCCGGTATCGGCGCCGACCGCATCGCGCAGGGGAATGCCGCAGCCATCGCCACGATGCAGGCGAAGTCGAAGGACGAGGTGATCCAGGCGATCATCGACGGCCACAACGCCTCGGCCGACTTCGCGGCAACCCTGGACGACGCGGACCTGGCGAAAGTGATCACGCTGGGCGGATACGAGATGGAGAAGGCGGAGATCGTCGCCCAGGTGTGGATCCACCACGCGATCGCGCACGCCTACGAGGCCAGTGCGCGCTGGCCGATCACGTAGGATTCGGCGAACGTTGCGCATGCGATAGCACATGGTTGTCTTCGGGCGATTGACCTAGACTACCGGGGCAAAGCTCATCTGGAGGAGCGTCCATGGAAATCGCCCCAATCCCCACCCTCGACCCGGAAATCAACCAGGTCCGCGAAGCGACGGCGAACATTGTCAATCGCTACATCATCCCGAACGAAGAACGGCTTGGCGACTACCGGAACCCGGATACACAGCGGCTGCGCCTGGAAGTGCAGGAGAACGTGAAGAAGGCGGGGCTGTGGGCCCCTCACCTGCCGAAGGAATACGGCGGGATGGGCATCGGCTTCATGAAGCACGCTTACATGAACGAAATCCTGGCGTGGAGCCCGTTCTCGAACCCGCTTTTCGGCGTGGTAGCCCCGGACTCTGGCAACCAGACGATCCTGATCAAGTACGGGACCGACGAACAGAAGAAGCAATGGCTTGAGCCGAGCATCCGCGGCGAGATCCGGTCGTGCTTTTCGATGACGGAGCCGGACGCCCCGGGCTCGAACCCCTACGCGATCCAGACGCGGGCCATCCGGGATGGCGACGAATGGGTGATCAACGGGCGGAAGTGGTTCACCTCCGGCGCCGACGGCGCGGCCTTCGCCATCGTGATGTGCCG
>JAHDWR010000022.1:19768-25563 GCA_023382755.1 Dehalococcoidia bacterium
GGAAGTGGTTCACCTCCGGCGCCGACGGCGCGGCCTTCGCCATCGTGATGTGCCGGACCGAAGAGGCGGACGGCGCCGGGGGCGTACGCGACAAGATGACCCAGATCATCGTCCCCACCGACACGCCCGGGTTCAACATCGTGCGGCGCATCCCCGTGTGGGGGCACGATTCGAACCACTGCGAGATTGAGTACAAGAATGTGCGCGTGCCGGTGACGAACCAGCTCGGACGCACGGGGAGCGGCCACCAGGCCGCCCAGGACCGCCTCGGCGCCGGCCGTGTGTTCCACTGCATGAATAGCGTCGGCCAGATGTGGCGGGCCTTCGACCTGATGGTGAAGCGCTCGATCGACCGGGAAGTGCACGGTGGGCGGCTCGAGACGAAGCAGTTCATCCAGGGCTTCATCGCCGACTCGTACATCGACATCATGACCGCCCGCCTGATGACGATTCACACGGCGGAGATCATCGACAGCGGGCAGGACCCGCGGACGATCATTTCGGCGCTGAAAGTGTATGTGCCGGCCGCTTTCGAGCGGGTGGTCGACCGGGCCATCCAGGTGCACGGGGCCATGGGCGTTTCGGGCGACACGCCGCTGGCGGGGATGTACACGGGAGCGCGCACGCTGCGGCTCGCGGACGGGCCCGACGAGGTGCACCGCATCCTCATCGCCAAGAATGTCTTGAACAAGTACCACGACGGCGGCAGCTGGGACTTCGGCATCTAGGCCAGGCAGGGCCGTCTCCGGCAAGTCAACGCGGCGGGCTCTTCGTTAGCGGGGAGCCCGCCGCGCTTTTGTCGCCGTCACCAGCTCATGGCTGCGCCGGATCCAGCTGCAAGTCATATCGAACTCGGGCTCAGTCGCAACGATGCTCATGATCCAGTGATTGCGCGCGAGGTAGGGCGCGGGCCGGACGAATGGAAGCGTGAGTGCTTCTTCTGATTCCGCCGGTGTGAGCTTGAGCGAGACGTGGGTGCCGTCGTCCTGGTCCGAGGCGATGGCGAACATCTTGCCGTTCGGGGCTTTGTAGAGCGCGGTGCCGGGACCGAAGGAGAACTCCTCTCGGGTCCCTTCGAACGCCATCGCAAAATCCCGAACGCGGCCGGCGAAGCTTGTGGGCACGCTCCCAGTCTAGCGCGGATCGCGAAGGCGCCTCGGGGGACGCGGGATGAACCCGCTGGTGCGGGCGATGTAGTCGGCGTAGCCCTCGCGACGCTTCGCGAGCGACTTTTCGAGCAGGGGCACGCCGGAGACCCGCGTGAGCAGGAACGTCATGACGGTCGGACTGAAAACCACGAGCAGATTTGCAGGCCGGGCGGCAGCTATCAGGAAGAGGCCCCACCAGAGCACGGCATCGCCGAAGTAGTTGGGATGGCGGGTGTAGCGCCAGAGACCGCGGTCCATGACCTTGCCGGCGTTCGCGGCATTTGCCTTGAAGCGCGCGAGTTGGAAGTCCCCGACAGCCTCGAAGCCGAGCCCGATGGCGAAGACCGCGGCGCCGGCGTAGTCGATCCAGGTCAGGCTTTCCGGCATGCCCGAGAGCTGGGCAACCTGTAGCGGCATGGAGATGACGAACATCAGCACGCCCTGGAGACCGAAGACGGTGAAGAGGCTGATGATGGGGAAACGAGGGCCCCAGTTACGGCGCATCGCCTGGTAGCGGTAGTCCTCGCCCCTCCCGTGGTTGCGGATGTAGAGGTACGTGGACAGCCGCAGCCCCCAGGCGGAGGCAAGCAACGTGATCAGCCACTTGCGGCCGTCGTACCCATCGCCGGCAAGAAACGCGACCCAGGCGACGAGGACAAAGCCGAACCCCCAGATGATATCGACGATGCTCGCATCCTTGATCGCCACACTCACAACCCAGGTGGTGAACATCAAGGCGACGATCGCCCCGGCGCAGCAGAGCAGGACGAGCGAGAGTTCATCGGGCACGGGTCACCTCGGGAGTACGGCTGGCTGGTTGGCGGACACCCACGCGTCGAGCTGTTCCCACTGGTCGAAGAGCCACTCGGTGCGCTCGTCGCGAGAAGGCGGAACTTCGGCGGCCGGTACACGCCATATACGAACGCGGACCGTGCGTTCGATCAGTCCGCCGCGGAGGATGTTGCGATACTCCGTGGCTCCCTCGAGCCCGGTGTGGGCGAGAAAGACCACGTCGGTGCCACGGGCCGCCTCGAGCAATGCCAGCGCCCCCCCCAGGCGCGGCGGAAGAAGGTTCCGCAGACGCCGGGCCCGCGCAAGCAGGCGCTCATCGCCGGAGCCCGCAATGCGACTCAGGACGCGCTCGAGCCGAGAGGGCGAAAAGAGGGCGCCTTCGGGGAAGATAAGCACGCCTTCGCGGGGCCCGAGGTTGGTCCCCAGCGCCTGGACCCTGCGGATCTCCGCCTCGCTATCGCCGGTGCCGGCAGCGACGAAGCAGTTCGGGAGCCGGTTGCCCACGATATCCAGGCACGGGTCTCGCAACAGGGAGCGGTTGATGACCCAGCGGAGGCGGATGCCGTGAGCATCGGAGACGAGCACGGCCGGGAGCAGGTTGTCGATCGGACTGACGTGGCGGGCGAAGACGAGCACCGGCCCGCCGCGCAACAGTTCGTCGCCCTCGACTTCGACCCGGAGACCAAACAGCCGGACGCCGGCGCGAAAGAGCGAGCCCGCCCACCAGCACTGGAGACGGAAGTTCCGTTCCAGGAAACGTTCGCGGTCGGAGCCGCGCGTCAGCCAGATCCAGGCGCTGGCGGCCATCCCGGCGGCCTCACAGGCAAGGTACACGTGGGCCATGGCGATCGCGCGCACGGTCGCCATTCGGCGCCTGCCGGCGATGTCCACGCCCAACGCGACCGGATACGCGACCGGGGCGAGAGCAAACGCCAGTAGCCCGCCGAGCAAGAACGTCGGCCCGGAGACGGCCCGGCGCCGGTAGGTCCGCATGCGGGATTCCTGGCGAGGGAGGCTCCAGACCGCGGCCGACTCGGCCGTGAAGGGTTGATCGGCCATGTGGCGCGCATGCTACTCCGGAGACAGCCGGTGGGTACGCTGGCCTCGCCGGTCATGCGTGGAATGGAGGTTGCCGGGCGTTCGCTCGATTGCCCATACTCCGCGCCATGAGCCAGACCGCCGCCCTCCTTGGGGGCCCGCCCGCCGTCACCGCCGCCACGCCGCCATGGCCGCTCGTCGACCAGGAGACGCTGGCCGAAATCACGCGCGTGATCACGGAAGAGACGCTCTGCCCGGTCGGGGCCGAGGGCACGCAGGGCGAGTTCGAGCGGGCGTTCGCCGAGCTGCATGGTCGCAAGTACGGCCTGGCCGTGAATGGCGGCACGGCAGCGCTGATGCTCGCGCTGCACGGGGCGGGGGTGCAGCCCGGCGACGAGGTGATCGCCTCGCCGTTCACGTGGGGCGCTTCGGTCAGCTGCATCCTCCAGAACTTTGCGATCCCGGTTTTCGCCGACATCGACCCAAATACGTTCACGCTGGACCCTGCCTCGATCGAACGGCGGATTACGCCGCGGACGAAGGCGGTTGTAGTGGTCCACATCTTCGGCTTCCCGGCCGACATGACCCGCATCATGGAGGTCGCGCAGCGGCACGGGCTGGCGGTCATCGAGGATTGCGCCCAGGCACACGGCGGCAAGCACGCCGGGAAGTTTCTCGGGTCGTGGGGGACGGCGGGGGCGTTCTCGCTCCAGGCATCGAAGAACCTGACAGGTGGGGAAGGCGGCATCCTGGTCTGCGACGACCGGGAAATCTACGAGCGGGCGATGAGCATGGGCACCCATCCGCAGCGGCTGTACGCCGAACTCGAGCTGCCCGAGTTCCGGGAGAAGATTGACAGCCTGGCGTTCAACTACCGGATGCACTCGATGGCTGCGGCGATGGCGAACAGGCAGCTGAAGTACCTGGAGGAGTGGACCCTCGCCCGCGGGCGGAACGCCCAGCGCCTGTACGACGCGGTGCGTGACGTCCCGTACGTGAATGTGCCGGACCCGCTGCTGGAGACCGACCGGCACGCCTACTACAACATCCCGTTCACGTACCGTCCGGACGTCATACCGCTCTCCCGGGACGAGTTCGTGGAGGCGCTGAAAGCCGAGGGCGTGGCCGCGAACATCTACGTGAAGGTGCCGCTGTACCTGCGGCCGCGGTTCCAGAACCATGACTACTTCGGCCGCGGCTACCCCTGGGCGCTCTCGCCCGAGCCCATCGAGTACCGGAAAGGCGACTGCCCGGTCGCCGAGCGCATGGCGAAGGTCGAGTTCCAGGTGAGCGGGAACTACTACGTTGACGAGCCCGAGCTGATGGCGCAGATCGGGACGGCGATCCGAAAGGTGGGGGAGAACGCTGGGGAGTTGCGGGCGTGGTTCGACGCCAGGAAAGCGGCAGGCTAGCCCAACCGTCGCGGGCTGTGCGGCGTAGTCTCTGCGCATGGACGGGCAACGAGAGGACACGAGCCGGCCTTCGGACGCGCTGCTCGCGGCGCTGATGCGCGAGGGCCTGCACGATGCCGAGATTGCGGTGCGGCTCGGCATCACAACCGGCGAACTGCGGGAACGCAAGGCGGAACTGCAGCGCCGGACCCGGACGATCGATCCCGCACCGACCCGGGAGCGCCGGTTGGGCGGCCGGCGGCTGTGGTTCGCGCTTGCCGCAGCCGGCATCGCGGCGGCGCTCGTAGCGCTGCTGGTCATCGCCAATATCGCCGCGCCGGGCGCCGAGGACGCGAGCGCTGATGTGGCCGCAACCGAGGCGGCGCGCGGGGCACGGCAGACCCGGGTGGCGGCCACGCCCACACGCAGCGCACCGGGAGTCGTCGTGGTCGCAGGCATGGAGATGGACGACCTCGGGCCGTTCCTGGCCGTAACCGGGCGGTCGCCGGGCGAGCCAGTTGGGGAGATCGTGAACCGGGCTGCGCTCATCGGGGTGCGGCTGACCGGCGAGGGGTACCTGCTTGATTCGCCGGCGACCGACTGGACGCTGGTCCCCTCTTCCGTCTTCTCCCTGGGCCTCCGGGGAGCAGCCGGCGAGAGGAACCTCCGGGTCCAGGTCTCGCTCGAATTCTCGGTCCGGGGCAACCCCGGGAACATCCGCGCGATGAGCCAGGCGAGCGGTGCGATTGCCGCGCTATCACCGGAGCCGGGCGTAGGTGGCATGTCGGTCCTGATCGAAGTGCAGGACGAGGCCGGGCTCACCTATCCGGCCATGCTCACACCCGAGGGCCGGCTGCTGGTTGCCCGCGAGCCCTTGCCGCCATCCGCTGTGGTGGACTATTTCACCGGGGGCGAACTCGATGTGAGCGAAGCGCGGACGTTCGGCCAGCTGCCACGGTCTGCCGGTGGCTGGGCGTTCACGATCTGCCATGACTCGGGGGCGCCTGGTGAGGCCTGCGTCGTCTCGTGGCGGAAGTCCGGGCGGGGCTATGCGGCGCCGGCACCGGGCACGTTGAGTTGCCCCGGCGGACGAGTGCTGCAGTTCACCATGCAGGAGGCCGTGTTGCGGTTCACCCTGGCCGCTTCCGTCCAGGGAACAAACACCTTCGCATGCGAGCCCGAGCTTCTGGAGGCCGGGCGCGCGTTGATACCGGATGGAGACTGGATCATTTCCGCGGCCGCGCCGACCGGGGAGCCGATCCCGGTGGTGGTCGCAGGGGATGGCACGCTTCACCTCGGGACGGTCGGAGGTGTCACGGGGTGTCCTTGCCGTCGCGGAACGTGACCCGCGAGAACCGCTAGTTTTCGACGGGGACCAGGTAGGTGCAGACCGGATCGCCCAGGACACGATGCGCGGCGCGCTCGA
>JAHDWR010000023.1:0-8208 GCA_023382755.1 Dehalococcoidia bacterium
CGGCCGAAAGCGGCTGCCACTGGCCGTTCATGTAGAGGCTGATGAGCGGATAGCCTGCCTTCGAGGCGAAACCCTGGGGAAGCGTCTCGCTGACCGTCACATGCACGTTGGAAGGCAGTTCCTGCGGTTTCGTGCACAGCTCGTCGCCTTCATCCACCGGGAATGCGTAGTCCTTGGTGTAGGGCGGCTGGTTGTCGTCGAGGTTGTCGTCGTGCTCCAGGGTAAGCGTGAAGGTGCGCCCCAGGTCGTCGTTCGGGCCGTTCGAGGCGTATTCCTTGCAGAGGATGATGGCCTGGAGCGGGAGCGCGACTGCGTGGGCGTCTTCGCTCGGACGGCCCGCGGCGCCCGCGAGGATGGCGCCGAAAACGGCGAAGAACGCCGCCAGGGCAAGAAGTCCCCGGCGGCGGTGCGATGTGCCACGTGTGGCGAGGGTCATGGTGTCTCTCCTGTTGCGTGGGGCCTGCCGCCCCGGTTTCGAAAGTGAGACCGCCCGCCGGGCGATCTCTTACACGGCCCCCGGCCCTCCGGGGCCCCGGCTCGGTTGTCCCCATCCATCGTCACGTTCGGACCTCCCCCGCCACTTCCGCTGGATCACCCACCCCGGCCCGCGCTTTGTGAAGTGCGTCACGGAGCCGTATGGGGGTAATCCCCCATGCCGAATCAAGCGGTTTCAATGAGGATGCCCGGGTGCGCCAGGCCCTGCGGCGCTACGACCGCCGAGTGCGCCGCCGGTAGAGCAGCCACGTGAGCGGGAACCATTCCCCCAACCGGTGCGCCGAAATTTGCCCGCGGAATGGGAAATCTTCCGGCCCCACCTCCACCCGCCCCAGCGGCGTCACCGCCGAATCGCTCACCCACTCGGGGAAACGCACCGCACCCGAGCCCGTCTGGCGGAACGTCGCCCGCGGGAGGACCAGCACTTCGCCGCGGCAACGCACGTCCGCGTCGTGGAGGTCGCGGTCCATCGAGAACAGGTAGTAGCGCCGCTCCTTCGCGCCTCGCTCCACCACCATCGCAGCGTTCCGGAGCGAGTACGGCACCCGATGGCGTGCCCGGTCGATAGTCGCGAAGAAGATCGGCCAGATCCCATCGTCGGTGGCGAACACGGCCGTGGCCCGCGATCCGTCGAACAGGGTCTGCTCGGCCGGTTCGAGCCGCTCGACGCCTGTCCTCGGCGTCCCGTGCAGCAGCACCGGGTGGTGCGCCGCCAGGTACCGCGTGAACTCGTGCTTCGGGTACGGGAGGTCCCACGCGAGCGTCCTGCCCTCCCCCGTCAGCACCACCGCAGCCGCCGATTCGAACGCCGCCCGCTTCGCCGCATCCATTGCCAGCAGCGGCGCGCGGCGAAGCAGGAGGCCGAAGAGCAGCCGGGCCGCAACCGCCGTCAGTGCCTCGCGCATCGTGGCCGCGACTATACCGGCGGGCTCGCCGAAGAGGCACACGCCCCCGCGCCGATGCCCTACACTCCCCGCACCACCAATCCGGAGCCCGCTGCATGTCGAGCCAGGCCGTCCCCGCCCACGCCGAGATACCACCGCCACGCATCGAAGAGGTCTCCCCCGGCATCTACGCCTACATCCAGATGGATGGCAGCTGGTTCCTCAACAACGCCGGCGCCATCGTCGGCAGCCGCTCCGCCACCGTCGTCGATACCACCGGCACCGAAAAGCGCGCCCGCGCCTTCCACGCTGCCATCCGCGAGGTGACGCCCCACCCGGTCAGCGCCCTCATCAACACCCACAGCCACGGCGACCACACCCACGGCAACTTCATGTTCGCCCCCGCCAGCGCCATCATCGCCAGCGAGCGCTGCCGCCGCGAGGTCATCGCCGGCGGCCATGCCTCCTACGCCCTTTTCCCGATGATCGACTTCGGCGACTGCCCCATCACGCCCCCCACCGTCACCTTCGACGACCATCTCTCCGTTTACGTCGACGACCTCAGGGTCGAGCTTATCTTCGTCGGGCCCGCGCACACCACGAACGACATCGTCGCCTGGGTCCCCGAACGCAAGCTGCTCTTTTCCGGCGACGTGATCTTCAACGGCGGTACTCCCTTCGCGCTGGGCGGCTCGGTCGCCGGCTGGCTCACCGCGCTCGACCGTATCGAAGCGCTCGGCGCCGAGACGATCGTCCCCGGCCACGGCGAAGTCTGCGGTCCGGAGCTCATCGCCGAGGTGCGCAGCTACCTGCTCTGGGTGCAGCAGTCCGCCCGTGCCGGCTTCGAAAAGGGCACGCCCCCGCTCGAGTTGGCCGGCGCGCTCGACCTCGGCAAGTTCGCCGATTGGCACGACAGAGAGCGACTGGTGCCGAACCTCCACCGCGTCTACGCCGAGTTGCGCGGCGAACCCCTCGGCGTCCCCCTCGACTACCGCCAGCTCTTCGCTGAGATGCTCATCTACAACGGCAACCAGCCGCTCCGGTGTTTGGCGTAAGGGCCTTCCCTACACCCCCAGCTTTTGCCCCGCCTGCCAGCTCTCGTGCGCCCGGTCGATCACCCGCATGTAGCGCGCCCCGTCCTCGAAGCTCGTCAGCCGCACCGGCGCGCCGGTCGTCACCGAGGCGACGAAGTCCTCCTCCACCCGCCACCCACGGTCTGTGCCCGCGTCGGGCTCGATGGGAACCGCTGGCTTCCCGTGCTCGATCAGCTCGGCCGTGTCGCCCATCTTCCAGCGCAGGGTCGCCTTCGACCCGAAGACCGCGATGCCGTTGCCTTCGGCCGCGGCCGCCATCGAGCTGAAGTGATAGGTGATGCGCGCGCCGTTCGCCAGTTTCCCTGTCGCCACCCAGACGTCAGGGACCGTGACCTTGCCCGGCCGCCCGGTCTCGGCGTCCGGGCGCTCGGGGATGACGATGTCGCCCGCCGCCTGGATGTCGGCGTGGTCGCCCAGCCAGCGGTGGATGACCTCCACGAAGATCCCGAACATCATCACGTTCTTGCCCGAGTAGTCGGCCCGCTGGCGCCAGTGGAGGGGCGTCGCCGGGCCCAGCCCCGAACCGTTGAGCACGTTCACGCTGACTTCGTACACGTCGCCGAGCGCGCCTTCCCCGATCAGACGCGTGATCGTCGGCCCGAGCCGGAAGTCGAATGGCGCGGGGACGAGCTGCGCGACCAGCTCCGGGTGACGCTCACTGGCGGCCAGCATGTCCAGCGCCTGCTCCAGGTCCATCGCCATGCGCGCCTCGCAGAGCACGTGCTTGCCCGCCTCCAGGGCCATGATGCTGAAGTCGCGGTGCATGTACGGCCACGTGCCGATGCACACCGCGTCGATGTCCGGGTCGGCACAGAGCGCCTCGACCGATTCGAACACCCGCGGGATGCTGAATTCGTCGGCGACCCGCTGCGAGCTTTCCCGGCTGCGGTTCGCGACACCGGTGATTTCCACCCCCGGCTGCTTGCGGAGTCCGGGAATGTGCATCTGGCGCGTGTTCGCGCCCGCGCCGATGAGGCCGATACGAAGGGGCATGTGCGGGTCACCTCGGGAGATGCCGTTAGGCTACGCCAACTCCGCCGCCCGTTCGACCGTCCCGCTCACGGTCGTTGCCTGTGCCCGCCCGCCGCGATACGCTCTTTCTTCGACACTCACATTCCACGTCCGGGTTAGAGATACACATGGCTCACCATAAGTCTGCTATCAAGCGGTGGCACCAGTCCCTTCGCGAACGCGAGCGCAATCGCGCCCGCCGTACGCTGGCCCGCGGCTCCGTCCGCCGCGTGCGCGAAGCCGTCGCTTCTGGCGACGCCGAGGCGATCAAGACCGCCCTCAACAGCGCCTACTCCGCCCTCGACCGCGCCGCCAAGCAGGGCGCAATCCACACCGGCAAGGCCGACCGCCTCAAGCGCCGCCTCGCTGCCCACGCCAGCACCCCCGCGGCCTGATCCCAATCCCCGGATGTGATTGCGCGACGCCCGCCGGCAACGGTGGGCGTTTTCGTCGTCCCGCCGATGGCGCGTTTATCTGCCCGGCCCGACAATGCCCGCCATGAGCGACACGGCGCGCCCAACGGTCGATGTGGTCTTCCCTGTCTACAACGAAGTCAAGGTGCTCGAACAGAGCGTCGTGACCACCCTGGCCCTCTTCGACCAGCACCAGCAATACGATTGGCGCCTGGTCGTCGCCGATAACGGCTCGAACGACGGCACCTCCGAGCTCGCCCGCGGCCTCGAAGCCCGCGACCCCCGCGTGAAGGCACTTGTCCTCGAAGTGAAGGGCCGCGGCCTTGCCCTCCGCGAAGCCTGGCTTTCGAGCGAAGCCGATGTCGTCTCCTACATGGATGTCGACCTCAGCACCGACCTCCAGCATCTGCCCGAGCTCATCGCCATGGTTGCGGAGCGCGGCTGCGATGTCGCCATCGGTTCGCGCCTGGCCAAAGGCTCGAAGACCGACCGCCAGCTCAAGCGCGAGATCACCAGCCGCGGCTATGTCGCGCTCATCCGCCTGACCTTCCCCCGCCTCCGCATCACCGATGCGCAGTGCGGCTTCAAGGCACTCAACCGCAGGGCCGTCCAGGCCGTCGTCCCCCACATCGAGAACCGGATGTGGTTCTTCGATACGGAACTGCTCATCCTCGCCCACCAGGCGAAACTCACGATCTGCGAGCTTCCCGTCCGCTGGGTCGAAGACACCGACACCAAGGTCAAAATCGTCAGCACGGCCCTCGAAGACGTCCGCGGGCTGGCCCGGATGCGCTTTCGCCGCCGCCGATAGCCCTGATAGGCGCTTCGAATGCATGGGATTGGATGCAAATTGGCGTGCCCGCCTACGTCTGGCAGCGGGTAAACCGCACCCCCGCAGGTTTGATCGCGGGTAGGGCCGATGGTATAACACGCCTTGCTACGAGATTCACAAAGTCCGCTGGCACCGGGGCTCCGTGCCCACGGGAATGAACGAGGGGGAGGCCGGTCGGTTGGAATTCGCTAATCTTCCGCACGACTTTGCCGAGACGCTTGAGCTTGTCTTCGTCAGTATCACCATTGTCGCGACCCTGGCCCTGATCGTGCTCTTCGGCCAGTGGTGGCAGAGGTAGTGTGACCCATGGCCGTTGAAGCACCGGCAAAACCAACGCTCGCGGACAAGATCTACGACAAGATGTTCCACAACTACGTGTGGAAATCGATCTTCCGCACCGGTTACCCGAACACGCCTCGCAACCAGATGCTCATCGTCGCGACCAACGTGTTCCTCCACCTCCATCCCACCCGCATCCACCGCACGCACGTCAAGGTCACCCATACCTACTGCCTCGGCGGGCTCTCGTTCTTCATGTTCCTGGGGCTGACGGTCACCGGCATCCTCCTGATGTTCTACTACGTCCCCAGCGTCGAACGCGCCTACCTCGACATGCAGAACATCACCACCACCGTCCAGTTCGGACAGTTGATGCGGAACATGCACCGCTGGATGGCTCACGCCATGGTCATCCTCGTCTTCCTCCACATGATGCGCGTCTTCTACACGGGCGCCTACAAACCCCCGCGCGAATTCAACTGGGTGGTCGGCGTCATCCTCCTCGTCCTCACCTTCCTCCTCAGCTTCACCGGCTACCTCCTCCCCTGGGACCAGCTCGCCTTCTGGGCCATCACCGTCGGCTCCAACATCGCTGGCTCGGCCCCGGTCCTCGGCCCCAAGACGCGCTTCTGGATGCTCGGTGGCTTCGAAGTCGGCCCCGACTCCCTCATCCGCTTCTACACACTTCACGTCATCGGCCTGCCACTGCTGGCCGCCATCTTCATGGCCGTCCACTTCTGGCGTATCCGCCGCGATGGTGGCCTGGCCCGGCCGCTCTAGGCCCCGAACTTCACGCAGGACAGGGACAGCATGGCAACCGCAGTAGTCGCCCGACCAGTCGCCCGCCCGCAGGCTCGCGCCCGCGACGAGGAAGTACTCGTCTGGCCCGACCTCGTCTTCATCGAGTTCATCGCCGCGATGCTCTTCACGATCACCCTCTTCTTCCTCTCGGTGGTCATGAATGCCCCGTTGCTCGACCAGGCCAACGCCGACGTGACGCCCAACCCGTCCAAGGCCCCCTGGTACCTGCTCAACCTGCAGGAACTCCTCCTCCACATGAACGCCGCCATGGCCGGCATCATCATCCCCACCGTCTGGCTCGTCATCCTCGGCGCGTTCCCCTACTTCGACCGCGACAACGATGGACAGGGCGTCTGGTTCGGCACCGAAGGCGCGGTCAAGATCACGGTAATCTCCGCCGCCATCGGCTTCTTCGGCACCTGGAGCCTCATCCTCTGGGACTCCGGCAAGGTCGCCTTCTTCCTCAACGACTGGTTCCAGCTTTCCGGCGGCGATAGCCTCCGGTTCCTCGAAAACGTCCGCTCGATCCAGTCGCAGCTCCCGTGGCCCGATTGGTCCCGCGAGATCACCTACCTCCCGTTCAACCTCCGCATCCTCGATGGCACAGGCTCCGGCGGCCCCACGACCTTCCAGCACCTCGATTTCCCCGGCTGGCTGGTCGAACAGGGCATCCCGATCGCGTTCATCGTTGGGCTCCCCAGCCTGATGATCTACACCATGTGGAGGATGGGCCTCGTCGTCACCCGTCGCGACGCCCTCCTGGCGCTCTTCGGCGGTTTTGTCGCCTCCTACGGCGTGCTGACGCTGACCGGCACGGCATTCCGGGGACAGGGCCAGGAGCTCGTGTTCCCGTGGGAGCTGAAAGTTAGCGAAGGCATACCGGGGCAGGAGTAGAAACGAACAATGGCAGCTGAACAATCCGCCGCTCCGCGCGCTTCGGGGCGCATCGAGCGAGCCCGCCAGTCAGAGGCGCGCAAGCTCGCCCGCCGCTCTTTCCTCCGCGTCAGCGTCTTCGCGGGGCTGGCCCTCTCGACTGGTGCCATGGCAGCCGGCTTCCTCGGCTTCTTCAACCTGCGCAAGCCCAGCGGCTTCGGCGGCACCGTCAACGTCGCCGCCAACCGCATTCCGCTCCCCGGTGCCGAACCCGTCCGGATCAGCGAAGGCAAGTTCTGGCTCGTCAACCTCGATGGCCCGGAAGGCGACGTGCTTGGTGTCGGCGGCACAGGCGGCCTCCTTGCCCTCTACTGGAAGTGCCCCCATCTCGGCTGCAGCGTCCCCTGGCTCGGCGGCTTCAACGGCGCCGAAGTGAACTTCCCCGGCATCGTCGGCTGGTTCCGCTGCCCCTGCCACGGCTCCACCTATTCGCGCGCGGGCATCCGCGTCTTTGGGCCCGCGCCCCGGCCCATGGACACCATGGCGCTCAGCATCAACAGCAACGGCTCTGTCGATGTCAACACAGGCGCCGTCACCAGCGGCAACAACGAAAACCCGCTTCGCGCGGTCACCTACAACGGATAGGCGGAGGATCGATTGAATACCCAGAAGCAAATCGTCCTCATCGTCGCACTCTTCTTCATCTTCGTCGGCGGTTGCGCCGCCTACACCGCCATCGACCTCCCCGTGCGCGCTCCCGACCAGGAAGAGTGGACCCAGGACCAGTCCCTCGAGCGTGGCGCCCTCCTCTATGCCAACAACTGCCGCACATGCCACGGCAACAAGGGCGATGGCGGTGTCGGCCCCGCCCTCAACCGCGCCGACTTCCAGGACCAGGACCCGCTCCTGCTCAAGGCGAACCGCGACCTCATCCGCCGTACCCTCCAGTGCGGCCGCGCCGGCACCCTCATGCCCGCCTGGCTCAACACCAACGGCGGCGCGCTCAACGCCATCCAGATCGAACACCTCGTGAACCTCATCACCGCCCCGGCAACCGGTGAAGACGCCTTCGGCAACCCCACGAGCTTCGGCTGGACCGAAGCAGAGCACTTCGCCCATAACCTCAACCTCCACTCCACCGCGGTCGTCGGCGGCGATACCCTCTCCCTCATCGCCCGTGCACATGGCATCGGCCCCGCCGAACTCGCCGCCTTCAACAAGCTCCCGCTCGAAGGCACCCTGAAGCAGGGTTCCACCATCCGCCTTCCCGGTTTCCGGGCCGACCAGGATGGCTACGCCTACACGGTCTACAAAGACAACGAAACCATTACGAAAGTCGCCGAGGCCCACTTCGTCGGCGCACTCATCATCGCTGACCTCAACAAGCTCGATTACAAGCTCAGCGTGAAGCGCGGCGTCGCCACCATGGAGCTCCTCACCCCCGAAGGCCAGCCGCGCGCCGGCCTCTTCCCCGGCGAGGTCCTCGCACTCCCCCAGCTCCAGAGCTGGGACCGCGAGTCCGGCCG
>JAHDWR010000023.1:8218-17990 GCA_023382755.1 Dehalococcoidia bacterium
TACTTCGTCACCGCCGGTGATACCGTCACCGCCGTCGCCGAGCGCCACGGCATCACCGAGCAGCAACTGAAGGACCTCAACGACGCCGTCAAGGACCTCGAGGCCGATGCCGAGATCCCGGCCGACGTCACCGAACTCAAGCTCCCCAAAATCGATGCCTACGTCGTCCAGGGCCAGAGCCTTGATGATGTCGCGCAGACGCTTTCCGGCACCACCGCCAGCATGCTCGCCCAGGCCAACAGCGTGAAGTCCGACGACGTGATCGCCATCGGGACCTCGCTCCATCTTCCCGAAGACTCCTGGGGCTCGGCGCCGCCGGATCAGATCAACCCGGGCACTGCCTGCGTCCAGTACGCTCTCCCCCAGAGCGTCTTCGACACGCTCCCCGGGGTTGGCAGTGCCACACCCGCGGCCGAACCCACCGAACCCACCGATGTCTCCACTAACGTCACCATCTTCGCGACCCAGACCGTCCCCGAATTCGACTGGATCGTCGAGGCCGATGGCACGCGCAGCGGCTCCAACAACGGCGCCGTCAAGGTGGCCGTGGGTACCGGCATCGTCTTCGAGAACGTCGCCGGCCTCCACACCATCACCATCAACGGCACCGCCGATAAGCCCGACATCGGCCCCGCCGCCGGTGACAAGCGGACCATCACCTTCAATGAACCCGGAAAGTTCCTGATCACCTGCGACTACCACCCCGCCATGAAGGGCTGGGTCTGGGTCGAATAGACACTCCAGCCTTTCCGAAACCACGCCAGGGGGCCCTTCGCGGCCCCCTTTCGTTTGACCGCCACGGGGAGCATCCGTAGGATCCCGCACATAATCCTCGCCCCGGCGGTGGGCCGGGGCTCCACCAAGAAGAGGTTAGGGATGGCAGCAGCACAGACTGGCAAGCGATACGTCGTGCCCGGCGGCGTGGCGGAATTCATTGTGACCAAGGGCGGCGCGGGCGAACTCCGCTGCGGCGATGCGCCCATGCAGATGCGCGGCGCAGAGGACGCCTCGGTGACCGTGAACACCGACGGCATGGAAGCCGTCCAGCTCGGCAAGCGCTACAAGGACGAATCGACCGGCATTGAAGTCCTCGTCGTGAAGCCCGGCCCCTGCGCTCTCAACGTCGATGGCCGGACCATGGAGCTCCTCCAGCCGAAGGTCCTCCCCTCGGCGGACTAGCAGTACCGGCCACGGACTGAGCACGCGAAGGCGGGCAGCAATGCCCGCCTTCGCCGCGTTCGAGTCGACACGCCCGCCGGGCTGCCGGAAAATTGCCGCGATGAGTATCGAACGGGCCATCGAGTCGCAGATCCAGGAGGCCATGGCAGCCGGCCGGTTCGATAACCTGCCTGGAGCCGGCAAGCCGCTCGCCTTCGGCGATGGCGATACCCTCGCCGGCGACAACTGGCTCGGCTTCCGCGTCCTCCAGAACGGCGGCATGCTTCCCGAGTGGTTGAACCTCGCGAAAGATATCGAGCGCGACCGCGAGCGCCTTGACGCGATCGATGCCGAACATGCCGCGCTCTGCCAGGCGGCCGCCCTCCACGGCCACTGGGAGGGCCACATGCCCCGCCTCCGGCACCTCCGCGCCCGCTACGAAGAGCTGGCGCGCTCGCTCCGGAAGCGCCAGGACCGCTTCAACCACGATGCACCGGGCATCCAGAGTCAGCGCCCGGCCATCTGGGTTGAATACCACCTGGAACGGCTCGACCGGCGCATCCGCGATGCCGGCGCGCCAGGTGGTCTTGCCGCGAATTCCGCCTAGCACACCCGGGTGGTATGGTTAGTGACCTGCGGCCCTTTCGGGGCACTCCGTTTCGCAAGAATGCGAGGTGATCGTTCCTCTTGGCAGAAGTCATCGTCGGCGATGGTGAGGCTTTCGAAGCCGCGCTCAAGCGCTTTAACAAGCGCGTTCAACAGGATGGCATCCTTGCTGAAGCGCGGCGCCGCGAGCATTACGAAAAGCCGAGCGTGAAGCGCAAGAAGAAGGAAGCCGCCCGCCTGCGGAAGCTCCGCAAGAAGCAGCTCCGCAGCGAAGCCCGCGCAGCCAGCAGGCGCTAGCCGGGTATCCACCGATCACTCCCGCGGGCCCGGCCACTTCGCCGGGCCCGCGGCTTTCCGGGAGTCCCGCTCATGGCAACCCTCAAAGACACCATCCAGGCCGACCTCGCCGATGCCATGCGCAACCGCGAGGAGGTCCGCAAATCCACCCTCCGCATGCTCATCGCGGCCATCAAGAACACCGAGATCGACCAGGGCAAGGCCCTCGATGACGACGCCGTGATCACCGTCATCCAGAAGCAAGTCAAACAGCGCCGCGAGAGCATGGTTGAGTTCGAAAAAGGCAACCGGATGGACCTTGTCGAGCGCGAAAGCGCCGAGGCCAAAGTCCTCGAAGCCTACCTCCCCGAACAGGCCGGCCCAGAAGAGATCGAGGCCGCCGTCCGCAAGGTCATCGCCGAAACCGGCGCCAGCGGCCCCCGCGATATCGGCAAGGTCATGCCCGTCCTGACGAAGCAGTTCGCCGGAAGGGCCGATGGCCGCGCCATCAACGAGGTCGTCCGCCGGCTCCTGGGCACCTGAGATGGCCATCCGCGCGGTCCTCTTCGATTGGGACGGCACGCTCGTAACCCACAACCCCGCGGCTATCGATGTCGCCGCCTCCGCCGTCGATGCCTACGCTCGGAAATATCTCGGCGTCGCTGCCGCCGATGGGGACTTCGGCCGCGCCTTCCAGTCCGTGCTCCCGCCCTACACCCCGGGCGAGACCGAGACCTCCCCGGCCATCGGCCGGATCATCGGCGAAGCGATGACCTGGCTCGGCTGGCCTTGCGGCACCAACGATGTCGAAGCCTGCGGCCGCCTGTTCTTCGAACAGCACACCCGCTACCAGCAAGTCTACGACGATGCCCGCGCGCTCCTCTCGTCGCTCAAGTTTCGCGGCTACCGCGTCGCCGTGGTCAGCAACGCCATCTTCCCCGGGCACTACTTCACCACCCGGGTGAACGAGCTCGGGCTCGCCGGTTACATCGATAGCTTCGTGTCCTCCGCCGATGTCGGCCTCGCGAAGCCCAACCCGGCCCCCTACCGCCGCGCCCTCGCCGACCTCGGCACCGAGCCCCACGATGCGGTCTTCGTCGGCGATTCGCCCGTGACCGACATCCCCGGCGCCCGGGCAGCCGGCATGCGTGCCGTGTTGCTCCAGCGCAACAAGCCCGTGAGCGACCGCGCCGGCTTCCTCGTTATCGAGCGGCTCTCCGCCCTCAACGCCTTCCTCGGCGAGGGGACTGTCTTCTGAAGCCCCACTTCCCGGCAGTGAACGCCCGCTCTGGTATCCTGCGGCTGCATCCATGATCCGCCGCAAACCCGTCCCGGCAGTGTCGCGTACCACCGCGGGTGGCTTCGGCCTCGTGCTAACGGCCGTCACCGTGCTCCTCGTTGTGCCCCTCTTCCGCTTTGATGGCGCCCTCCGCGAAGGCGATATCGCCCCCGCCACGTTCGAAGCCGCGCGCGATGCCCAGTTTGAATCGGCCGCCCTCACCCGGGCTGCCCGGGATGAGGCCGCCGCCGCCGTCGAGGGCGTGGCCCTCCCCGTCGATTCCGCCATCCGCGATCAGCAGGCCGAGCGGCTCGACCGCTACCTCAGCCAGGTTCGCGCAATCACCGCACGCACCGACCTCACCGCCCAGCAAAAGATCGACCAGGTCGGCGAGCTCTCCTCTCCCCGCCCGGTCGCCAGCTCCGGGCGCTTTGCCCTCCAGGAGCTCAGCGCCGCCAGTTTCGATGCGTTCCAGCAACAGAGCGTGAACGCCCTCACCGTCCTGATGTCGGCGCCTATCCGGCCCGAACTGCTTTCCACCGCGATCGATGACTACCTCGCCCAGCCGGCCAACGCCCCGGCCTCCACGGTGGAACTCACCGCCATGCGAGAGGTGCTGCGGGCCTTCGTCATCGCCAACTTCCAGGTGGATGTAACGGCCACCGAGGCCAAACGCGCCGCTGCCATCGCCGCCGTCCAGCCTGTCGTCCGCACCATCGCCCGGGGCCAGGTCATCGTCACCGAGGGCCAGCCCATCACCCTCCAGGACATCGAGGCCCTCCAGGCCACCGGTGTCGTCGATGACGGCATCGATGTCTACGGCGTTGCCGGAGGCGCCATCATGGCCGCCGGCTTCGGCGTCCTGCTCGGCGCCTACGCCTACCTGTTCCAGCCGTTCCAGGCCCCCGCCCGCCGCCGGATGGCCGTGGTCACCCTGGGCATTGGCGCCGTCCTCCTCGGGACCAGGATCATGCTCCCGATCCTCACCCCGGACACCGGGGGCCACTTTTACGCTTTCGCCCTCCCCGTGGGCGCCGCCGCCATGATCGCCGCCTCGTTCGCCGACCTGTCGTTCGCCGCCCTTGTCGCCGTGGTCATCGGCCTGTTCGCGGCGTTCGTGGGCGGCACCGCGCCCGAAATTGCCGGCACCTCCTATGTCGGCTCCCTGCAGTCCCTCGAACTCGGCATGGCCTACGCGGCGGGTGGACTCGCCGGCGCCGCCGTCCTCCACCGTGCCGACCGCCTGAGCCGCTATGCCCTCTCCGCCGTCGCGGTCGCCCTGGCCACCGGTGCCGTCATGGCGGTCTTCTGGCTCGTCGGCGCCCAGCGGGCCAACGTCGAACTCGCCTGGATAGCCCTGGCGGCCACCCTCAACGGCGCCGGGGCCGCACTCCTCGCCGTCGGTGTCTTCATCATGCTCTCCATGGTCTTTGGCGTGACGACGCGCCTCCAGCTGCTCGAACTGGCCCAGTCCGAGCACCCGCTCCTCCGGCGCCTCCAGGACGAAGCTCCCGGGACCTACCACCACAGCATGCTCGTCGGGGCGCTCGCCGAACGCGCCGCCGCCCAGGTCGGCGCTGACGCCCTCGTTGTCCGCGTCGGCGCCTATTACCACGATATCGGCAAACTCATGATGCCCGGCTACTACATCGAAAACATGCTCGATGGTTCGCCCAGCCCCCACGAAGAGCTCCCCCCCAACGAAAGCGCCGCCATCATCCGCGCCCACGTCACTAACGGTATCGACCTCGCCAGGCGCTATCGCCTGCCCTCCGTCGTCCGCGACTTCATCCCCCAGCACCACGGCACGCGCCTGGTAACCTATTTCTATCGCCGCGCCACCCAGGAAGGCATCGCCGCTCAGCTCGCCGACTACCGGTATGCCGGCCCTCGCCCCCAGACGAAGGAAGCCGCCATCGTCATGCTCGCCGATTCCTGCGAGGCCATCGTCCGCGCCCGCAACGACGACGGCGCCCCGACCATCGACCAGCTCATCGATGGCGTCCTCGCCGAGCGGCTCTCCGAGGGCCAGCTGGATGAATGCGACATAACCATGCGCGAGCTCCAGGCCGTCGCGGCCAGCTTCAAGAGCACCCTCCGCGCCGTCTACCACCCGCGTGTCCAGTACCCCGCGCCCACATCCGACGAAATCGCCGCCCTCGCCCGCGGCGAAACCCCCCTCCCGACGGCCCGCCAGTAACCTCCGGTCGACACTCGGCCCGCCGCGTTCGACAATCGGGGCATGCGATTCGCCATCATCCGCTTCCCGGGTACCTGGAGCGACCGCGACACCTACCACGTGTTGCACAACGTCCTCGAACAACAGGCCGACATCCTCTGGCACCGTGAAGCCGACCTCTCCCGCTATGACGCGGTGGTGCTCCCCGGCGGCTTTTCCTACGGCGACTACCTCCGCTGCGGCGCGATTGCCCGCTTCTCGCCCGTCATGGAAGCAGTCGTCGACTTCGCCGAGGCCGGTAAGCCCGTCATTGGCATCTGCAACGGCTTCCAGGTCCTCTGCGAAAGCCACCTCCTCCCCGGGGCCCTCATCCGCAACCAGAGCCTCCAGTTCCGGTGCGAGTGGATCTACCTCCGTCGCGAGGGCGGGTCGACGCCCTGGGCCGACGGCATCCCCGAAGGCTCGGTCGTCCACGTCCCCATCAGCCATGGCGAGGGCAACTATTTTGCCGACGCCGAGACGCTCAACGAACTCGAACTACGCGGCCGCGTCGTCTTCCGCTACTGCGACGCCGCCGGCGAAGTCACCCCCGCCGCCAACCCGAACGGCAGCGCCCGCAACATCGCCGGCATCATCAACGCCCGCGGGAACGTCCTGGGCATGATGCCCCACCCCGAGCGCGCCGGGGAGCAACTCGTCGGCGGCGCCGATGGCAACCGCATCTGGGAGTCCATCCTCCGCCAGGCCACCGCCGTCCTCGCAGGCTGATCGCCCGCATCCCCCTGCACTCCCTCAAACGGTAGACTCCGCCCCAACGATGAGTTGGCGGAGGGGGCCCATGGATCCGAACGGCTACAACGAGGCGCAGCTCCAGGTCCAGCGCACGGTCCGCGAGTTCGCCCGCAAGGAGATCGCACCCGGCGCTGAAGAGCGCGACCGAACGTCACAATTCGACTATGCCCTCTATCGCCGCATGGGCGACCTGGGCATCCCGGGAATGCTCTACCCCACTGATCTTGGCGGCAGCGACGCCGATACCCTCTCCTTCTGCCTGGCCATCGAAGAGGTCAGCCGCGTCGATGCCTCGCTCGGGTTCACCCTCTGGATCGGCGCCCAGGGCGCCCAGTCGCTCCTCCGCTCTGCCGATGATGGGCGCGCCGCCTGGGTTGATGCCTACGTCCGCCCCGTCATCCGCGGCGAGATGGTCGGCGCCGGCGCCATCACCGAACCCGACGCCGGCTCCGACACTGCCGCCATCCGCACCCGCGCTGTAGCCCATGGCGACGAGTGGGTCATCGACGGCGCCAAGATCTACATCAGCAACGCTGGCATGGAGAACTGCGGCTTCGTCACGCCGCTTTGCCGCACCGAGGAAGGCTTTGCCCTGTTCCTTGTGCCGGCGGGTACGCCCGGCTATCACATCGGCCCCCCGCTCCGGAAAATGGGCCTCCGCTCCGCCGATACGCGCGAGCTCTCGTTCGACGGCTGCCGCGTCCCCGCGTCCCACCTGCTTGGCGGGCGCGGGTCGGGCCGCGCTTCGGTCGTCGGCAGCGGGTTCGCGCTCACGCGCGTCTACATCGCCTCCAACGGCGTCGGCGTCGCCGCCGAATGCCTCGATGCCGCCCTCGCCCACGCGCGCTCGCGCATCGCATTCAAGCGCCCGATCTCGCAGTTCCAGTACGTCCAGGGGATGCTCGTCGATACGGCGGTCGAGCTCGAAGCCGGCCGCATGCTGCGCGATAAGGCCGCCCGGCTCCACCTGGAGCGCATGCCGTTCACCAGGGAAGCCGCCATGGCCAAGCTCTACTGCACCGAGACCGCCAAGCGCGCCGCCGACCACGCCGTCCAGGTCTTCGGCGCCATGGGCTTCATGGATGAGACGCCCGTTTCGCGCTACTACCGCGACGCCCGCGCCCTCACCATCGCGGAGGGCACCAGCGAAATCCAGAAGCACATTATCGCCCGCGAGATGGGCTGCTTCGCCTGACCGGTTCCCTCGCGAGATGGCCCCCTATCCATGCCATTTCTTTACAAAAGTGTGTATGCGGGCGTACAAATCCTCTATCCGGAGCAGAGCCGGAGAGGCGCGGGCCGCAAACGTTTGAGGTGGCCGGCCGAGGAGAACCGTTTCGTGAGCATGGCTCCCGCATATCCGTTCACGTTGGATGTCGACCCGGCCGCGCCCCAGAGCAGGCTGACCGTCTTCTTCCGCATCATCATGGTCATCCCCCATGCCATCATCGTTGCCTTGCTGGGTATCGTTGCCGCCCTCATCACCCTTGCCGCGTGGTTCATCATCCTGTTCACCGGCTCCTATCCGGCGGGCATGTCTTCGTTCGTCGTCAATGTCTTCCACTGGAGCGCCCGCATGAACGGGTACATGTACCTGCTGACCGGCGCCTATCCGCCGTTCGCCATGGGGCCCGACACCGGATACCCGATCCGCTTCGCCGGGGAGGCCCAGGCCGAGGGCCGGAACCGCATGACGGTGTTCTTCCGCATCTTCATGATCATCCCGCACTACATCATCCTCTACTTCCTCCAGATCGCCGCCCAGGTCGTCCTCCTGATCGCCTGGTTCGCCGCGCTCTTCACCGGGTCGGTGCCGGCCGGCATGCACAACTTCGTCGCGGGCTTCCTGCGCTGGCAAACCCGCTACTACGCCTACGCCGCGCTCCTCACCGACGAGTACCCGCCGTTCAGCCTCAACTAGCGGGCACTCGATACCAGCATTCCTGGCGCGGGCAGGTCCCTGCGGCCCGTCCGCGCCGCGCCGTGCCGCGGGAAGGAGCGAGATGACCACACCATCCGATGGGCCACCGGGGATGGACGTGCCCCCTTCGCCCGGACTCCAACCGCCGGCTGGCGTGCCGCTGCCACCGTCTCCCCCGGTGCCGGCGTTTCCCCCGCCTCCTCCGCCCCCTCCCGCGGAGCGCTACCCCATGGCCTTCGACGTGCTCTACCCCGACCGGATGAGCCGGGTGAGCACCTTCTTCCGCCTGTTCCTGCTCGTCCCCATCGCCCTCGTCCTGGGGCTGCTCCAGTACTTCATCACCGTCGCCCTCATGTTCGGCTGGATGACCGTGTTCTGGCGCAAGAAGTACCCCATGTGGCTCTTCCACGGCCTCGCCGGCGCCTTCGACTACTCGGCCCGCGCATGGTCCTACGGTGCCCTCCTCACCGACCAGTTCCCGGCCTTCTCCCGCGAACAGAGCATGGTCTCCCTCGAGTTCGACGACCCGCCCTCGGGCTACCTCAGCCGCTGGCGGGTGCTTTTCTGGAAGAGCATCCTCCTCTTCCCCCACCTCGTCGTGCTCCAGTTCCTGGCCATGGCCGTTTTCGTCGTCACCGTGCTGGCCTGGTTCGGCATCCTCTTCACTGGCAACTACCCCCGCGGCATGTTCCAGTTCTCCGTCGGCGTCCAGCGCTGGTACCACCGCGTGATCGCCTACTTCGCATCGTTCAACGACCGCTACCCGCCCTACGCGCTCGCCCCTGACGCCGGCCCTGCCAGCAACGCCACCACCGTCGCTTCCGGCGTGGGGGGATGGATCGTCGCTGGTGGATATGCCGTGCTCATCGCCGCTGTGGCCTCCCTTGGTGGTGGTGTGAAGACCGACCGCGTCGACTACGACCGACTGGCCCAGGGACGCCCCGGCCCCAGCCTCGCCTTCGAGCCGGCCCTCGCGGACGGACCGGTCATCCTCAGCCTCATCGCCGCGTATGACCCCGGCGACGACCTTGTCCTCGTCCTCGCTCCCGCCCGCGGCGAGCGCATCATCGTGTTCGAATGGGAGGTCTGGAACCGCTCCGGGACCGGCGCCACCATCGAAGCGGGCGCCGTCCGCCTCGAGTATGAGTTCGAAAGCGATGAGGGTCGCGAGACCCGCCGCGAGACCGCCCAGATCCTGACCGCCGGCAACCGTTCCGCACCGGTCAGCGTGCCGGACCGGGAGCGCGCCCCCGTCCAGGCTGTCTTTGTCGTCCCCGATGACGCCAGGCCGCTGGAATTGCGCTTCTCTGGCGGGTTCGCCGGCGGCGGCGTGCGCTACCTGTTCGAGTGAACCACGGGCCCCGCTGATGCTCACGCCTTAGCCTCGCCCACGCTACGCTATCGCCATGCCAGTCGATCAGGCCGCCCTCGATGCCGTTGCCCTCCGACGCGATGAGTACGAACTCCTCGTCCAGCAACTCGGTCGCGAGCCCAACGAGGTCGAACTTGGCATGTTCGGCTCACTCTGGAGCGAGCACTGCGGCTACAAGAACAGCAAGCC
>JAHDWR010000023.1:18090-24638 GCA_023382755.1 Dehalococcoidia bacterium
GTCGTGTTCAGCCCGGCCTACAACGGCAACCCGCTCGTCAACGCCATGTGCGTCGGCATCGCCGAAACGGCGAAGCTCCTCAGCGCCAAAGCCCGCGGCGCAGGCAACGTCTTCCTCCTCGTCGGTTCCGATACCGGCCGCGATGGCATCCACGGCGCCAGCGGCCTCGCGAGCCGTACCGACCCCGAAGCCCGCTTCGAAGAAATGCGCCCCGCCGTCCAGGTCGGCAACCCGTTCATGGAAAAGCTCCTCATGGAGGCCTGCTACGAACTCGCCTCCGAGCACGGCGACTGGATTGTCGGCCTCCAGGACCTCGGTGCCGCCGGCCTCACCAGCTCCGTCGTCGAATGCTGCGCAAAGGGCGGTTCCGGCGCCATTCTCGACCTCGAAAACGCCCCCCGCCGCGAGCAGGGCATGACGCCCTACGAAGTGATGCTCAGCGAGAGCCAGGAGCGCATGCTCGTCATCGCGAAGAAAGAGCACGTCGCCGAAGTGACTGCCCTCTTCCAGCACTGGGAGCTCCACTGCGAGCCCATCGGCGTCGTGACCGATGGCAACGAGGTCGTCATCCGCGAACACGGCGTAGAAGTCGCCCACGTGCCGGTCTCGATCGCCACCGAGCCGCCCCAGTACCGCCGCCAGGGCGTCCGCCCCGCCGAGTTGATGGCCCTCAACGCGTTCGACCCCGGCCGCCTCCCCGATATCACCCCCGGCGAGGCCACCGGCGTGCTTCTTAAGCTGCTCTCCCGGCCGAACATCGCCTCCAGGCGCGGCGTCTTCCGCCAGTACGACCACCAGGTGCTCAACAACACCGTCGTCCCCCCGGGTGGCGATGCCGCCGTGCTCCGCGTCCCCGGCACCGGCAAGGGCATCGCCATTGCGACCGACTGCAACGGCCGCCTCTGCTTCCTCGACCCCTACGCGGGCGGCGCCATCGCCGTCGCCGAGGCTGCCCGCAACGTCGTCTGCACCGGCGCGACCCCGGTCGCCGTCACCGACTGCCTGAACTTTGGCAACCCGGAAAAGCTCGATGTCTACTACACGCTCGAGCATGCCGTCCGGGGCATCGCCGAGGCCTGCCTCCAGTTCGAAACTCCCGTCGTCAGCGGCAACGTCAGCCTCTACAACGAGACCTCTGGGCGCCCGGTATACCCCACCCCGGTCATCGGCCTGCTCGGCATCCTCGAAGATGTGTCGAAGGCGCTCCGCGCAGGCTTCGATGGCCCCGGCCGCCAGGTCTTCCTGCTCGGCGCCGGGTTCGAACAGCCCGCCTCCACCCTTGGCGGCAGCGAATACCTCGAGGCCCTCCACGGCGTCGTCGCGGGTATGCCCACGGTCGACCTTGCGGCCGAAAAGCGTCTCCAACAGCTGGTCCTCCGGGCCCACGCCGAGGGTTTGCTCCTGAGCGCCCACGACTGCTCCGATGGTGGCCTTGCAGTCGCGCTGGCCGAGTGCTCCGTCCTCGGGGACCAGGGCTTTGAAGGGGATGCCGCCCTCGGCGCCCGCCTTGATGCCGCCCTCTTCGGTGAGGCCCAGGGCCGTATCGTCGTCAGCATCCCGGACGACTCCTTCCGCCAGGGCGGCGGCGCGGCCCGCCTCAACGACCTCGGCAACGAACTCGGCGTACCCGTCACCCGCATCGGCCGGACCGTACCCGGTGACACCTTCGCGTTCGGCCCTGTCCGCACCAGCGTCACCGCCCTCCGCGCCGCCTACGAGAGCCTCCTCTAAGCCCAGGCTCCTCCCAAAGTACGACCCGCTGTGTGAACTGCGAGCCATACCGTGCGGTCCGCCTCTTCTACGTTGATTGAGGCGCTCCGGCCACACACCCAACCCCCGGGGCGCAAGGGAGAGGAAACGAACATGACTGCATCCGGGGCCTTCATGGCCGTGGACCGCCGGCCGCTGGTGGGCCGGTTCACACCCCTGGCGGCGATTGCCGCCGCGGGACTGAGCGTGGTAGCCCTCGGCTATCTGTACCTGTTCTTCGTGCTCATCGGCGACATTTCGCCCGACATGGTGATCGTGCCGATCGCATGGTCGCTCGCGCTGCTGCCGCTCACCGGCAAGCGCTGGGCCAGCATTCCAGCTGTGCTGGTGGCGCTCGCCGGGTTCGCCTTCGAACTGCCGTACATCTTCACCTGGCACATCAACGAGTACGACGTTGCGCAGCCCTTCGTCCTCAACGTCCTCGTCCTCCCGGCCGCGTTCCTTACGACCATTGCGGCCGGTATTGGTGCAACCATCCAGAACTACCGCCGGGCCCCGGGCGAGCGGACCATGCCGCGCTGGGTGCCCGTCGCGCTCGTCGTCGTCGTCAGCGCCGTCGCGGGCGGCTCGGCCGTTGCCTTCACGCCGAAGCATGGCGCCGTCGCCCGCGTCAGCACCGAGGCCGTCGAGAGCCTCCCCGTCGCCATCGCCATGGGCAACGACGCCTTCATCCAGCAGGAGATGCGGGTGAAGGCGGGCGAAGTGGTCCAGTGGCGCGTCGTCAACGCCGATAGCTACGACCACACGTTCGATATCGACGAACTCGGCATCCACGCCACCATTGGCGGCGGCGAAAGCGGATTCATCATGTTCAAACCCGAAAAGGCCGGGACCTACGTTTACGACTGCGCCATTCCCGGCCACAACATGAGCGGCAAGCTCATCGTCGAGTAGCCCGGCCCACCGTCCGGCCGCCGCCGGCCCCCGCGGAGTTACTCCGCGGGGGCCCCCTTTGTGCCTGCGCTACTTGGCGCGGTGAGCCGCGACCGGTAGCGTAGAGGTTGTGTTCGGCAATTCGTTTCGCGTCGCGCGCATCGCCGGGATCGATATCGAGATCCACCCCTCCTGGCTGCTCATCCTGGCGTTCGTCGCCTACTCGCTCTCCGAAGGGTTCTTCCCGGACCAGTACGAAGGCTGGAGCACCTTCGCCTATTGGGGCATTGGCATCAGTGCCGCGCTCCTCTTGTTCGTCACGGTGCTCATCCACGAGCTCGCCCACGCCCTCGTCGCGAAGCGTCGCGGCCTCGAAGTTCCCCGCATCACGCTCTTCATCTTCGGCGGCGTGTCCCATCTCGGCCGCCAGCCGGCCTCGGCCGGCGAAGAGTTCCAGATCGCCGCGGCCGGCCCCGCCACCAGCCTCCTCATCGCGGTCGTCACCGGTGCCGCCGGTTTCGCCCTCCGCGATGTCAACGACAAGCTCGAGGCCATGCTCCTCTACCTCGCCTTCGTCAACACCGCTCTGGCGATTTTCAACATCCTCCCGGGGTTCCCCCTCGATGGCGGCCGCGTCCTCCGCTCCATCGCCTGGAAGCGCACAGGCAGCTTCCGCCGCGCCACCCGCATCGCCTCCAATGTCGGCGAACTCTTCGGTTACGGGCTCATCGCCATCGGGTTCTTCCTCCTGCTCGGCGGGCTCATCTTCAACGGCCTCTGGCTCATGTTCATCGGCTGGTTCCTGCTGGGCGCCGCCCGGAGCGAATCCGCCAACCTCCAGCTCGAAGGCGTCCTCAAGAAGCTCACCGCCCGCGATGTCATGCGCGCTGATTTCCCCAGCATCACCCCCGGGGCGCCCCTCCAGGCGGTCGTCGATGACTACATGGTCGGCCAGGGCGAACGCGCGGTGATGGTCGCCAACGGAGGGACCGTCCTCGGGATCCTCACCGTCAGTGATGTCCGCCGCGTCCCCCGCGAAGAGTGGCCCAATACACCGGCCCAGTCGGCGATGACCCCGCGCGAACGCATCGTGACCGTGGTCGCGCTGACGCCCGCTGTCGAAGTCCTGGTGTTACTCGGCGAAAAGCGCCTCAACCAGGTGCCCGTGCTCGATGACGGGCGCATGGTCGGGCTCGTCACCCGCCGCGAAATCCTCGAACGGCTCCAGCTCGCCGAAACCCTCAACCCCGATGCGGGCGCCGCCGAGGAGTCGACCGCCGCGACGTAGGCGCCGGCTACTCGGCCAGCGGCCTCCGCGCCCACTCTTCCCAGGTCGTCCATGCCTGCTTGTTCGAACCATCGCTGCGCCGCAGCCCGATGTCCCGGAACACGGACGTAGCGCCCGTCCCTGCAAACGCAGGGTCCAGCGCGGCGAACCAGACGACATGGCTGAATTCCAGCGCGTTCGCCTCTTCCAGCAGCCGCTTTAGATACGCGTTTTGGTCCGCTTCGGTGCCCACGATCACCCGGCCTTCGACCGGCGCCGAGGGGTAACCCGTCTCCGAGATGATGATCTCACCGTCCCAGTGCTGCCTCAACTGGGAGTAGTAATCCGTCCGCACCTCCGCCGCGCTGCGGACTTCGCCGAGGAACGGGTACGTGCTGATCGCGAGCACATCCATCCGGCCGCTGAACCGGTCGATGAGCTCCCAGCGGGGCGGATGCACGTCGCCGAACGCTCCCTCCAGGTCCTCAAGCTGGAACGTCGGGAAGACCTTTGTCTCCGGGCTGTTGCCCTTCACGATGGCGTAAGCCTCGGCATAGAGCGTCTCGAACGCGGCGAACTGCTCAGGGGCGCGCTCGTAGGTCATGTTCACCTCGACGCCGATGGCCATGTACTCCGGCGTGTAGTTCTTCGCGACATAGGCCGCGTAGGCGACGAACGCGTTCCGTACATCCGGGTCCAGGAACCCCTGCTGTGCATCTACTCCCGGCGGGAGGTTCGCGAGCCGGCTGCGCTGCACCACCCCGTCGGTCGGGTCGATGGCATAGATCAACTCCAGGTCCGAATACTGTTCCAGCAACTCGGTCTCGATCCGCGTCGCGTCCGCCGTCTCCTTCGAGATCTGGCCGCCTGGCAGGAAGTCCTCCCAGGGCGGGTTCCGCTGGATGAGGATGGTCTCGGCGTACTGGGCCGCCGTGGCGAACGCCTGGATGTAGGCGTCGCTCGTCAGCTCGGGCGGCAGCGAGCTCAGCCCCAGCCGCACCGTCCGCGGCTCGCCCTCGGGCCGCGCGCGCACCACCGTCGGGCCGGGCCCGCCCGCCCCTCCGGGTGTGGCGCCATCCTCCCCGTCGTCGTCACCCCCGCAGGCTCCAGCGAACAAACCGAACCCGAACACCAGCGCTGTTACAATCGCCAGGGCGGGGGTGCTCCAGGATCGGTGGCGTATGGCCATGCGGGTGGTGTTCCTGTCGGCGGTGGTTGTCGGGCTCCTCAGCGGCTTGCTGGTTGCTGGTGCGCGCTGCCTCGTGTCGCCCGGCGACGACAACCCCGGTGCCGGGCCCTCTCTCGCGATCGAGTCCGGGTCACCAGCTGCGACTGCCGCGGAGTACGCGGCGGCATGGTCGGATGGCGATACCAATGCGCTCTACCTGCTCCTGTCGCAAGAAGCCCAGCGGGCCAATCCACCCGAACTGTTCGCCGCCGCCTTTACGCGCTTCGCGGCCGAGCTGACGCTCGTCTCGCTGGCCGCGACGGTCGAATCCGCCGAGGCCGGGCGCGCGCGGCTCGCCGTGCGGGCCACTACAGCCTATTTCGGCGACCTCGAATACACCACAACGCTTAACCTCGTCTCTGCCCCCGGCGGCTGGGTCGTCAACTGGGAACCCTCCGCCCTCCACCCCGACATGGCCGACGGCCGTGAATTCAAGAGCACCATCCAGCGCCCCATCCGTGGCACCATCCTCGACCGCAACGGCGAAGAACTGGCCGTCACGCGCGACATCCGCATGCTCGGCCTCAACCGCAGCCTCATCCAGGACCGTCCATCTCTCACCAGGGCCCTCGTCGAGTTCGGGTTCACGCAGGAGCAGGTCGACGGCGCCTTCGATGCGCCCGGCGGCGCCACCCAGCGCGTCCGCGTCGGCCCGGTCGGCGATGACAAGGTCGAGGAAGCCAGCGCGAAGCTCCGCCCACTTCCCGGCATCGTCCTCTATTTCGAGTCGCTCCGCGTGCATCCGCTCGGCCCGGCCGCCGCCCACGTGGTGGGCTACACCCGCGAATACACTGCCGAGGAGCTTGCAGCCCGCCGCGGCCTCGGCTACCGCGTGGGCGACCGCCTTGGCGCCACCGGGCTCGAAGCCTCCCAGGAAGCAGTCCTGGCGGGCGCGATCGGCGCCGAACTGAACCTCGTGGCACCTGATGGCGCCGTCCTCAAGACCTTCGTCTCGCGCGAGTACGCGCCCGGGCGCGACATCCAGACCACACTCGACGCCGCCACCCTGCGTGCCGCCCACCAGCGCCTCGGCGCGCGCGCCGGCGCCGTTGTAGTCATCGACCCGGCCACCAACGACATCCTTGCCCTCAACAGCTCTCCCAGCTTCGACCCCGACGCCTTCGAGCGGAACGACGCCACGGCGCTGGCAGCCATTACCACCGCAAGCGGCGCCCCCCTCGCCAACCGCGCGACGACGGGCCTCTACTCCGCTGGCTCGACCTTCAAGCTGATCACCGGTGCCGCCGGGCTTGCCTACGGTGGATACACGCCCACCGACCAGCTCGAATGCGGTTCCATCTGGAGCGGCGTCGACCCGCCCCGCCGGAACTGGGAGGGTGCACAGGGCATGCTCTCCATCGCCGAAGGGCTCATGCGCTCCTGCAACCCGGTCTTCTACGAAATTGCCCT
>JAHDWR010000024.1:0-7971 GCA_023382755.1 Dehalococcoidia bacterium
GTGCGGCCGGATACACCGCGGCCGCAGATCCTGAAGGTGCTCGCGCGCCTGGCGGGCGAACTCGAGGGCGCGCGGGTCAGCGCCACCGAATTCACGCGGCGGCGGCAGGCGATAAAGGATGCCTGGACGGTCCTGGGCGACCCCCACATGCGTGCGGCGTACGACCGCGCCCGCAAGGAATACATGGGGCGCCCGTCGACGGTTGCTGAAGAGGAGGGAGGACCCGGCACCGAGATCCCCGCCGGGTACCGGGTCGGCCCGGTGGTCATCGGCGGGGTGACCATCGACGCGGGCGCGGATTGCGCGGGCGCCGACCTGCGCGGGGCGGACCTGCGCGGGCTGGACCTGGCGGGGATCTGCCTTCGGGAGGCGAAACTCCAGGGCGCGGACCTGGAAGCCGCCTCGTTGCGGCGCGCCGACCTGCGCGGGGCGGACCTCAGCGGGGCACGGCTTCGCTGGGCCGACCTCTCGCACGCCGATTGCACGGGGGCGGGCCTGCGCCAGGCCGACATGGCGAACGCATCGCTGGCGGCGACGAAGTTCGTGCGGGCGAACCTGGCCGGCGCATCGCTGGTTGGTGTGGTGGGCCCGGGGATCAACCTGGATTTCGCCGACCTTTCGCGGGCGGATTTCAGCGGCGCGAAGGTGACGGCGCAGCTGATCGAGCGCGGAACGCTGGACGGCACGATCTTCCCGGATGGGAGCGCACGGCCGGTATAGCGGGTGGTGGCGACTTTCGCATGGGCGCAAGAGTATGTACGCTGCCTCTAGCACTCTCCCCCGGTGAGTGCTAACATCGCGGATCGCTACTACACCAATACCTGCACTTTCCAGGAGGAATTGCATCCAATGGCAGCCAAGACCGCGGCGAAGGCCGCAGCCAAGTCCAAGCTCATCCCCCTCGCCGACCGCATCGTCATCACTCCGCTGAAGCAGGACGAAGTGACGGCCAGCGGCCTGGTGATCCCCGACACCGCCAAGGAGAAGCCCCAGCAGGGCGAAGTCATCGCCGTAGGCCCGGGCCGCCTCGATGACAGCGGCAAGCGCGTCCCGATGGATGTCGCCGCAGGCGACCGCATCCTCTATGCGAAGTACACCGGCACGGACGTGAAGATCGACGGCGTCGACTACATCGTCCTGAACGAGAAGGACATCCTCTGCAAGCTCGAGGTCTAGGACCTCGGGAGCTTCGGGCGCAGGGGCGCGGGAGGTGGGGAGCCCAGTGTGGGTCTCGCTCGCCGGCCGCCTCTGCGTTTTGCCTGAAAGGGAGTTAGCCCATGGTTGCAAAGCAACTGCTCTTCGATGAGTCGGCGCGGCGCCGGCTCCGCGATGGCGTCGATGCCCTCGCTGACGCGGTCAAGGTGACCCTTGGCCCGCGCGGCCGGAACGTCGTCATCGATAAGAAGTTCGGCGCGCCGAACATCACCAAGGACGGCGTGACGGTTGCCCGCGAAATCGAACTGGAAGACCCGTTCGAAAACATGGGCGCCCAGCTGGCCAAGCAGGTGGCGACGAAGACGAACGACGTCGCGGGCGATGGCACCACCACCGCCACCGTCCTGGCGCAGTCGCTCGTGCGGGGCGGCCTAAAGGTCGTGACCTCCGGGGTGAACCCGATGGCGCTGAAGCGCGGCCTCGAGGCCGGGTTGAAGGAAGCCATCAAGGACCTTCGCGCACAGGCCCGCCCGGTGCTGACGAAGGACCAGATCGCCCATGTCGCCGGCATTTCCGCCAACGACAAGGAGATCGGCGACCTCATCGCGGACGTGATGGAGAAAGTCGGCAAAGACGGCGTCATCACGGTGGAGGAATCGCGCGGGCTGAAGTTCGAGACCGAGTTCGTGGACGGCCTCCAGCTGGACCGCGGCTACGTCTCGCCCTACTTCGTGACGAACACCGACCGCATGGAGGCGGTGATCGAGAACCCGTACATCATCATCACCGATAAGAAGATCTCGGCGGTGCAGGACATCCTGCCGCTGCTCGAGAAGGTCCTCCAGGTGACGAAGGACATCGTCATCGTCTGCGACGACGTCGATGGCGAAGCTCTCGCGACGCTGGTGGTGAACAAGCTGCGGGGGACGATCAACATCCTGGCGGTGAAGGCGCCGGGCTTCGGGGACCGCCGCAAGGCGATGCTCGAAGACATCGCCATCCTGACCGGCGGCACGCTCATCACCGAGGACATCGGGCTGAAGCTCGATGCGGCGACGGTGGCCGACCTCGGCCGCGCCCGCCGCGTGGTCTCGGGCAAGGACGACACGACGATCATCGAGGGCATGGCCAGCGATGAGGCGATCCAGGCCCGGATCAAGCAGATCAAGGCCCAGATCGACGACGCGACCAGCGACTTCGACCGCGAGAAGCTCCAGGAGCGCCTGGCCAAGCTGGCCGGCGGCGTCGCCGTCATCAAGGTCGGCGCGGCCACCGAGGTCGAGCTGAAGGAAAAGAAGGCTCGCGTTGAGGATGCGTTGAGCGCGACCCGCGCGGCCGTCGATGAAGGCATCGTGGTCGGCGGTGGGGTTGCCCTCATCCGCACGCAGAAGGCGCTGGCCGCCCTGGCAACGAAGACGAAGAACGACGACGAGAAGGTGGGCGTCCGCCTGCTCTCCGAATCGCTCGAAGCGCCGACCTGGACGATCGCCGACAACGGCGGTCTCGAGGGGTCGGTCATCGTCGATAAGGTCCGCCGGCTGACCGACCCGAACCACGGGTGGGACGCGGAGAAGGACTCGTGGGGCGACATGTTCGAGCTCGGCATCGTCGACCCGGTGAAGGTGACCCGTTCGGCGCTGGAGAACGCGGTGAGCATCGCCGCGCTGGTGCTGACGACGGAGACGTTGGTGGCGGAGATCCCGCAGCCGCCGGCGGCACCGCCGCCCCCGCCCGAAGACTACTAGTCTTCCCTACCTTGTTTCCCCCTGACACCCCCGGCCGGATTGGCCGGGGGTGTTTTCCTGGAGGCTCGTTGAGCTGAACGGCGCCCGCCTAGGTCACGCGAAAGCGCTGCTGTCCATCGGAGTAGGGCCGCCGAACCGTCAACGTGCCTGGCAGTAATCCTGGATTCTGGTTGATTCGTGCGATGAGCCGGTCATCGAACGTCTCGAAGATGGGCACCCTCCACCGAAGTGCCGTCGCAACGTGAACAGCGTCCTTTGGTGCGACCCGCGTCAACCCTCCGGCGCGCGGGTATCGACGCACGAGTTGACGGGCGATTTCTGCTACGAGCGGATCGACGTCGGCACGAATGATGAAGTCCTGTGCGAAGAATTCGCGAATCCTCCGCTCGTCGTCATCCGAGATTTCGTCATCCAGCTTGACCACCTCGACCTCGGCGTAGGCCGAGACGACAATCTCAAGTTCGCCAGCGATGGCACGCTCGACAAGTGGCCGTACGTGCTCCTCCGCACGCGGGGCTCCAGCCAGGTAGTCGATGATTACGCACGGATCCCAAGCCCGCCTCGGCTTCGATGCCACGCTACTCGTTCCCCGCCGCCCTCAGGTACTCGACAGAATTCGTTTGGCCGACGAGGCCACGAACGGTTGCCCAGTAGGAACGACCCGCGTTGGGGCGAATCGCTTCAACCGTGTCAAGGCGCGTCACCGAACGGGGGCGCCCGTCGGGGAAGTACGAGATGAGACCGGATACGCGTACACGAGCCCTCAGCAGCCCCTTCACGCGCTCCATTTCGGCGGGGTGAAAGTAGCAGCGGACCGCCTGTCCAGAGAGCCGCTCCCAGATGGTGAATCGTGGCCGCACGTGCACGTCGATGGCCTCCATGACCCCTTCCAGGGATCCAAGCGCCTTCACCTCTTGACCGAGAATCTGTTTTGCCCTCTCGGTAGTTGCCGGAGTGATGCTGGCCGTCTGCCGCTCCTCCGAGCTGAGGTCGAGCCGACTGACACCACGCCTAAAGGTCTTCTGGATCCGAAGGAGATCTTCAAGTTCCTGCTCAGAGAAGTACTCAGGGGGCCCCTCGCGGCCAGGCTCGGTGATGAGCCGAACGCCGTCCACCACTATGTCCGAAGTGGGCCCGACCACCGCCGCAATCACTTCCGGTTCTAGCAGCATCGTGGGGCTGCTGGACGAGAGCCGCTCGACATACCAGGTTCGGCGACGTGGAGAGTGATCTCGCGTGACTGCTCTATCCACATGTTGAACCAGGCGCCGGATGTCCTGGACAGCCTGCTCCAGCGCGGCCAAGCTGACGCGCTCCCCCTCCGGAACTATGGCGACGGTCAGTAAGTCTCTCATTGGCTTGCATTCACCGAGCGGCCCGTTATCAGCACTCCCATTTCGGAGTCTGATTCGGCTGGGCCACGCCGGAATTGTAGCAGCCACAAGCAACGCCACGACGAGGCACTGTGCGGAGGCGTTCCCAGGTTGCCAACCGTGCCCGAGTTAACTGATTGGCAGTGGGCGGCGTTACCACTCTTATGGGGGCACCGGCCAGGGTGGTGTCCCGCCGCTTCAACGCCTCGTGCTTTCTGTGTCCCCGGGAGGGTGCTTGTCTGACGAACACTTAGACCTGCGCGCCGGGAGGAACCTGATCCTCCGGCAGATGCGGGCCCAGTGGCTGGTGCTGACGATTGCGTTTACCGCCGGCCTCTCCTGGGGCCTGCTGCGGCTGGTCGCGCCCGTGCTCACGGGCATCACCATCGACGAAGCGATCGTGCCGAAGAAAACCGGGCTGCTGCTCGGGCTGGTGACCGCGCTCGTCGTCGTGGTCGCCTTCCAGGCGCTGTTCGCGGGGCTGCGGCGCTACTGGGCGATGCGCACGAGCTACCGGATCGAGGCGGACCTGCGGCTCGAACTCTACAACCGCGTCAACCGGCTCTCGTTCGACTACCACGACCGCACTGCCACGGGCCAGTTGATGTCGCGCGGGAGCGCGGACCTGCACGAGGTGCAGGCGTTCCTGGTGAACATCCCGATCAACTCGGCCTACCTGCTGATGGCGATTGGCGCGTTCGTGATGCTGGTGCGCACGAGCCTGCTCCTTGCTGTCCTGGCGATGGCGGTCTACCCGGTGGTGACGTGGCTGAGCGTGCGCTTCTTCAACCGGCTGGGGCCGGGCACCGAGGACGTGCAGCAGGGCCTCGCCAGCCTGGCGAGCACGGTGGAGGAAAACATCGCGGGCGCGCGGCTGGTACGCGCGTTCGGCCGCGAGGACCACGAGATCGAGAAGATCGAGGGCGTGGCCGACCAGGTCCGGCGCGACTCCATGGGCGTCGTGAAGCTGCGGACCGTGTACACACCGCTCTTCCAGTTCTTGCCGGGCGTGGGGCAGCTGGTGGTGCTGGGCTTCGGCGGCTACCTGGCGACCGAAGGGAAGATGAGCCTCGGCGAGCTGGTGGCGGCGCTGCAGTACCTGAACATGCTGGTCTGGCCGGTGCAGAGCCTGGGCGACATGATCGCGAGCGGGCAGCGGGCCATCGTTTCGTCGGCGCGCGTGTGGAATGTGCTGAAAGAAGAGCCGACGGTGAAAGAGCCGGGGCACGCGAAACATCTGCCCTCCGGCGGCGGCGAGATCGTGTTCGAGGGCGTGACCTTCGGCTACCAGGCAGACCGGCCAGTGCTCGACGGGTTCGACCTGCGGGTGGCGCCGGGCACCTCGGTCGCGCTGGTGGGGGCCACCGGGAGCGGCAAGTCGACGGTCGCCAGGCTGCTGCCGCGTTTTTACGACACTGGCGCGGGCCGCGTGCTCATCGATGGCACGGACATCCGCGAACTGCGGCTGAAGGAGCTGCGGCGCAGCATCGGTATCGTCTTCGAAGACACGTTCCTGTTTTCGGACACGGTGCGGAACAACATCGCCTACGGGCGGATCGACGCGACTGACGCGCAGATCGAGCGCGCGGCGCGGCTGGCGCACGCACATGAGTTCATCGCCGGGCTCGCGGACGGCTACGACACGGTGGTCGGCGAGCAGGGGTTCTCACTCAGCGGCGGCCAGCGCCAGCGGCTGGCGATCGCCCGGGCGATCCTGATGGAGCCGCGGATCCTGATCCTCGACGACGCGACCTCGAGCGTGGACGCGCGGATGGAGGAGGAGATCCGGTCGGCGCTTAGGGAAGTGATGGCCGGGCGGACGACGGTCATCATTTCGCACCGGCTTTCGACCATTTCGCTGGCGGACCAGGTGGTGCTGGTGGACGACGGGCGGGTGGCGGCGACGGGCACGCACGCCGACCTCATCGCGACGAGCAGGCGCTACCGCGAGGTGCTCGGGCAACTGGAGGCGGTGGCCTCATGAGCGACGACGTCACCGAACTGCCGGGCGAAGACCTCCAGGCGAACGGGCTGGGCGGGGCCGTGGGGATGCTGGCGCCGCGCTGGCGGGCGATCCTGGTGGCGACGCTCTCGATCTGTTTGTTCACCGGGGCGAGCCTGGCCAAGCCGCTCGTCATCCAGTACGCGCTCGATAGCGGCGTGGCGGACCGGGACAAGGGGGCACTGGTGCTGGCGGGGGCGCTGTTCCTGGGGCTGATCGTCACGATCTACGTCTTCCAGGCGGCGAGCACATACCTGGTGAACCGCATCGGCCAGGACTTCTTGCGCGAACTGCGCGCGCGGCTGTTCACGCACTACCAGCGGATGTCGCTGGCCTTCTTCGGGCGGGAGAACGCGGGCCGGCTGGTAGCGCGGATGACCTCGGACGTGGCGACCATCAACGACGTGTTGAACAACGGCTTCCTGATGGTGGTGCAATCGACGCTGACGCTGCTGGGGGCGACAGTGATCCTGCTGGTGCTGAGCTGGAAGCTCTCGCTGGCGACGGCGATCATCCTGCCGCCGCTGATCATCGCGACGGCGATCTTCCGGGTGTACTCGCGGCGGGCGTACGGGTCGGTGCGGGAGCGGATTGCGGACGTGCTGATCCACATGCAGGAGAGCTTTTCGGGGCTGCGGGTGGTGCAGGCGTTCGCGCGCGAGCAGCACAACATGGAACGCTTCGGCTCGATCAACGAGCGCAACTACGAGGCAAACGTCAACACGGTCCGCATCTCGGCGATGTACTTCCCGGTGGTGGAGTGGCTGAGCGGGCTGGGCATCGGCGTCATCCTCTACTTCGGCGGGCGCCAGGTGGCGGGCGACGCCGTGACGGTCGGCACGGTGACGGCGTTCGTGTTCTACCTGGAGTTCATCTTCCAGCCGATCCAGAACCTTTCGCAGGTGTACGACATGGTGCAGAGCGCCGGGGCGGCGCTGAACAAGATCTTCGGCGTGCTGGGGATCAGGCCGGATGTGCCCGAGCCCGCGAAGCCGGCAAAAGTGGAGGGGCACCTGCAAGGACGGATCACGCTCGACGATGTCACCTTCGGGTACGACCCGGGGCGGCCGGTGCTTTCAGACATCTCGCTCGGCATCGAACCGGGGCAGCACGTGGTGCTCGTTGGGCCGACCGGGGCGGGCAAGTCGACGCTGGCCAAGCTGATGACGCGCTTCTACGACCCGACGGAGGGGACGGTGGCGATCGACGGGTACGACCTGCGGTCGCTGGCATCGACGGACCTGCGCCGGAGCGTGACGCTGGTCCCGCAGGAGGGCTTCCTGTTCACGGGGACGATCCGCGAGAACATCCTCTTCGGGCGGCCGGACGCCAGCGATGCGGAAGTGGTTGCAGCCTGCGAGACGCTCGGCATCCACGACTTCATCATGTCGCTGCCGAACGGGTACGAGACGCTGGTGAGCTTCCGGGGTTCGCGGCTTTCGGCCGGGGAGAAGCAGCTCGTCTCGATCGCGCGGGCGTTCCTGGCCGACCCGCCGGTGCTGATCCTGGACGAGGCGACATCGAGCCTGGACCCCGCGACCGAGGAACAGGTCGAGGAAGCGCTGCGGCGGCTGCTGAAGGGACGGACGAGCGTGGTCATCGCCCACCGGCTGAGCACCGCCGAGCACGCCGACCGGGTGCTGGTGGTGGACAGGGGGACCATCGTGGAGGACGGCCACCACCGGGAGCTGCTGGC
>JAHDWR010000024.1:8071-24163 GCA_023382755.1 Dehalococcoidia bacterium
TGGTGGTGGACAGGGGGACCATCGTGGAGGACGGCCACCACCGGGAGCTGCTGGCTCGGGGCGGGTACTACAGCGCGCTCTACCGGCAGTGGACAGCGGGGCGGGAAGTGCGGAGCGCGTAAGGGAGCTCAGCAGCGGTGGTACCATGCAGAGCATGAAGGCCACGGTGCGCGTCCGGCGCCATCTCGACTCGGAGACGGTCTACCTGCCCGAGGCAAAGGGACTACTTGGGAAGGACGTCGAAATCGTCGTCCGCGAGGTAGACGAAGCCGCTGAGCCAGCGGACCAGTTCCCGCTGCGCGGATCGGTGCTCAAGTACGACGACCCGTTCGAGCCGGTCGCTGAAGAGGACTGGGAAGCTCCGGCATGATCCTGCTGGCCACCCACATCTGGATTTGGTGGGTGGCCCAGGATGCCGAACTCTCCACGGCAGTTCGTGACCTCCTCACCGACCACGAAGCCGATGGCCTCGGGCATTAACCTCATCGGGTTAACCCCGGAGATCGTGGTCGAGTCGACACGCCTTCCGGGTTCGTTTCACCGGGACCCCGCCGACCAGATGATCGTCGCTACTGCCCGGGTGTTGGGCATTCCGTTACTCACCAACGACTCGATGATCCGTGCCTATCCGGGTGTCGCCACCCTGGAAGCTTGACGTCCGAAGCTGCCTACTCCAGCCCGAACAACTCTTCGAGGCCCACCACCAGCTTCTCCACGCGCATCACCTCGCGCGTGGCGGCGAGCACGCCCGGCATGAACGAATCGCGGCCGGTGGTGTCGTGGCGGATGCTGAGCGTCTGGCCGAGCCCGCCGAAGAGGACTTCCTGGTGGGCGACCAGCCCCTGGAGGCGGACGGAGTGGATGGCGATGCCACCGAGTTCGGCGCCACGGGCGCCGGGGAGTGGTTCTTTTTCCGACTCGGGGTGGGTAAAGGGGCGGCCGCGCGCGGCGAGCATGCCCTCGGCGGTTGTCTTGGCGGTGCCGCTGGGGGAATCGACCTTCTGGTCGTGATGCAGCTCGATGATCTCGGCGAAGTCGAAGAAGCGGCTGGCCTGGCGGGCGAAGGCCATCATGAGGACGGCCCCGATGGCGAAGTTCGCGGCGACCACCGCGCCCGTGCGCCGGGCGGAGGACTCGCGCTCGAGCCAGCCCATGAACTCAGCCGTGAGCCCGGTCGTGCCGACGACGAGCCGGACGCCGCGCTGGAGGGCGGCCTCGGCCAGCCGCGGCGTCCAGTCGGCGTTCGAAAAGTCGATGACTGCGTCGGGCTTGGTCTCGTCGAAGCAGGCCCCGGCATCGTTGAAGAGCGGGAGGCCTTCGATGGCGCCGGGCGCGGCGAGGCCATCGACATAGGCGACAGGGGTCATGCCGGGTTCGGCGTGGACGGCTGCGGCGACCTGGCGGCCCATCCTGCCGGCGCCGGAAACTGCGATACGAAGGTCAGGCATGGAGGGATTGTCGTGTGAAGGGCGGGCGCTGTCGATTGCGGGGGGCGCGATGGGGTCGCCCTGAAGTGGGTAATAAACAAGAAAGAATTACTCTATTACGGGTGCTGGTATTCCCCTATGGAAGGGGCGCTACCCTGCCCCGTAGGCTGCGGCAGGATCCAGGGTAGAACGGCGGGATACCTCACGCCCGCCTCCAGAGGGAAGCTTCCATGGAGGACACAACCGAGCGGGCTACTCAGCCGCAGGCAGCGGGCGCGCCTCCGCCGGAGGTGTGGGCGGCCGCGCTCGGGGCGGCCTCCCCCGGGACGGGCGAGGGCAAGCTCGGGCCGGACTTGCTCGCCTCGCTGCTGCCGGAGATTGTGGCACGGCTCCCCGAGGCGCTGATGATCACGCGCCGGGACGGGACGATCGTCTTTGTGAACCCGGCCTTCGAGCACATGACGGGGTATGCCGAGGGCGACGTGGTGGGGGCCCACCCACGGTTGTTGCGCTCGGGGTGGCAGGGCCCGGCCTTCTACAAGGCAATGTGGGACACCATCCTCGGCGGAAAGGTGTTCCGGGGCGAACTGGTGAACCGCCGCAAGGATGGGACGCTCTACATCGAGGCGATGAGCATCACGCCGATCGGCGACGGACCGGACGGGCCACAGTACTTCGCCTGCGTGGCGCAGGACGTTACACAGCGCCGGCGCGCGCACGAACGGCTGCGGCTGTTGGAGGCGGCGACCCGCGCGATCGGCGAGGCCAGCGACCTCGCCACGGCCTACACGTCGGTCATCGAGCTGGTGTGCCAGTTGACCGGGTGGAACTACGGCGAGGCCTGGGAGCTCACCGGCAGCGAGACGCTCCGCTGCGCCGCGTCCTGGTTCTCACACGATGACCTGCTGGAGGACTTCCACTCGGTTTCGGCCAGGCTCAAGCTGAAGCCGGGGGTGGGGCTCCCGGGGCGCGTGTGGGCGACGGCGGCGCCGGAGTGGAACGAGGACGTGACCGAGACCGGCGGGAACTTCGTGCGGGGCGAGGCAGCAAGGCGCGCGGGCCTGAAGGCGGGCTTCGGCGTGCCCATCGTCTCGGACGGGGAGGTACTGGCGGTGCTGGCGTTTTTCGCCCGTTCCCGGCGGCAGGATGAGACCGAGCTGGCCTCGCTGGTTTCGACGCTGGGCACGAGCCTCGGGACGCTCGTCCGCCGGCGGCGGGCGGAACAGGCGCTCACGCGCGAGCGAAACCGGCTGGAAGTGACACTGCGCTCCATCGCCGATGGGGTGATCACGACGGACGCGGAAGGGCTGGTGGAGATGCTCAACCCGGTGGCCGAAGAGCTCACGGGTTGGCCCGAACACGAGGCGCGCGGGCAGGGGCTCCTGGACGTGTTCCATATCGTGAACGAGCACACGCGCGAGGTCTGCGAGAACCCGGTCGACCGGGTGATCTCCTCGGGGCAGCCCGTGGAGCTGGCGAACCACACGGTGCTCGTCGCCCGGCACGGCAAGGAGCACGTGATCGGCGATAGCGCGGCCCCGATCCGCGGCGACTCGGGGGAGATGGCCGGGGTGGTGCTGGTGTTCCGCGATGAGACGGCGAACAAGCGCCTGGAGCGCGAACTCCAGCGGGCAAACAAGCTCGAATCGCTCGGCGTGTTGGCGGGCGGCATCGCGCACGACTTCAACAACGCGCTGACCGGCATCATCGCCCACATCGGCCTGGCCAAGCTCGACCTTCCGGACGAGACGGAGACGCACCAGATGCTCTCGGAAGCAGAACAGGCCTGCCGGCGGGCGACGAGCCTGACGCGCCAGTTGCTGACGTTCTCGCGCGGGGGCGCGCCGATCCGGAAGCCGGTCCCGCTCGAACAGCTGGTCCGCGAGACGGCGACGTTCGCGGTGACGGGCTCGGCATCGCGCTGCGCGTTCGACTTCGAGCCCGGGCTGGCGATGGCGGAGATCGACGAGGGCCAGATCGGCCAGGTGATCCACAACCTGGTGCTCAATGCGAGCCAGGCGATGCCGGACGGCGGCCTGATCACGGTGAGTGCGCGGACCGCGGAGGCGCCAACAGCGCACGATCCGCCGCCTCCCCCGGAGCACCGGCGCTACGTCCGTATTTCGGTGCGGGACACGGGGCCGGGCGTGCCGGCCGAGCTGGCCGACCGGCTGTTCGACCCGTATTTCACGACCAAGGAGCGGGGAAGCGGGCTTGGGTTGGCGGTCGCCTACGCGGTCGCGCAGAACCACGATGGCAAGCTGGTGGTCGAATCGCGGCCGGGGGAAGGCGCCACGTTCCATCTGTACTTGCCGGCCGCCGAGACCGAAGCGGAAGTCACCTCTGACCGCGGCCAGTCCGCCCGATCGCGGACAGCCGACATCCTGTTCATGGACGACGAGGAGACGATCCGGCGGGGCATGAGCGAGGTGCTGACGCGGCTCGGGCACTCCATCACGCTGGCTGCGGACGGCGAGGAGGCGGTGCGGCTCTACCAGCAGCGGCTGGCGAGCGGCCGGAAGTTCGACGTGGTCATCCTCGACCTGACGGTGCCGGGAGGCGTGGGCGGGTACGAAGCGATGGCGCGGTTGCGGCAGCTGGACCCGGGCATCCGTGCGATCGCGAGCAGCGGGTACTCGGACAACCCGGTGATGGCGCGCGCCGCGGAACTGGGGTTCGCGGGGATCTTGCCGAAGCCGTACACGCCTTCGGAGCTTTCCGATGCTATTGCGCGGGTGCTCGGCGGGGGGTAAGGGGCGTGCCTGGGGAGGGCGGTGCGGGATTGCGGTCAAGATCAGCGAACGCGCTTGCATCAGGCTCCATGAACGAGCTACGGTGATTCGCACTTGCGGCGCCCCCCAAGGTAGGCGGCGTGTGCATGACGAAATCCATCCAACTCCGAATCGTCCTTCTGATTGCCCTGACGGCACTTGCTGTTCTGCGATGGCCCACCAGTTCCCAGGCGACCGGCGTGGGATCACTGTCGTTGATGCCAGCTATCTCGACCGGGGGCGGTTCACTGGCTGAGGAGGGGCTGCACTACGACGAAATCGGCGGATCCGGCTTCGGCGGCTACGACTACGCCGCGAACGTCGGCACTTCGGCTTACTTGAGGGCGTACGCCGAAGGTGACCAGCCATTCCCCACCCGCTTCAAGTACTGGAAGGACAGCAAATGTAAAACCACCGGGCGTTTGCAGCTGTACATCTCCGGAACGTGGTACGACTACTGGCAGTACGACGTGCATATACTTGATGTTCTGTCTTCGGTTTCGTCTGTCTCGTACACTCAGACTGTCACCTATGGTGGAGACTGGCTTTACGCAATCGTTGGTACAGTGGCACCTTCAGTTGATTGTCCTCCAAACACTGGTGGGCACGCCCATTTGTCGGCCAATAACACGAACGGTGGCTGGTGGGCTTGGCATCCTAAGTCAAATGATACGTGCTGGTCTGATGCAACTACATGTGACACTGTGATGTCACTGTGGAAACGGTTACACCAGACTTGTTCAGCATGGAACGGTTGGACCCAGAACCGTAGCGGGACAATTTCTCAATACATATGCGAGTCCTGGTCCGTGATGTACAGAGATGACCAGACGCCCGCTTTCAAGAAGAACTAGGAAGGAGCAGCTCATATGAAGCGCAAGTACCTCGGGTCTCTCTTGACCGTCGCCGTCTTGGTTGCCGGGGCGTTCGCCGCCTATGCCGTCCTTGCCAACGCTCCAACCGGGCGGGGTGCCCCGGAAGTCCCCCAGGGGACAGACATCCCGATCCCCGAGCCCACACCAACCGTCGCGTCGCCATCTGACAACAGCCGCGCCGCCGCGGAGGGGGCACTCATTGCGGCGAGCCCATCCCTGCTCGACGCCGTCCGGCGAATGGAGTCGGGGGACGTTGAGGAAATGCTCGGAGCACTCCAATGGCGGGAGTTTCCGTGCACGCCTTCCGACGTCCGGGGCGGCGTTGCACCGAAGTGCGCCGACATCGGCGTCGCCGAAGGCACGCCGGTGCGGATGTTCCACTACCAGCTTCACGTAAACAGTTACCGGACCGAGTCCGAGATGCGCAAAGAGCTGCTCCAGCTCGCCGTGGGCCGGAACCCCACCCTCGGAGTTGTCGCAAGGCGGGCGGACGGGAGTTACCTGATTTCGTTCACGGTCGACGACCTGTCCCATGAAGGGCTGCGTGGCATCGACTTCACGGCCGACCCAAAGGTCTCGCCCCCATTCATCGGTTACACCGAACGTTTCGCCGGGTCCACGCCGCTGGACACCCTTCGGGATGAGGAGCGCACGACCGGCCTGAAGAGCGAGGTGCTCTACATCTCACCCGCGGCAGAGGCTTGGGAGCGGGAGAAGGACAGCGCCCAGAGACAGCCGTGACGCGTTGGGCGTACACGGCGGTGAGCGGCGCGGGACGGCGTTCGGGCCAGTGGCAGTGCCGCGCTTGCTGTCGCGCGCGCCTATGCGGTCGGTGGCAGGCGGCGCGAGGCGAGCGTCACTCGGGTGAGCCAGCGACCGGGCGTTCGGCGGGCGCGGTGGCATAGGCGCCGCGGAAATCGCGGAAGGGGCCATCGCGCCATTCGAGGGCGGCCTTGAGGCCGTCCTCGCGCAGGCGGCGGTTCCACTCCTGGGCGGCCGGGCGGTGTTTGCTCATGGCTTCGACGTCGGTGCCCGACATGAGGCCGCCGCGGATGCCCATCGCCTCGTACTGGCGGTTCACGGAGCGCTTGGAGTACATCAGCAGGTCGTTGTCGACGTTGGCCATGCGGCGGGCGAAGCGCTCGGTAAACGCGGCCAGCTCATCGGCGGGGACGGCATAGGTCGCCCAGCCCATCGCGGCCATGTCGCGGCCGGAGAAGGAGTCGCCGACGTAGGCGAACTCGCGGGCCTTCGTCATCGGCAGGTGCCAGGGCGCCCACATGATGTCCATGGTGCCCATGGCGCGGACAGGCGGGTAGCCGACCTGGGCGTCCTCGGCGACGATGCGGAAGTCGCAGAAGGTGGCCAGCTCGGTGCCGCCGGCCAGGCAGTAGCCCTGGATCTGGGCCACCACGGGCTTGGCGAGCTCCCAGATGGTCCAGTTCGCCAGGAGGACGTGGCGCGACCAGTCGTAGTGCGCGGGGTGGGTTGTCCCGGTATCGGGCAGTTTCGAGCGCGGGTGCACGTAGGAGGAGCCGTCGGCGGCGGACCGCGACGGCGAGAGGTCGTACCCGGCGCTGAAGGCGCGGCCGTTGGCGCGGAGGACGATGACGCCGACTTCGCGGTCGGCTTCGGCCTCTTTGAGCGCGTGGAAGAGCTCGCCGCGGAGGTCGTTGGAGAGCGCGTTGAGCTTTTCCGGGCGGTTGAGCGTGATGAACGCGAGGCGGCCATCGGTTTCGTAGAGGATGTTGTCGTAGCTCATCGGGTGCCTCCGGGACGGGGGTGTTCGCCCGGAGGAAATGCTACTCCGGCCGGGCGGGCGCGTCAGTCCCCCCCGGCTGGCCGCGCGGGCGCGCGTGCGTTCCGGGCAGGCGTGCGCTCGCCATCCTCGCGGGCGATGCATAGAATCAGGCCATGGCAGGAATCGCCTCGCTTCATCCCGCCGCGAGCGACGAAGGAGCGCGTCCATGAAGGATGCGCTCAACCTGCTGACGCCCGCGGACGGCCGGCCCTACGCGTACGCGGGGGGCGAGCTGGACGTGCCCCACGCGGTGGAGGCGTTCAAGGCCGCGCTGCTCCACGTTTCGGAGTCGGTGCCGGGGCGGACGCAACTGCTGCAGCAGACGGCGCTGGCGCTGTTGAGCCGCCGCCACCAGCTCCTGATTTCGCGGGCCGGGACGGGGAAGTCGCTTTACGGCGACAGCGTCTTCAGCCAGTTCGAAGGGTCGACCTTCAAGGCGCAGTTCACGCAGGGGACGCGGCTGGAGACGATCCTCGGGGGACTCGACCTGAAGCTGTTCCACGAGGGCAAGCTCTGGCACGACACGACGCACTCGCTGGTGACGGCGGACTTCGCGTATCTCGACGAGTTCATGAACGCGAACGACCTGGTGCTGGAAGCGCTGCTGGGGATTCTGAACGAGCGCCGCTTCACGCAGGGAGAGCAGCAGGAAGAGGCGCGGCTGCACACTGCCCTGGCGATGACGAACCACCTGAAGTATTCAGCGATCTCCGAGCCGATCCTCGACCGCTTCATGTTCAAGGCTTCGATCGACCCGCAGGGCGATGCGCTCAACGACATCCTGATCGACCTTGCCTACGCGAAGCACCACGGCAAAGCGTCGCGCCCGGAGCACCCGATCCCGCTTGCCGTGCTCAAGCAGTTGAGCGACATCGTCCAGGGGGAGCATTCCGACCGGTCGATCGAGGCATCGAACGACATCCTCTTCCTGAAGAACGAACTGATGGAGACGTACAGCCGGCTGCTGACCACGCGGCACCACGCGGCCCCTGTGCGGGACGGGCACGGCCCGAACCCGGACGCGTACATCAGCCCGCGCACGAAGGCGGCGAGCCGGGACGCGCTCAACGCCTCGGCGCTGCTCCACCACCGGAACCACGTCATCAAGGACGACCTGCATGTGCTGCGGTTCGTGCTCACGACGATCCCCGGAAACGACCGGGCGATGTCGGGTGCATCGCAGGACATCTTCGCGGAGGCGATCCACTCGACCCTGCAGGCATATACCGAGGGGGACCTCCAAACGGTGCAGGACCTCACGACGATCGCGCAGACCTACACGTGGTTCGCGCACGGCGTGCCGCTCGAGACGCAACAGCAGCACGGGCGGGTGATGCGCCTGTTCCTGTCGCTCATCGGCAAATCGAACTGGCAGGACGTTGGCTACCAGACGTTCATCGATGCGCTGCAGGGCAAGCAGATCGCCAACCCGCGCGTGAACGCCCTGCGGGAAGAGATCCTGGAAGACATCCTGGAGCACGTGGGCAATGGCCGCTGACGGTGCCCGGAGCCCGCTCGACCGGCTGATGCGGCCGGAGGAAGACCTCGAGGACCTCTACCGTTCATGGGAGGTGCTCGACCTCGTCGGTGAGACGGTATCGGCGATGCCGCCGGGCTGGCTGGACGTGCTGAACCTGGCGCGCAACCTGCTCGACGCCCGCGCGCTGCCGGGCATCGAGATGCCGCCCGACCTCGCCCGCCTGGTAGGGACGCCCGAGGACGGGATGACGACCGTGACGCGCACCGAGCGGAAGCAGCGCATGGTGAACCCGCTTGGCGGCGATACCAGCGTGCAGCCGCTGCGGGCGCTCCTCGATTTCCCCCAGATCACGCTGCCGGACGTCCTCTTGCGCGAACTTTCGCCCGACCTGTTCGACTACCGGCTGCTGAGCGGCGGGATCAACGGGGTGTACACGACAGGCCTGACGCCCGCGATCGAGGAGTACGACGAGATCATTGAGGAGCGCGTGCCCGCCCCCGGACCGGGGCGGAGGAAGCGCCAGAAGGTGTACGCCCTCCTGGATGTCTCGAACTCGATGCGAGACGACAACCGGATGCTCTTCGCCAAGGCGCTGGTGCTGGCCTACCTGGTCACCGCCCACAGGGAAGGTGCCGAGATCTACTTCCGGACGTTCGGGAACACGGTCCACGCCCGTACCGATTGCACAGCGCCGGAACACTTCGGCGAGTTGGCCCGGCGGGTGCTGGCGGTGACGCCGGAAGGGTCGACCGACATCAAGCACGCGATGGACACGGCCATCTTCGATATCCGCGCGCTCGACGGGTTCAACCGGGTGGAGCGGCTGGGCGAGACACCGCCGACGGAGTTGCTGCTCATCTCGGACTGCGAGTCCTATTCGATCCCGGTGATCCCAAAAGCCATCAAGCTGCACACGGTGCACCTGAAGGGCGGCCGGATGATGAAGATCCACGCCGAGGGCTTCGAGCGGATCCGGGCGGAGAGCCGGACATTCCACGAGATCGACACGACGGGCCTGGTGCTGCCGGAGACGACCCGCGAGCGATGGCTGTTGCGCTTCGATGGGCGCGCCCTGGAAGACGCGGGCGCCGACGCCGGCACTGAAGGCGAGGAGCACCGGCCGGGCGCGGCCCACCGCCAGTCGGTGCGGGAAGCGTACCGGAAGCTTTCGGGCGAGCCGAAAGAGCGCGGACGGCCCGAGCGGGTCAGGGCGCAGCGGACGGTCTCCGGGCCGAGGCTCGGGTTCGGGGCATTCTTCCGCGCGGTGTGGCAGGCGATCCGGCGGCTCTGGCCATGGAAGCACGGCGAACCTCCGGCGGAGGGACTGCCCACGGCTGGCGCGCCGTTCGGCATGCAGTTCCGGATTCGGAAGTAGGGCCTCAGGCCTCGGGCGGAGCGAGCACGACCAGCAGGTCCTCGGCGCCGTGGATGCCCCGCACGATGATCTTCTCCACGTCGGCGGTACGGCTGGCGCCGGTCAGGATGAGCGCGTCGCCATCGCCCAGGTAGCTCGCAAGCCCGGCAGGGTGCTCGACGATGGTGGCGGGGTCCACCCGGACGACAACCCGGTTGGCTGCGAGGAGCGGGCGGCGGTCCGTCGCCTCTCCGGTGAGCAGCACGCTGCCAGTCCCGGCGACCGCGGCGGTGGCGTCGAGCACGCGGTCGCCGTCGCGTGGTTCGTACGTGGCGACGACGGTGACGCCGAGTTGTCCGGCGCGGTGGGCAAATCGGCCGGGGAGGGTTGGGGGCAACACTTCCGCGGGCGCGATCACCGGGGCCGTGGCGCGGCTCGGGGCGGCCTGGGTCAGCAGGTCGATGTCGTGGGCGGCCGCGGGGTCGGGCAACAGGCGCGGGTCGTCGCGGTGCTTGCCGGGGGGTCGGACGACCCGGCCGAAGCTGTGGAGGCCGATGCGAGCCATAGCTGAGGCGGCGCGGGCCCGGGTAGCGCCGGACATGGTGGCGGCCCAGGCCTTCCACGCGAGGCGCTCAGGCCTGCCCGCTACCTGGCCTTTCGAAACCGCGTCGGCGCGGAGGTCGAGCAACATACGGTGGAGCGGGATGCCCACCGGGCAGACCTCGGTGCAGCGCGCGCAGAGGCTGGACGCGAACGGGAGGTCGGCGTAGCGGCCATCGCGCCAGAGGAGCGGGGAGACGACCGCGCCGATCGGGCCCATGTAGGGCGAGCCGTAGGACAGGCCGCCGGCGGAACGGTAGACCGGGCAGCCATTCATGCAGGCGCCGCAGCGGATGCACTTGAGCACCTCGCGGTAACGCGGGTCGGCCAGGATGCGGGAGCGGCCGTGGTCGACGAACACGACATGGCGCTCCTGCCCGGGCGCCGGATCGGCGAGGAAGTGAGAGAAGGCGGTGAGCGGCTGTGCGGTGGCGCTGGGCGCGAGGACCTGGAGGATGGCGAGCGCGCCGGCCTCATCGGCGACCACCTTTTCGAGGCCGGTGATGACGATGTGCAGCTTCGGGTGGCTGGCGCCGAGGGAGACGTTGCCCTCGTTTTCGACGATGACGATGCGGCCGCTGCTGGCGACGACCACGTTGGCGCCGGTGATGCCGGCATCGCAATCCTTGAAGAACTCGCCGACGACATCGCGGACGTAGCGCGAGAGGCGGGCGGGGTCGTCGTCGGGGAGGTCGGCGCCGGTGCGCGCGAGTATCTCGCGGATGCGGGCGCGGTTGAGGTGGAGGGCGGGGGCGGTGATGTGGCTGGGCCCGCGGCCCTCGATGTCGACGATGTACTCGCCGATGTCGGTCTCGAGAAGGTCGATGCCAGCAGCGCGGAGGGCGTGCGTGAGCCCGACTTCCTCGCCGACCATGGACTTGGACTTGGCGACGCGCTTCGCCTCGCCGAGGAGACCGCGGATGGTTGCGACTGCCTCGGCCGGGGTGTCGGCACGGTGGTAGCCAATGCCTCGGCGGGCGAACTGCTCGCGGACCTGGCCGTGCAGCTCGGCCAGGTGTTCGACGGCGTAGGCCCGGGCGGCGGCCGCGCGTTCGCGGGCATCGAGGGGGCCGCGGGAGAGGGTGGCGGCCGAATCGGCCATGAGTTTGCGCATGATGGGCGTGACGGTGGCCGAGGGGCGCTGCTCGCGGATCTCGCGGGCGGCGCGTTCGCGGTACGTGCTCATGCGAGTGCCCTCACGAGGACCTCGGGGAGGGACCAGCCTTCGAGCTGGACGCCCATGCCCTCGGCCCCTGACTGGATGTGGGCCAGGCAGGAGAGGTCGGCCGAGACGAGGATGCGGGCGCCGGTGAGCGCGACGTCGTCGAGCTTGGAGGTGAGCATGGCTACGGACACTTCGGGCTGCTTCACGGCGAAGGCGCCGCCGAACCCGCAGCATTCCTCCTCGAAGGCCAGGCGGCGGACTTCGAGTCCGTCGATGCGGCCGAGCAGGGCGAGCACGCGCGAAGACGCGCCGAGCTCGCGGCGCGTGTGGCAGGAGTCGTGGTAGGCGACCACGCCATCGAGCCGAAGGCCAAGCGTATCCAGGTTCGGGTGGGCGGCGACGTAACTGGCGAAATCCACGAATCGCTCGGCGATGCGGCGGGCGCCGGTGGCGCGCTCGCCTTCGAACAGGTCTGGCAGGTAGTGACGCACCATGCTGGTACACGAGCCGGAGGTAGTGATGACAGCCTCGAAAGGCTGTCCGGCTTTGAGCAGCTCACGGCCGGTGGACTTCGCCTCGGCGCGGAAGCCGCTGTTGAACGCCGGCTGCCCGCAGCAGCGCCCATCGATGAGGGAGACCTGGTCGCCGAGCGCCTCGAGGATGCGCCGGGCGTTCGCCGCGTCCTGGGGGCGGATGGTGGCCATGTAGCAGGGGTCGAAGAGTGCGATGCGGCCCACCGGGGCATTGTAGAGGAGTCCGTCCGGAGTCCGCGCAACGGCCACTTTCGGGCGGCGGGCGGGCAAGAGACGAAGCCCCGGACAGTGTGTCCGGGGCTTCGCGCAGGGAAGGAGACGGGTCGAATCAGTCGCCGCTGGTGAGGACCGGGCCGAGCTCGAAAGCGGGGCCTTCGTGGCCGCGGACCTTGCCGGCCGTGTGGCGGGCAGGCCCTTCAACGGAGATCCGGGGCATCCACTCCAGCCATGACGGCAGGTACCAGTTGCGGGACCCCAGGAGTTCCATGCTGGCCGGGACGAGGACCGAACGGACGACTGTGGCATCGAGGAAGACCGCGACGGCGAGGCCGAAGCCGACCTGCTGGAGCGCGATCATCTCGCCGAGGGCGAACCCGCTGAAGACGGCCATCATGATGGCGGCTGCGCCGGTGATGATGTGGGCGGTGGAGCGCAGGCCGTGGGCGACGGCGGCGGCGTTATCGCCGGTCTGGAGGAAGCGCTCCTGGATGCGGCTGAGCAGGAAGACGTGGTAGTCCATTGAGAGCCCGAAGAGCACGGCGAAGAGGAACACCGGCAGGAACGCCTCGACCTGGTCTGCCTGGCGGAAGCCGAGGAGGCCGGCGCCCACACCCTCCTGGAAGACGAGGACGACCAGCCCGTAGGCAGCGCCAACGCTCAGGAGGTTCATGATGATGGCCTTCACGGGGATGACGATGGAGCGGAACACCATGGTCAGCAGGATGAAGCTCAGCGTGAGGACGAATGCGATCACAAGGGGCAGGTACTGCTCCATGGTGTCGATGTAGTCGACGTTCGAGGCCGTACCACCGCCGACGTAGACCTCGGAGCCGGTGTTGCCGAAGGCGGCTGGGATGTAGTCGGCGCGAAGGCGGCGGAGGGCATCCATGGCGCGCTCGCTGCTGGCGTCGCCATTGAGGAGGATGGTGAAATAGCCGTATTGGCCGCCCTCGACCGTGGTGAGGGTAGACATGCTGGCGAAATCGGCATCCTCGGCGACGGCCTTGCGCAGGTTGGCCACGGCAAGGGAGACCTGGGGCGAGTCGGCGTCGCCTTCGATGACGACCTCCGCCGGGTCGATGAGCCCGGCGGAGAACTCCTCGTTCAGGATGTTGAACGCCTGGACCGACTGGAGGTGCTGGGGGAAGGTGCTGAGGCCGAGGGAGCCGATGTTGATGCGGGCATAGGGCAGCGCCATGGCCACCAGGAGCGCGACCGAGGTCGTCGCGGCGATCCAGGGGTGGCGCATCACGAGCATGGTGGTCTTGCCGAAGAAGCCGGAATCGATGGGCTGTTCGGCCTTCGTGGTGCGGCCGGGGAGCCGGAGCCAGTTGATGCGGTCACCCAGGAGGCTGAGGGCCGCGGGGAGCAGGGTGAGGGCAACGGCAACGGCCGCGACGACGACGGTGATTGCGCCGATGGCCATGCCCGCGAACATGCTGGCGGGGACGATGACCAGGCCGGCAAGCGCGATGATGACCGTGATGCCGGAGAAGAGCACGGCACGGCTGGCGGTGTTGCCGGCTGCGACCACGGCGTCGACCTTCTCCAGGCCGGCGGCGCGTTCTTCGCGGAAGCGCTCGACGATGAAGAGCGTGTAGTCGATGCCGACGGCAAGGCCGATCATCGTGATCATGTTGATGGTGGAGCTATCGATGCCGATGAACTGGCTGATGACGGCGGTGACGCCCATGGAGACGAGGATGCCCAGCAGGGCAAGGATCACGGGGACACCGGCCGCCACGGCCGCGCCGAAGACGATGAGGAGCACAAGGAGGGCGACCGGCAGGCCGATCGCCTCGCCCCGGGCGAGGTCCTTTTCGAACTGGTGGTTCGCATCGTGCCAGATGGAGCCATCGCCGGCGGTGAGCACGGTGAACCCGTCGTGGCCGTTGCGCTCGGCGAGGAGTTCGGAGAGCGGCGCGACGGTGTCGGTCGCCTCGACGATATCGCCCTGGAGGGTGGCCGGGAGGATGGTGGTGTGGCGGTCGGCCGAGACGAAGCTCTGTTCGCCGGTCTCGTAGACGTTGGTGATGCCGGAGACGGTCTCCGGGAGCGCGCGGACATCTTCGGTGAGCCGTGCGACGAAGGCCTGGAACGCGGGATCGTCGACGGTGAGGGTGGCCGACTGGACGACGATCGTCTCCGCAGCGGGAGACTGCCCGAGGATGCGGTCTTCGAGGAGGCCGGCGGCCTTCTGCGATTCGGAGCCGCGGATCTCCCAGCTCGGGGTGATGGTGAGCTGCGAGGCGGCGGCGAGGGCGATCACGATGAGGGCGAACCAGGCGCCGAGCGTGAGCCAGGGGTGGTTGGCGCTGCGCCGCGCGAGCCGGTCGGGTGAAAGGAAAGCTGTCAACGGAATCCTCCCTGCGGCGGGACAGGTGAGAGCGCCCGCCAGACTCATTCAGTGTTGGTCCTCGGCGGGCACGGCCCATCGGCAGAGGGGACGAACGTGGTGTGCTCCTTGTGACGATTGCGGCCTCCCACCAATGGGTGATTGGGGCGGAAAGAGCCGGAATTCGGTGAAATTGTGTGAAGAAGGACGCAGACACCCGTAACAAAACGTAAGTCCGCAAGTAATGAAGGGTGTGCAGCACCCCATCCGACGGGGAAGCACCCCTGCAAGCCCGCCGGTCCGCAGCCCGGCGGGCTTCTTAATGCCCCGGGCACTCCAGCCACCGGGCCTCCACTTCCGCCTTCTCGCAAGCCGTGGGCGATTCCGCTAGGATCCGGGCCCTCAGGAGGAGGGACTTATCCATGAAAGCTGCCATTTTCCACGGCCCCCACCAGCCGCTCACGATCGAAAGCGTCGAGATCGACAAGCCCATGGCCCGCGAGGTCGTCGTGCGCACGGTCGCATCCGGCGTGTGCCATAGCGACCTCCACTTTGTGGACGGGCTGTATCCGCTGCCGCCGCCGGCCATCCTCGGGCACGAAGCCGCCGGCATCGTCGAAGCTGTCGGCGACCAGGTGACCTATGTGAAGCCGGGCGACCACGTGATCTGTTGCCTGTCGGTGTTCTGCGGGCACTGCGAGATGTGCGTGAGCGGGCGGCCGAACCTGTGCCGCAACCCGGACCTGCGGCGCCGCCCGGACCAGCCGCCGAAGCTGAGCTGGAACGGGACGCCGGTCGCGCAGTTCGCGAACCTCGGGAGCTATGCGGAGAAGATGCTCGTCCACGAAAACGCGATCGTGAAGATGCGCGACGACATGCCCTTCGGGGCGGCGGCGCTCATCGGCTGCGGCGTGACCACCGGCGTCGGCGCGGTGTTGAACACGGCCCGGATCGAGCCGGGCTCATCGGTGGCGGTCTTCGGATGCGGCGGCGTTGGCCTCTCGGCGATCCAGGGCGCCCGCATCGGCGGCGCGCGCATGATCATCGCCGTCGATACGGTCGAATCGAAGCTCGCGACGGCGAAGGAGCTCGGCGCGACGCACGTCGTCGATGCATCGTCGGGGGACCCGGTGAAGGCGATCCGCGACCTGACGAACGGCGGCGTGGAGTACTCGTTCGAGGCGATCGGGCTGAAGCGGGCGGCCGAGCAGGCGTACGAGTGCCTGGGGATCGGCGGGACGGCCACGGTAATCGGGATGATCCCGGTGGGCCAGAAAATCGAACTCGATGGTCCGTCGTTCCTGCAGGAGAAGAAGATCCAGGGGAGCTCGATGGGTTCGAACCGGTTCCTGAAGGACATGCCGCGTTATGTGGACTTCTACATGCAGGGGCGGCTCAAGCTCGACGAGATGATCACGCGCACGGGCAAGCTCGAGGACGTGAACGAGGCGTTCCGGGCGATGAAGGCGGGCGAAGTCGCGCGCACGGTGCTGATGTTCGACTGACCTGCGCGTTCGCCGGAACACACTGAA
>JAHDWR010000025.1:0-16912 GCA_023382755.1 Dehalococcoidia bacterium
CCGGAAGGCCCAGCTCAACGGGACTGCCTACGAACCCACGTCCCGGCGCCAGGTCCCCTGGCCGTGGCGCCGCAGGCGCGCTGTTGACGCCCGCGGTGTCGTGCTCCAGCCCGGCATCCAGGGCCGCTAAGCTTCCAACACCAGTTCACCCACTTGAGGCGGGGTGCGCTCCCGGATGACGGGCGCGGCCCCGCCTCAACAGTTTGTGGAGCTCGATCGCCACCAGGATGGATGAGCCCACGGCCACGATCCGCATCCACGACTCCAGCCCGATCGGCTCGATGCGCAGGATGTACTGGGTGGCCGGGAGGTAGAGCGCGGTCAGGTGCACCGAGACCGCCGCGAAGGTCGCCACCAGCAGGAACCGGTTCGAAAACACGTTCTTCCGAAAGGCTGAGACGTATTCGGACCGCGAGTTCCCTACGTGGAAGACCTCGAACACCACCAGGCCAGTCAGCGCCACGGAGCGCGCGTAGTCCAGCGGCTGTCCCGAGTCGAGTTCCCAGTGGAAGAGGAGAAGCGTGCCTGCTCCCATGATTGTGGCGGTGAGCAGCACGCGTTCCCACAGCAGTCGCGAAAGGATGCCCTCGCTCCGCGCCCGCGGTCTCCTTCGGAGGACATCGCCGTCTCCAGGTTCGAAGGCAAGCGCCACATCCTGCACCCCGTTGGTCACCAGGTTCAGCCACAAGAGTTGCGCCGCAAGCAGCGGTGTTTCCCACCCCAAGACAAGCGCCGTCAGGATCAGCACAATCTCCGCCGCACCGGTGGAGAGCAGGAAGAATGTGACGTTGCGGATGTTGTCGAAGGTCACCCGCCCCTGGCTCACGGCGGCGTAAATGCTGACGAAGTTGTCGTCGGCCAGGACCATGTCGGCAGCCTCGCGGGCGACGTCGGTGCCGGAAAGGCCCATGGCCACGCCCAGGTCGGCCACGCGCAGCGCCGGGGCGTCGTTCACGCCATCACCAGTCACGGCGACCACGTTGCCCTCGCGCTGGAGCGCCTGCACCACGCGCAACTTGTGGTCGGGCGACATGCGGGCGCACACGGTGGCCGTTTTCATGCGCTCGCTGAGCTCGTCGTCGCTCATCTGCTCGATGTCGCGGCCCTGCACCGCGGCGGAGGCTTCATGCGCGATGCCGAGCTGCCTGGCGATGGCGAGGGCGGTCGAGGCGTGGTCCCCGGTGATCATGACCACGCGAATGCCGGCCTGCTGGCATCCACGGACAGCCTCCAGCACTCCTTCGCGCGCCGGGTCCATCATCGCCTCGAATCCCAGGTAGGTCAGGCCGGTGGGGTCGCGCGAGGGTTCCTCGCCCTGCCCCAGCGCGCCATATGCCATCGCCAGCACGCGGAGGCCGCCCGCAGCCGCCTCATCAGTGGCCGCCTGCACCGTGCCGCGTTCGACGGGTTCCCGGTGGCCGTCGATCTGGATGGTGTCGCACATCTCGAGTATCCGCTCCGGGGCCCCCTTCACGAAGAACAGGCGGGCGCCCGCGAACTCGCGGACCGATCCCGAGTAGCGGAGCTCGGGCTCAAAGGGCACGTCGAAGACCGGTTGATACGCTGTCCGCGTCTCGACGTGGTCGATGCCAAACGTTTCGGCGGCCACCAGAAGCGCGGTCTCGGTCGGGTCGCCCTCGGGCACCCAGGTATCGTTTTCACGCGAGAGCCTCGCCTCGTTCGCGAGCACACCCGCGATGAGCGTGAGTTCGAGGGAGCTGCCCTGCGGGGCAACTCCCTCGCCGGGGCGGTGCGAGCCATCGGCCGTCCACACTTCGAGCACCGTCATCTCGTTCTGGGTGAGCGTGCCGGTCTTGTCGGAGCCGATGACTGTGGTGCTGCCGAGCGTCTCAACCGCGGGCAGGTGGCGAATGATGGCCTTCCGGTTGGCCATCCGCCGCACACCGATCGCCAGGGTGATGGTGAAGGCCACAGGCAGTCCTTCGGGCGTGGCCGAAACCGCAAGGGCCACCGTGACCTTGAGCATCTCTGAGCCGGGATTTCCCTGGTAGATGCCGATGGCGAACGAAAGGACGGAGACGACGGCCACGACTATGCCGATCAGCGCGGCGAGCCGCCCCAGGCGCTGCTGCAGGGGAGTTGCCGGTGTCTTCTCGCGCCGCATCGTCTCAGCGATCTGCCCGACAGCCGTGGCGGCACCGGTGGCGACTACAACGCCGCTGGCACGTCCGCTGCGGACGATGGTGCCGGCGCGCGCCATGTTGAACTGATCGCCTACGGGTGCGTCTCCGGGGGCGATGCCGGGGTGTTTGGCCGCGGCGGTGGATTCCCCTGTGAGGATCGCCTCTTCGATGAGGAGGCTGTTGGCGTCGAGCAGCCGGATATCGGCGGGGACCCGCACGCCGGATTCGAGCAGCACCCTGTCGCCGGGCACGAGCAGGCGGCTCTCCAGGTGGACCGGTTGGCCGCCACGGATGGCCACCGCTTTGTGGCTGAGGAGGGCGGAGAGCGAGCGCACCGCCCGCTCGGCGCCCGATTCTTGCGCCAAACCGATGATCGCATTGAGCAGCACGACCGCGAAGATGATCCCGGTATCGATCCACTCCTCCAGCAGCGCCGTGACGCCGGCCGCCACTACCAGGATGTAGATCAGGGGGCTCATGAACTGACGGGCGAAGATGATGAGGGGGCCAGGTGGCTCGGGCTCCGGGAAGGCGTTTTCCCCATGGCGCGCCAGCCGGGCCGCGGCCTCGCCCGGGTCGAGCCCCGCTTCGGGCGAATCGACCCTGGCCAGGACTGCTTCTTCATCCAGGGCGTGCCACGCGTCCGCGCTGATGGGCCCGCTGCCTGTCCCGTTCGACCGGGGACTCATTGCCCGCAGAGAATGACCGGCAGGTCCGAGCGCTCGACCGTGCCAAGCGCGACGCTCCCCAGGAAGAGATGCAGGCTGCGCCCGCGCCCATGCGTCCCCATCGCGATGGCACTGGCGCCCACTTCGTGGGCAGCGCGGACGATCGCGTGCTCCGTCCGCTCGAACTCCGCCGCGCGGGCAACGTGGACCGAGGACTGGATGCACCCGGGGAGCATCGCCGCGGCCGCCCGGCAGGTCGCTTCGCGCCGTTCGAGTTCGATCGTCAGGGGAGCATCCGCCAGCGCCTCGACGTAGACGCCAATCACCGCGACCGGGATGCACGCCGATTCCAGGATCGGGCCGAGCTTCACGAACGCCGCGCGCGATGCGGGGCTCCCGTCCGTCGTTATTGCCAGCTGGTAGGCATCGGCTGTCGAGGCCGCGCCGGCGGCCGGACCGGTGACGAAGACGGGGCACGGGCTCTTCCGCAGGACGTTGATGGCCGTGCTCCCGAAGATGGCGTGGCGCATCGCCCCCACGCCGCGCGAGTCCATCGCGATGATCGATGCACCGGCCTCGGAGGCAACCCGCGCGATCGCGCTGGCCGTGTCTTCATCCTTGCGGCGTTCGGCCACGATCGCCCTGCCCGCGATGCCGTGGTCGTTCAGCATGGCTTTCACCGCTGCGGTGCGGCTACCGTCGTCCCCGGCCCGGCCGTCGTCCTCGTAGACGCGGGCGAGCGCGATCTCCATCCCCGCGGCGCGGGCGAAAGCCGCCGCATGGGGCAGTACGTGCAGCGATTGAGGGGAGCCGTCGGTTGTGCAGAGGATTAGCATCGCGTCCATCCTAGGGCCATTGTGTCTTCTCCCGCAGCCCCGCCCGGGCCTTGAGCGGGGGCCCGTCCGGCCGTTTCGAGCGCCAGCGGCCTGCCCGGCCGGCTCGATCCGGCAGGTGCAACCGGGCCCGGCGGTCCCACCCTGATTCCGGCCTGCCAGCGTGACGGTATGCCTCGCGCGGGCGTAGTCTACCCTTTATGCCAGCTTCTGGCGGCGGTCCTCAGTACACCCCGGCAACGGACAAACAGGGCCGCGTCTCGCGCTACCGCGTCGAGCTTCCGCGCGCCGGTATTGTCGAGACCGCATCCGGCCACTTCGAGGCGACCGAATACGCCGAACGTAGGGCCGGCTGGGGGGGCCGCCTCCTCGACCTGAAGGACCGCCTCATCGGCAGCAGCGTCTCCAGCGCCCGCCTGGCCGAACAGCGCCTGAGCAAGAAGGTCGCGCTCGCCGTCTTCTCATCCGATGCGCTCTCCTCCACGGCCTACGCGACCCAGGAGATCATCCTCATCCTGGTGATCGCGGGCACGGCGAGCATTCATCTCAGCCTGCCGATCGCCCTCGCCATCACGGCCCTGCTCGCCGTCGTGGTCGTCTCCTACAGCCAGCTTATCCGGGCCTACCCGATGGGCGGGGGCGCCTACACCGTGGCGATGGAGAACCTGGGCCGCTTCGCGGGGATAGTCGCCGGCTCCGCGCTCCTCATCGATTACACCCTGACCGTCTCAGTCTCCATCGCCGCCAGCGTCGAGGCCATCGCATCGGCGGCGCCCGCAGCCCACGATTTCGCCGTGCCCATCGCGATCGGCCTCGTCCTGGTTATAGCGCTCGGCAACCTTCGCGGCGTGCGCGAATCGGGCACGGTGTTCGCCATCCCCACCTACGGGTTCGTGTTCATCCTGGGCGCCACCATCGTCGGCGGCATGGTCAAAGTCTTCCTCAGCGATGCCCCCAACGTCCTCGAAACCGGCGAGCCGCGGGAACAACTCGAACAGACGGGCAACGTGCTCATGTGGTTCCTGGTGCTGCGCGCGTTCTCCGCCGGGTGCGCGGCGCTCACCGGCGTGGAGGCCATTTCGAACGGGGTCTCTGCCTTCAAGCCGCCAGAGTGGCGCAACGCCATCATCACGATGGCCGCGATGGGCTTCCTCCTGGCCTTCCTGTTCATCGGGACCACCCTCCTCGCCAGGCACTTCGGCATCGTCTACGAAGAGGGTGACCGCGAGACCGTCATGTCCCAGGTCGGCGCCGAAGTCTTCGGGCGCAACCTGTTCTACTACCTGCTCCAGGGCTTCACTGCCGGCATCCTCTTCCTCGCGGCGAACACCGCCTTCAACGGCTTCCCTCTGCTGGCGGCGATCATCGCCCGCGATGGCTACCTGCCCCGCATCTTCCACCAGCGCGGCAACCGGCTCGTGTTCAGCTATGGCATCGCGGCGCTGGCCGGCGGCTCGATCCTGCTCCTCATCGCATTCAACGCCACCACCACCCGCCTCATCCCGCTCTATGCCTTCGGCGTGTTCCTCTGCTTCACCCTTGCTCAGGCGGGCCTCGTCCGCCGCTGGTTCCGGCTGAAGCCGCCTGGCTGGCAGCGCTCCGCCCTGATCAATGGTTTCGGCGCCATCGTCACCGGCATCGTCATGGTCATCATCGTGGTGACCAAGTTCTCCCAGGGCGGCTGGCTCGTCGTCGTCGCCGTCCCTCTCGCCAGCATCGGCATCTGGCAGATCGGCGTCTTCTACCGGCACCTGCACCGCACCCTCTTTGTCTCCCCCGATGCCCAGCTCGACATCCAGCCCCGGGGAGAGTCGCGCATCCCGGTGATTGTCCCCATCGAAGATGTCAACCTCGCGACCGTCATGACGCTCGGCGCCGCCTGCGAACGCTCGCGCGATGTCACGGCCGTCCACGTCGTCGTCGACCCCGATCTGCCATCAACCGTCGAGACCCAGTGGAACCGCCAGTTCCCGGCCATCCCCCTGGTCGTGATCGACTCGCCCTATCGAAACGTTGGCGACCCTATCGCCCGCTACATCGACGACCGCCTGAAGCGCGCGCCGCATGAACTGACCGTGATGGTGCCGCTGCTCGAGGGACACCGCTGGTATCAGCGCCCGCTCGTCAACCAGAGCCTCAAACGCCTGACTCACATGCTCCGCCAGCGCCGCCACGTCGAGGTCGCGACCGTGCCGTTCAGCGTTGGCGGCCGCGGCCGCAGCCGGCGCCGCTGGCGGCGGCCCTTCTCCAGGCGCGACCCCTTCGAACGCCGCATCGGGAAGCGCTGACGCCGTGGCCGAGATCCTTCACATGGTGCCCGCTGAGGACTGGATCCGGGCCCGGGCTGCGCCGTCTTACTCCCCGGACTCGCTCGCGGCGGAAGGGTTCATCCACTGCACGGTGGGCGAACGCAACCTTATCGAGGTCGCCACCCGCTACTACGGGCACGTCCAAGGCGAGTGGCTCGTCCTCGTCATCGACCCGGCGCGGGTCGAGTCCGAAATCCGCTGGGCGGTCCAGCCTGACGGGCTCGCCTACCCCCACATCCACGGTCCGCTCAACCGCGATGCCGTCATCGAGGTCTGCAGGTTCCCGCGGGATGCGAGCGGCGGTTTCGGGGCCTTTCGAAGCCTGCCATGGCCCGGCGCGCCGGGCACCGCCAAATAAGGGTTTCCGCCTACTGAGATTGGCGAACTGCGTGACGTACGATGCGGTACGCTTTCCCGTGGATGGGTGGCCCGCCGCACCCGTTTCGCCGTGCGCGTACAGGAGCCCCTGGCCGTGAATGTCCTGGTCTTCGCAGCCTCGAGCGAGGACGCCCGCCGGTTGGCGGAGCCTCTCCACGTGCTGGGGCACACCACCACCTGCTGCGCTTCGCCCGAACGGGCAGTCACCGCCCTGGCCGCCGGTCCCATCGCGACGGCCGTCGTCTCCGGGTTCGCCACCGCCGTCGCCGCGGCCCACATGGCCACGCTGCGCCGGGCAGGCCCGGCCAGCCTCGCGGTCATCGCCGGGGCTCCTCCCGGTCAGCCACAGCTCGATCTCCTGGCCGCGGGCGCCGACGACGTATTCGATCCCGGCGACCCCGGGACACTGGCAGTCCGGGTCGCCGTCCTCGAGGGGCGTGCCAGGGCAGGCGGCCCCGCTTCGGCCGATGTCCTGCTCGCCAACGCCACCGACACGATCTACACGCTCACGCTCGATGGCCACTTCACCTCGGCCAACCCGGCTGCCGAACAGCTCACCGGCTACCCGCGCTCCGAACTCATCGGCATGCACATGTCCCGCATCATCGCCCCCGAACACCTTGATTCCGTCGTCGCCGAGATGCGCGCCAAGGCCGCCGGGGAAAAGGAATCCAGCTTCCTGGCGATCGATATCCTCCGCCCCGGCGGCGAGCGCGTCCCGGTGGAGATCACCAGCCGCCTCCTCGTCCAGGATGGCCGCATCACGGGGATCCAGGGCCTGGCCCGCGACCTCCGGCCCCGCCGGGAACTCGAACGCGACATCGCCTTCCGGGCCGAACTGCTCGATAACGTCGAGGCGGCAACCTACGCCGGCGACATGGCCGGCCGCGTGATCTACTGGAACTCCGCTGCCACCGAACTGTTCGGCTACTCCCCCGCGGAGGCGCTCGGGGCCAACGTCGGCACACTCATCATCCCCCGCGAAGAGGGATCGCGGGCCGACCAGAGCGTCGCCGAGCTCCGCGCAGGCAGGAAGGTGGTCGGCGAGTACCGCCTGAAGAAGAAGGACGGGTCCACGTTCCCGGCCCACGTCACCAACGCCCCGGTGTTCCACGCCGATGGTTCGGTCGCGGCGATCGTCGCCATCTGCATCGACCTCACCGTGAGGCGAGCCCAGGAGGACCGGCTCGCCCGCCAGGCGGCGATCATCGCTTCCTCGAACGACGCAGTGATCGAGCATGACCGCGAGGGCCGGATCGTGAGCTGGAATGAGGCTGCCGAGCGCATCTACGGCTACACGGCCGCGGAGGTCATCGGCCAGCACATGGGCATCCTCGCGCCCCAGGAGGAGCGCCACCAGGTCGAGGCCGTCCGGCTGCGGGTCCTCGCCGGCTCGCGGGTCGCGGGCCGTCCGACCCGGCGCGTCCGCCGCGACGGCGCCACGGTGCACCTCAATATCTCGTTCTTCCCGGTCCATGGTCCCGATGGCACAGTGATCGGTACCGCCAGCGTCGTGCGCGACCTCTCCGAACAGATGCGCCTCCAGGAATCCCACGCGCGCCTTGCCGCCATCGTCGACTCGTCGACCGAAGCAGTCCTCGGGCGCGACACCGAGCGCCGCCTCGTGAGCATGAACCGCGCCGCGGAGCGGCTTTTCGGCTGGCGCGCCGAAGAGCTGGCCGGAGGCTTCGCCTGGGAACTCGTGCCCGGGGACCTGCGCGATGAGACCTCGGCCATGGCCGCTCGCCTTCGCGAAGGCCAGCCCGTCACCGCGGAGACCGAACGCATCGACCGCGCCGGCAGGCGCTTCCCGGTCGAACTGAACGCCTTCGCGGTTTTCGATTCCGCGGGCGAGGTGGTTGGCAGCGCGACGTTCTTCCGCGACATCTCCGCGAAGCGCGCTGCCGAGTCCGACCTCCGGGCGGCGCAGCTTGCCGTGGCCGAGCGCGAAGCGATCCTCCGGGCCGTCTTCGAAGGCACCAGCGAGACGCTCTGGATGTGGGACCGCGAACTCCGCCTGATCACGGCCAACCGTGCCGCCGTCGAGCATGCCGTGACGCTCATCGGCCACGAGCCCCGGCCGGGCGACTCCATGGAGCTGTGCGTCTTTCCCACGCTCTGGGAGGGGTTCCAGGGCCACCATCAACGGGCGCTCCGCGGCGAAACCTTCGGCGTAGAGGCCCGCATCCCCGGGCCTGACGGCAACCCCACCTGGTTCGACTACGCCTACAACCCCGTTCGAGACCAATCTGGCGCCGTCACTGCCGTCGTCCTGGCCGGCCGCGACATCACCGCGCGCCACACCGCCGAACGGGCGCTCCGGGATGCGGAGGTGCAACTCCATTCGCTCGTTTCGAATGCGCCCGTTATCCAGTTCAGCATCAGCGCCGAAGGCATCGTCACGCTCGCCGCGGGGGGCGGGCTCGATGCCATCGGGCACCTGCGCGACGAGCTCGTCGGGTCCCACATCAGCGAGCTGGACAGCCGCATCCCTCAGCTGGTTTCAGCGTTCAAGGCCACCATGGCCGGCAAGGAGGCGTCGTTCGAAGCGGTTGACGGCGGCCTCTCGTGGGAAGTCGCCTTCTCGCCCGTCCGCGACCGCTCGGGGCGCGTAAAGCACGTCATCGGGGTCGCCACGAACGTCACCGCCCGCAAGGCTGCCGAGGCCGAACGCCAGCGTCTCGACGCCAACTACCGCGCCGTCGTCGAGGGCACATCCGACGGGCTGTTCGTCCTCGATGTCGAGGGCGACGGCGCGGAGAGGACGTTCCGCGTCGCCCTCATCAACCAGGCGTTCTCGCTCATGACGGGGCTCGATGCCGCCCGGGTGGCTGGCGGGCGCGTCGAAGAGCTGTTCCACGGCGCCGTCCTGGAGAACGCGTTCAGCCGCTATGCGGCGGTCATCGCGAGCGGCGGCACCATCACCTACGAAGAGCCGCTACCTGGCGCCGGACCGCGCTGGGTCGCGGTCACCATGACGGCGCTCTTCGAGCCGGAAGGCCGGTGCTACCGGATCGTCGGGAGCGCGCGCGACATCACCGAACGCCGCCAGGCCCAGGAGACGGTCGAGCGACTGGCCAGCATCATCGAGTCGGCCAGCGAGGCCGTCGTCAGCGTGGATACGGGTGGCCACATCGTGAACTGGAACCACGGGGCCGAGCGCATCTACGGGTATGCCCCGGAGGAAGTCATCGGCCGCCACTTCAACATGCTCATCCCGGAGGACGATGCGGCCCAGAGCCAGGCCAACTGGGAGCGCGTCCTCCACCACCAGGCAGCGTCGCAACGCCACGTCCGCCGCCGCCACAAGGATGGCCACATCATCGACCTCCAGGTCTCGCTGTTCCCCCTCCGCGATATCGACGGCGAGGTCATCGGGACGGCCAGCGTCGGTACCGATATCACCGACAAACTCCGCTACGAACGCGAACTCCTCGAGCGCGCGGCCGACCTCGACGCCGTCTTCGCGAGCTCGAGCGAAGGGATCGTCCTCGCCAGCCCGGACTTCCGCATCCTCTCCTTCAACGATGCCGCCCGCCAGCTAATCCGGCGGCTGCACGGGGGCGACATGCAGGTGGGCGACCACGCCCTGACGTGGGTCTCCGAATCCGAACAGCCAGCGTTCGTCCGGAACTTCCAAATGGCGCTCGCCGGCCGCTCGTTCACCTTCGCCCGGGAGGTCGAACCCCCCGATGGGCCGCTCTGGTGGGAGTTCTCGTTCGCCCCCGTCCGCCTGGCCGATGGCACCGCGCGCGGCGTGGCACTCGGCTTCCGCGACATCACCGAGCGCAAGCGGACCGACGAGGCGCTCCTCCAGGCGCAGAAGGCCGAGTCCCTCGCCGTCCTCGCCGGCGGCATCGCCCACGACTTCAACAACTTGCTCGTCGGCATCCTGGGTAACGCGGGCCTCGCCCTGGCTGAAATCTCCCCGGAATCGCCGGCCCGCACCACCATCGAGGCCATCGAGACGGCCGGCCAGCGCGCCGCCGAGCTCGCCCGCCAGATGCTCGCCTACTCCGGCCGTGGCCGCTTCATCGTCCAGAATGTCGACCTGAACAGCCTGGTCGAGGAGATGGCCCACCTGCTCCGCGTCTCGATCGGCAAGGGCGTCCGGCTCAACTACCAGTTCGAACGGGACCTGCCTCCCGTCGCCGGCGATGCGACCCAGCTGCGCCAGGTCGTCATGAACCTGGTGGTCAACGCCTCCGATGCCATCGGCGATAACGAAGGCGCCATCGCCATCACCACCCGAACCATCCACGCCACCCGCGAACTGCTCGCCGAAACCTATCTCGCCCCCAGCCTCAAGCCCGGCGATTACGTCGCGATCGAGGTGGCCGATACCGGGGCCGGCATGGACGCCGAGACCCTCAGCCGCATCTTCGACCCCTTCTTCACCACCAAGTTCACGGGGCGAGGACTCGGGCTTGCCGCCGTCCTCGGCATCATGCGCGGGCACCGCGGCGCCATCAAAGTCGAGAGCGAACCGGGCCGCGGCACCACCTTCCGCCTCCTCCTCCCCGCTGCCCGCCCCGACCCCTCCGGGTCGCCCGCGAGCCCGCCCGCGACCGCCTGGCACGGAAGCGGGACCATCCTCGTGGTCGACGACGAACCCTCGGTCCGCGCCGTCACCGCCCGCGCGCTCCAATCGTTCGGCTTCGAAGTCCTCGAGGCCGCCGATGGGACCGAGGGAGTCGAGACCTATGCCGCCAACCGCCACCGCATCGTCTGCACCCTGCTCGACATGACCATGCCACGCATGGGCGGCGAAGAGGCCTTCCGCGCGATCCGCGAGATCGACCCCGGCGCCCGCGTGCTCCTGATGAGCGGGTTCACCGAGCAGGACAGCCTCGTGCGCTTCGCCGGCCTCGACCTGGCAGGGTTCGTCCAGAAGCCCTACGAACTCTCCACGCTCCGCTCCGCCGTCCAGGCCGCCCTCGCCCCCTGAGGGCCATCACCGCGCCAGAACATCTGTGCGCTATACTCTGCCCGTGACCGAAGAGCGCCTCGTGGCCGCCACCCTCATCGTCGACGACGAGGCCGAGCGATCGCTTCGGCCGAGGACGCTCGCCGAGTTCCCCGGGCAGGACCGCACCAAGGCGAACCTTGCCATCGCCATCGAGGCCGCGAAACAGCGCGAGGAAGCCCTCGACCACCTGCTCCTCTATGGCCCGCCCGGTTTGGGCAAGACCACCCTCGCCAACATCGTCGCCAACGAGATGGGCGTCTCCATCCGCACGACCTCTGGGCCCGCCATCGAACGGCCGGGGGACCTCGCCGCCATCCTCACCAACCTCAAAGAACACGACATCCTCTTCATCGACGAGATCCACCGGCTCTCGCGGACCGTCGAGGAAATCCTCTACCCCGCGATGGAAGATTTCGCCCTCGATCTCGTCATCGGCAAAGGCCCGGGAGCGCGTTCGGTGCGTCTCGCGATGCCGGCCTTCACCCTCATTGGCGCCACCACGCGCTACGCGATGGTAAGCGCGCCCCTCCGCGACCGGTTTGGGTCGGTCTTCCGCCTCGACTTCTACGACCCCGAGACCCTCACGGTCATCGTCCGCCGGTCGGCAACCCTGATGGGCGTCAGCGTGCCGGATGATGCCGCCTTCGAGATCGCCCGGCGCTCCCGCGGCACGCCCCGGATCGCCAACCGCCTCCTTCGCCGCGTCCGCGACTACGCCGAGGTCCGCAATGGCGGCGCCATCACCCTCGAGACGGCCCGCGCGGCCCTGGCGATGCTCGATGTCGATGACCTTGGCCTCGACGATGCCGACCGCTCGGTCCTGCGCTGCATCATCGAGAAGTTCGATGGCGGCCCCGTCGGCCTGGAGACCATTGCCGCCGCCATCTCCGAGGAGTCGGACACGATCATGGATGTCTACGAGCCGTTCCTGCTCCAGTGCGGCTTCCTGAACCGCACGCCGCGCGGAAGGGTCGCCACCGCCGCCGCCTACCGGCACCTCGGCATGGAGCCGCCGCGCAAGGCCGAGGTCCAGCCAACCCTCTGGGCCGCGGAGGATGCCGGGGCTCCGCTATGACCAGGCGGCGCATCTCCTCTGGCGGCCCCTGGGAATCCGTCGTTGGCTACTCGCGCGCGGTGCGCACAGGCAACCAGGTCTTCGTCGCCGGCACCACCGCCGCCCAGGCCGATGGCACGGTCTTCGGCGGCGCCGACGGCTACCTGCAGGCGAAACGCTGCTTCGAAATCATCGAAGCAGCGCTCCTGGAGGCCGGCGCGTCCATGCGCCACGTCGTCCGCACCCGCATGTTCGTGACCGATATCTCCCGCTGGGAGGAGTTCGGCCGCGCCCACGGGGAATACTTTCGCGACCTCCGCCCGGCCGCGACCATGGTCCAGGTCGCCGGGCTCATCAGCCCGGACATGCTCATCGAAATCGAAGTCGACGCCGTCATCGACGACTAAGGGGAAGCGTCCTCCGGGCGGCGGCGATGGTTGTCGTCTCACCGCGCCCCCAGCACGCGCAGCCCCGTCCCCTGCGCGATAGGCAGGAAGTCGCTGTCGAATGTGAGGATCGCGCTGCATCCGCTCGCGAGGGCGGCAAGCAGGTTCGCGTGGTCAACCACCGAGGCAGTCTTGTCGCTCCAGCCGACGAAGCGCCGCACGGCCTCCGCCTCCACCTCGCGCGCAACGGGGAGCACCTCCATGGCCTTCGCGGCATAGTCATGCAGCTCGACCACCCGGTGGTGTCCCGCCCGCTTTACCACGGTAAGCGCCTCGTAGAGTGTCCAGTTCGTGGTGACGATGCTGAACTGGCGGCCCTGGCTCAGCAGCGCCAGGTGCCGCCGGACGGTGAAATGCCACTGGTCTCGCGTGTAGACCAGTGGCACCAGTGCGCTCGCATCGAAGAAGACTTTCACCGCGCGTCGTACGGCGCGGACTCTTCGGCGGCGATATGTGGCCGGGCGCGGTCCGCATCCCGGTAGCCGTAGAGGTGGCCCTTGATGTCGGAGAGGTCCTCCGGCTGGGCCTCGTCACCTAGCCCGAGCGCGCGGTCCTGCTCCTCGAGCCGTTCGAGCATCGCCTGGTATTCGTCCCAGTCGAACGCCTTCGTTTCCGCTCCCGGCGCCGCCCCGGCATCGACGACCAGCCGCAGCCCTCGCTCGATGAGCTCCTTCATCGGGATGCCATCGAGGGCGGCCTTCACTTTCAATCGCCGGTACAGGTCTTCGTCGTCGAGCACGACAGTCAGTCTCGCGCTCATGGCAGCACCTCCTCGCTGCGCACATTAGCACAAGCACACATATGCACACAAGCTTTCGCCCGGTTCGCCGCCCCGGTGCGCGCGTTGCGGGCTGACCGCTGGCCGGCGACCGCTTATGATCGTCCTTCTGGCCGGTCGCTCCGGCTGCCGAGCCCCATGTACAAACGTTCAACGCTTCCCAACGGACTCCGAATCGTCACTGGCGAAATGCCGCACACGCGCTCGGCCACGATCAGCGTTTATGTCGGTGCGGGCAGCCGTTACGAACTCGACGCCGAAGCCGGCCTCTCCCACTTCCTCGAGCACATGCTCTTCAAGGGGGCCTCCCGCCGTCCCACCGCTCGCGACATCTCGGAGGCGATCGAGGGCGTCGGCGGCATGCACAACGCGGCCACCGACCGCGAGGTCACCGTCTACTACGCGAAAGTCCCCCACACCGCCGCCATGGAGACCATCGACATCCTGGCCGACATGGTCCGCGACCCGGTCATGGATGGCGCCGAACTCGAAAAGGAGCGCGCGGTCATCCTCGAAGAGCTGGCCGGCATCGAGGACAGCCCCGCCGAGCTGGCGGGCATCCTCATCGATGAGACCCTCTGGCCCGGCCAGCCCATCGGACGGAACGTCGGCGGTACTCCGGAGACCGTCCAGTCGCTGCCGCTGGCGGCCGTCACGGAATACTTCCGCCGCCAGTACGTGCCATCGAACCTGGTGCTCGTGGCGGCGGGCAACGTGGTCCACGATGAGGTTGTCGCCACCGCCGCCCGCTGGCTTGGCGATATGCCGGCAGCTCGCCCCGGGCCGTGGCATCCGGTGCTCCCGCGCAACGGCGCGCCCCGGCTGGCGGTCCGCGACAAGGCGACCGAACAGGCCCACATTTGCATCGCCTACCCCAGCGTCTCCCTCAACCACCCCGACCGCTTCGCCGTCGACCTCCTGAGCACGATCTTGGGCGAGGGCATGTCGAGCCGCCTCTTCCTCGAACTCCGCGAAGAGCGCGCCCTCGTATACGACATCCACAGCTACCCCAGCGAGTTCCGCGATACCGGCTCGTTCACCGTCTACGCCGGCTGCGACCCCGCGAACGCCCGCACCACCATCGAGGTCACCCTCGAAGAGACCGCGAAGTTGCTCGACGGCCTGCCCGATGCCGAACTCGCGAAGGGCAAACAGATGGCCCGTGGGCGCATTCAGCTCCGCATGGAGGACACGCGCTCCGTCGCCGGCTGGATCGGCTCCCAGGAGTTGCTCCTCGATGAAATCCTGACGGTCGACGAGGTCGTGGCCCGCCTCGACGCTGTCACCCGGGACGATGTGCTCCGCGTTGGGCGCGAGATCCTGACACCCGCGAAGGCGACGATGGCGGTGGTCGGTCCCTTCGGCGAAGGCGCCAACTTCTCGGGCATCCTCTGAAGCGGCGCGATCGCCTACGCTGAGTGCATGCCCCGGCAGGCGTTCTTCGGCAAGCCCACCAACGGCCTCACCCCGGGCGGGGCCCATATCAGCGTGTACCTGGTCCCGGTCTTTCAGCGCCGCCTCGTCGTGTTCGATGTCGCCGCGAACCAGGCCCGAGGACGGTGGCTCCCCTGGGACGTCATGGACTTCCGCGGCAACCCCTACGAGACTGCCGCCGCCCTCGCCGACTCCTGGTGCGGCGGCGACATCTCTTCCCTCACCCTCGCCGATGTCATGTCCTTCCCGTTCGAAGGCGGCGGGTGGGAACTCGCCATCGTCTTCCGCGCTGAACTCACCGGCTTGCCCGCCGGAGACGATGCGCGTAGCCCCTTCGTCTTTGGCGAGGGCCAGTTCGACGCCATCGGCCTGTTCGACCCGGTGGACATCGAGCGCTGGGTGACCGCTGCCAGTGGTCCGGCCGCGCACACTGATCCCCCGCGCGGGGTCGATGGCCCCCGGCTCGTGTTCTAGGCCGCCCCCTGCTCGTGGACCACGACGCGCACGGCGTCGGTGCCCCGCGTCGCGGCGTCGAGCGCCCGCCCGAGGTCGGGGAACACCGCCAGCGGTTCGTCCTCGCCGTCCCGGAGCAGGCGCCACTCGGCGCCGCGCGGGACCAGGTGGAGGGTCCTGGCCGATGTTTCGTGCGAGGGTTCCGTTTGCATCCTGGGTGGACAATCGGCCGTTGGCAGCCCCAACCAGAGTTAGGGATTCTCCCCAATTTCCGGCGCCGCGACCGCACATCCCGGCGGCGGTAGACTCATCTCCAGCATGTCCAGCATCGATGAATTCGACACGGCCCCCCGCTTGCCCGTGCTCCCCGCCGACTACCCCGGCGACGGCGAATGGGGGAAGAGCCCCCCGGCGGCCGATGAGCGGAAGCTCCTCGAAGGCCCCCAGAACCGCGGCTCGGAGTTCCTCCGCGTCCTCCGCATCGCCCTCGAATTCATCCGCGGGTTCCGCCGGCTCCACTTCGTCGGGCCCTGTGTCACCGTCTTCGGTTCGGCCAGGTTCACCGAAGGCCACCCCTACTACCGCCTCGGCCGCCAGGTCGGGGCCGCCATCGCCAGCGAGGGGTTCACCGTCATGACGGGCGGCGGCCCCGGGCTCATGGAAGCCGCGAACCGCGGCGCCAGGGAAACCGGCGGCTACTCCGTCGGCTGCAATATCGAGCTCCCCCACGAGCAGAAGCCCAACCCGTACCTCGATACCTTCGTCCAGTTCCGCTACTTCTTCGTCCGCAAGGTGATGCTCGCGAAGTACTCCTACGCCTTTGTCGCCCTCCCCGGCGGCTTCGGCACCATGGATGAGATGTTCGAAATCGCCACCCTCATCCAGACCGGCAAGATCCGCGACTACCCGATCATCCTCATGGGCGTCGAGTTCTGGCGTCCCCTCACCGAATTCATGCAGCAGCGGCTCGTCGGCGCGGGGACCATCGACTTCGAGGACTACTCGCACTTCCTGGTGACCGACTCGCCCGAAGAGGCCGCGGCCCACATCCGCGAAGCCGGGATGCGCAAGTTCGGCCTGCGCTACCGGGCGAAGCCCCGCCGCCGCCCGTTCCTGTTCGAATAATCCGGCTAAGGGTTGGGAAGCCCGTATCGGGGCCGTGCTCGACCGTCAGGCTGTCGCGGCTGGCGCCGCCTGGCACTCCCGCAGCATGTAGCGGACGACGTCTTCGGCCGAGTATCCGCCATCCGGCCGCACCGCCATCTGGCCGTAGAACTCCACGTCCTTCCCCAGGGTCACGATAATCGGCTCCGGGCCGTTCGCGCCCATGTGCCCGTAACCGGCAGCCGCGCCCAGTCCATTGCACAGGCAGATCTTGCCAACCGTCTCGGAGATGTCTCCGCCCTTCCGCACGAACGCCTCGACCGGCTCGCCCGGGCAGCGGAA
>JAHDWR010000025.1:17012-23907 GCA_023382755.1 Dehalococcoidia bacterium
TCGCACAGCGCGAAGGCCGACCCGATCTGCACCCCGGCGGCCCCGAGCGCCCGCGCCGCGGCCAGCCGCTCCGGGCTCGCGTACGAGCCGGCCAGCCAGAACGGTTTGCCCAGCCCGGCAATCTTCGCCAGGTCTGGCTCGTCCCGTTCGCCGTAGACCGGCTGACCATCCTCCGCGACCGTCTTCCCCCGCGCCGGGGCGTTGTGGCCCCCCGCGCTCGGTCCCTCCATCACAAAGCCATCGACTTCGACCGTCGCCGCGAGCCGCATGGCCAGGGCGTGATGCGAGGCGATGAGCAAGAACTTCGGCCGCCTGAGGCTCGTCCGCTTCCCGGCGAACGGGCGCGGGTCGAGCGTGAGGAGGTGCTTTTCGTTCGAACCGGCGATGTCCATGCGGTAGCTGGCCGGTTCGTTGCGCGCGTAGCTCGCCAGTACCGCCGGGACCTGGTGCGGGATGCCCGCGCCCACCAGCACGTAATCCACCCCCGCCAGCATCGCCCCGAGCAACACCGGCAGGTGCATGGTCTGGACCTTTTCGAGGACGTTGATGCCGATGGGGCCGTTGTGGCCTTCCTTCGCGAGCCACACTTCCACGAAGGCCGCCGCCACCGCGAGACGCGTCATCCTGGCCCGCCCGGCCGGTGTGCCCGTTACCACCACCTCGGGCTTAGGCGGGAGCTTGCGCCGCCGCCCCGCCAATAGCGGCTGGTCTCGCCAGTACGCATCCAGGATCTCGCGCGCGATCTCCGGGTCGAAGGCGCCCAGGGCGCGCGCAACGTCAGGATCGCCCGCCTGCAGGCGGTCAACCAGCATCACTGGCAGGCCGGTGCCCGAGACCACCCCAAGGGCCCGCGCACCCAGCCGTTCGCCGGCCACGGCCACGGCCCGCGCGAGCTTCCAATCCGAAACGCCGACGCCCATGCCCCCCTGGATCAATTCCGGGAAGTCGTGGGCGGGCGGTTCGGGCGTCACTGGCATTCAATCCATGGTACGGCAGCCCCATGCTTCCGTCCCTGTCAGCCCGCACGCCCGCGGCTACACCAGACTCCAGTCTTCGCCAAATTCGATCGCGCCCAGCTTCTTCGCTACCGCCTGCGATGCCTGGTTGTGGTGCGATGTGCTGTAGAACGCCACACGCCCCGAAGCAGCGACCGCTGCCGCCCACGCCGAAACAGCTTCCGCCGCCAGCCCCCTGCCCCGGAACGCCGTGGCCGTCTCCACGCCCGCCTCGGCCGCCTCCCGGGTGGTGCGCGCGCAACAGCAAATCGAGACCACCATCCCCTCTTCGATCACCCCGAAGCAGGGCCCCCGGAGCGTCAGCTCCGGCCCCCACGGCGCCAGCTCGGGGTGGAGCACCGCCGGGTCGGTCACGGGCACCGCGCGCGGTGCCGGGCGCTTCCCCCCCGGGAGCACAAAGGCGGGGCCGCGGTGCTCGCGCTCTACCGGCGCCTTCGCCTCGAGCGTCGCCCGCACCGCCTGTGGGTCCGCCGCGCAGCGCAACAGCGCGCGCCACTCTCGCTCGCCGACCCCTGCGCCAACCCGCACCACGCGGCTGCCGTCGCCGCCAGTCCCGATGAAGAGGCGCGGCGCGGCCCGCTCGCCGATATCGTTCACGCACAACAACCGCCCCATCCGGTCGAGGCGGTAGAGCGTCCGCACCTGGAGTTCCAGCAGTTCCCGTTCGCCGAGCTTCAGACTGTGACCCCCCTCTCACACCTTGCCCCCGGCGTGTGGTACAAAACGCCACCCACGGGACGGCAGGAGTTCGAAGAATGTACGACGCGATTGTAGTCGGCGCCCGCTGCGCCGGGTCACCCACGGCCATGCTGCTGGCCAGGAACGGGCACCGCGTGCTCGTCGTCGACCGGGCGACCTTCCCCAGCGATACCCTCTCCACCCATTTCATGACACCCGACGGCGTCGAACGCCTGCGCGGATGGGGGCTCCTCGACAGGGTGCTGGCGACGGGCTGCCCGCAGCTCCACGGCACCCAGCGCACCCTCCAGGGCATGACGCTCCCGGCCGACCCCAACGACCCGCTGACCATCGCTCCCCGCCGGACCGTGCTCGACAAGATCCTGGTCGATGCCGCCCGCGAAGCCGGCGCCGAGGTCCGCGAGGGCGCCTCAGTCGACGCGCTCATCGTCGAGGACGGTGTTGTCCAGGGCATCCGCGCCCACACTGGCGACAGCACCTTCGAGGAGCGCGCCCGGGTGGTCATTGGGGCCGACGGCCGCCAGTCGTTCGTCGCCCGCCATGCCGGAGCCGCCGAGTACAACGTGGTCCAGGGCAGCACCGCCGGGTACTACGCCTACTTCGCCGGGATGCCGCAGGGCAGCTATGCCGAGCTCTACCTCGGTGGCGGCCAGGCGATGTTCGTCTTCCCCACCAACGACGGCGAAGCCTGCCTTGGCGTCGAGTTCCAGGCCGGCCGCTTCAAAGAGTTCCGCACCGACATCGAGGCGAACATGCAGGCCGCTTTCGCCACCGTCCCCGCCCTTGGTGAGCGGACAGCGAAGGCTCGCCGTACCAGCCGCATCATGGGCCTCTCCCCACACGAAAGCTTCTATCGCAAGCCGTTCGGGCCGGGCTGGGCGCTCGTCGGCGATGCCGGCTACTACCGCGATCCACTCCTCGGCCAGGGCATCAACGACGCCCTGCGCGATGCCGAGGCCATTGCCGGCGCGCTCCACGGCGTCTTCACCGGCGAACAGCAGTGGGGTCCCGCGATGGCTGCCTACGAGGAACAGCGCAACGCCGCCACTGGCATGCTCTACAACCTGACCGCGCTCCTCTGCAAGGACCTGGACCCCACCGCCGAGGTGCTCCAGATGCTCGCCGCGGGCCCGCCGGCCGCGGCGCCCGCGCGGTAGCCCCCGGTTCGGCGCGGGCGCTCTGCGTGAGCTGCTTCACACAGCGCGCCCCCTTGTGTAAGGACTCACCCGCTCACCGGTCTCACCTGCAACACGGTAGGAGAGACCACCATGAACAGGACGATTCGCAAGCTCACCATCGCCGCCGCTGCCGCCATCCCGGCCGTGGCGATCCTCGCCGGTTCCGCCGGCGCCGTCTCCCAGTACAGCAAAGTCACCAACGGCGACTTCAGCAACGGCACCACCGGGTGGACCGCCGCCGTCTCGCCGCCGGCCCAGGTCACCGCGCCGTCGAACCACGGCTACGTCGCCAACACCTTCGTCGGCGTTGCCGCCAGCAAGACCTTCGCCTACCAGTGCTTCCCCGTCACCGGGGGCCTGAAGTACGAACTCTCCGGCAAGATCTACATCCCCCACAACCAGAAGCGCGAGGGCCAGGCCAACCTCGGCATCGTCTTCTACGAAAACGATGACTGCTCCGCCCACGTCGGCGGCGCGTACACCCTCCCGGTAGATGACCTCGGCAGCTGGAAGGCCCAGTCCATCACCCCAACGGCGCCCGCGTCGGCGAAGTCGGCCATGGTCCGCCTCGGCGTCGAAAAGAAGGCGCCCGGCCTCTTCCAGAAGGCATCCGGCAAGTTCGGCGCCTACTTCGATGACGTCGAAGTGCTCCAGAAGAGCATCAAGATCCCGAACGGACCCATCATCCAGAACCCCACCGCCACGCCTACCCCCAAGGGGCCGATCATAAAGATCCCCATCCCGACGGCCACGCCGACCCCAAAGGGTCCGATCATCAAGATCCCCATCCCCACGACCACGCCCACGCCCCCGGCCGATGACCAGCCGGCGGATGACCCGCAGCAGGACCCCCAGCCCGAGCCGGAGCAGCCCCAGCAGCCCGACCCGGAACAGCCCCAGGAAGACCCGGAGCAGCCCCAGGACGAGCCGGTCCCAGCTGATGAGGAGACCACCGAGACCGACGTGCCCGGCCCCGACCTCCCCGCCCCGGACGCGGACGACGACCAGGACGAGCCCGGCGGCACCGGCGCCGGTGACTCCGGCCCCACCGGCGGCGACACGGGTGCCTCCGATGCCCCCCGGGGTGGCAGCGTGACCGCGGCGGGCACCGGGTCGGACGTGGAGACCCGCGGCACCACCGGAAAGCCCTGGACCAGCAAGGCCCCGGTCAGGCCCGGCGACCCGACCCCGGCCGCCCCGAACACCGGCAACGCCGGCGATGGCGACGGACTCATCGGCAACACCGAACTGGCCATGGGCGGCGGCTTCGCCCTCGCTGGCCTCGGCCTCGCACTCGTCGCCTTCGCCCGCAGCCGCCGCAAGGACGAGGACGGCGACCTCTACACCGAGTAGCCCACCGGCAAATCCACTTCACTCCCCCGAGGCCCGGCAGCCATGCCGGGCCTCTTTCCTCTTTCCTCTTTCCTCTATCCTCTACACATGGAATTGCGCGTCGCCCACCTCTACCCCGATGTCATGAACATCTACGGCGACCGTGGCAACGTCATCGCGCTCCGGTACCGCTGCGAGGCCCGGGGCATCGGCTTCCGCCTCAGCGAGATCAACATCGGCGACCCGTTCGACCCGGCGGAGTTCGACCTGGTGCTCATCGGCGGCGGCCAAGACCGCGAGCAGCGCCGCATCGCCGATGACCTGGCCGCCCGCGGGCCCGCGCTCCGCGACGCCGTCGACCATGGCCTGCCTGCCCTCGCGGTCTGCGGCGGCTTCCAGCTCTTCGGCCACCGCTACGTCGACCACGACGGCAGCATCATCCCCGGCATCGGCGTTTTCGACCTCGAGACCCGCCACCCCGGCCCGGTCGCCGACCGCTGCATCGGCGACGTCGTGCTCGAAACCGAACTCGGCGAAGTGGTCGGCTTCGAGAACCACGGCGGCCGGACGTACCTTGGCCTCGACCAGGCTCCGTTCGGACGCGTCCGCAGGGGATTTGGGAACAACGCCACCGACGGGTTCGAGGGTGCGCGCCACAACAACGCCATCGGCACCTACCTCCATGGCAGCCTCCTGCCGAAGAACCCGCGCCTGGCCGACGAGCTGATCCTCGCGGCCCTCCGCCGCCGCTACGGTGATGCTGTCGAGGTCACCCCCCTCGACGACGCTCCCGAGCGGGCCGCCCACCAGAACGCCGCCGCCATCGCGGCGCGGCGCTCTCGCGCTGCGAAGGACTAACACCGAGGCGCTGAGGCTTGGCCGTTGGCCGCTGGTGCTCCGGCCCGCGCTCGTCAAGTTCGCCATCCGGAGTTCTCGAACAAACCTCCGTGCCTCGGCGCCTCCGTGTTCACGAGGCGCCGCTCCGGCCCGAGCGGCGCTGGATTCTTGCCCTCCGGAGAGGCACAATCCGGGCGTTATGGCGAATTTCTCCCTCCCGGCGCCCTTCGAGCCCGAAAAGTCCTCCTTCATCCACGACCGCACCACCCGGCCGGCCCGGCCCACCACCTCGAACAACGACCTGGTCCGCCGCTTCGCCGGTTTCGGCCTCGGCCTCGTTCTTGCTGCGTTCATGCTGGCGATCGCCTTCCAGGCGCGCGACGGCTGGGAGAACCACCGCGAGTGGGTCGTCGCCATGAGCGGGCCGTTCTTCGCGCTCGGCGGCATCGCACTCGGCCACCTGCTCTACCGGAAGAAGCTCGAAGCCGCCGCGCCCGCGCTCCTCTTCCTGGTCCTCGCCGCGCTCATCGCGGGGTTCGATATCGCGGCCGATGCCGGCGACGCCGACATGGCCTTCCGCGACGCGCTCTCGATCGGTGGCGGCGTCGTCCTGGCTATCTCGATCGCCTGCGCGGTGTTCGCCGTCCTCTGGGTCGAACTTCGCAGCCCCACGAAGGCCCCGCCCCCGCAGATGTAGTACATGGCGCCCATCGTGTAGAGTCCCCGAATCCCCTTCGAGGACACGCGCATGAGCACCCTTCCCATCCCCGCCACCATGGACGAGGTCACCCCCGAGTGGCTCACGGCGGCCCTCCGCCAGGGCGGTTGCCTCGGCCAGGCTGCTGTCATCGCGGCGCCCCGCGTCCAGATCGGCCAGGGCGTGGGCATCCTCGGCGAGCTCGCGCGCATCACCCTCCAATACGACCGCAGCGAGCCTGGCGCGCCCCGCACGCTCATCGCCAAGATCCCCACCGCCGACCCAGGGGGCCGCGGCATCGCCGAGATGCTCGGCTTCTACGAAAAGGAGTGCCGCTTCTATGCCGAAGTCGGCGACCGCGTCGGCATCCGCACCGCTCACTGCTACTACGCCGGGCGCGACCCGGAAAACGTCCAGTACATCATCCTCATGGAAGACCTCAGTAGCCTCCCTATCGGCGACCAGGTGGTCGGCGCCACCGTCGAGGAGTGCCGCCGCGTCGTCACCGAAGTCGCGAAGCTCCACGCGAAGTGGTGGAACTCGGCCGAACTCGACGCCCTCGATTGGGTGCCCTTCGGCAACGCGCCGATCATCAAGTTCGCCGCCCTCGCCTACGCCCAGTCCCTCGAACCGTTCCTCGCGAACTTCGGCGACCGGCTTACCGGCGAACAGCAGGACATGGCGCTCAAGTTCCTCCCCCGCATGAACCCCATGCAGGACTATATCGCCGCCGCACCGTACACCCTCTGCCACGGCGACCTGCGCCTCGACAATGTCTTCTGGGGCAGCCCCGACAACACCTCCGCCGTCACCCTGCTCGACTGGCAGATCGCCATCAAGGCGCGCGGCACCTACGACATTGGCTACTTCATGAGCCAGAGCGTCGACCCGGAGATCCGCGCCGCCTGCGAAGAAAACCTCATGCGTGACTACGTCTGCGCGCTGAGCGATGGCGGTGTGAAGGGCTACTCCTTCGACCAGGCCTGGGACGACTACCGCCTGACGACCATGTTCTGCTTCACCTACCCGGTCACCTCGTGCGGGTCGATCGACCTGGCGAACGAGCGCGGCTTCCAGCTCGCCACGAAGATGCTCGACCGCTCGCTCAGCGCAATCACCACGCTCAAGGCCTACGA
>JAHDWR010000026.1 GCA_023382755.1 Dehalococcoidia bacterium
CCGGGCTCACCGTCGACCAGGCCCTTGCGCTCATGCGCTACGTCCAGTCGCCCCACGCCCGGACGGTGTCGAAAGTCGTCCTTTCGGCCGCCTCGAACGCCGAAAACAACTTCGACCTGGATGTGGACGACATGGTCATTAAGCGCGCCTACGCCGATGAGGGACCCACGATGAAACGCTTCCGCCCCCGGTCGCGTGGCCGCGTGAGTCCCATCCTCAAGCGCTCCAGCCACATCACCATCATTCTTGACGAGCGGGAGGCCTAACCGTGGGACAGAAAATCCATCCGCACGGCTTCCGGATCGGCATCATCTACGACTGGGAGTCGAAGTGGTTTGCCGAGAAGGACTACACCGCCCGCCTGCACCAGGACCTGGACCTTCGCCGGTTCATCCTGGGCGAGCTGCCCGATGCCGCCATCAGCCGCATTGAAATCGACCGGAACGCCAACCTGGTGACCGTCACAATCCATACGGCCAAGCCCGGCATCGTCATCGGCCGCGGCGGCGCGAAGGTCGAAGACCTCCGCAACGCGCTCGAGCACTTCACGGGCGGCCGCGTCCGGGTCAACATCCAGGAGATCCGGGTCCCGGAACTCGATGCCTACCTGGTTGCGCGCTCGGTAGCCGACCAGCTCGAGCGGCGCGTGGCCTTCCGGCGCGCCATCAAGCAGTCGGTCCAGCGGACCATGCAGCGGGGCGCCCAGGGCTGCCGCGTGGCCATCGGCGGCCGCCTGGGTGGTTCGGAAATGTCCCGCCGCGAAAGCGAGACCCAGGGCCGCGTGCCCCGGCACACGCTCCGCGCTGACATCGACTACGGGCTCGCCGAAGCGCACACCACTTTCGGCCGCATCGGCGTCAAGGTCTGGATCTACAAGGGCGAAATCCTCCCCGAACGCGGCGCGCCGCGCGTGGAAGAAGAAGTCCCGGAGCCGGTGGCGGCGCCCGTACGCCCCGTCGTCGAAGTCGAAGCTGGAGCCGGCGGACCTGCACACACCGCCATCTCGATGGAGCAGCAGGCAGCCCGGCGCGAAACCCCCGAGGGAGGCGCCTAAATGCTGCAACCCCGCCGCGTGAAGCACCGCAAGCAGCACCGTGGCCGCCGCCAGGGCGTCGCCAGCTCGGGCAACTACGTCGCCTTTGGCGAGTTCGGCCTGCAGGCCCAGGGTGCCGCCTGGATCGACTCCCGCCACATCGAAAGCGCCCGCCGTGCGATGACCCACGAGATGAAGCGCGGTGGCAAGGTCTGGATCCGCATCTTCCCGGATAAGCCGGTGACCGCGAAGCCCGCCGAAACCCGCATGGGCTCGGGCAAGGGCGCCCCGGACCGCTGGGTCGCCGTCGTCAAGCCGAACCGGATCATGTTCGAAATCGCCGGCGTGCCCGAGCACGTCGCCCGCGAGGCGCTGCGCCTGGCGGCCCATAAGCTCCCCGTGCCGACGAAAGTCGTCGTGCGCGAAGAGGCGGTGATCTGATGGCTCGACAGACTGCTGAAGACCTGCGCCGACTCGATGAGAGCAAGCTGGACCACGAGATCAACGAGGCCTACCGGGCCCTCTTCACCCTCCGCTTCCAGCATGCCAGCCGGCAGCTGCAGAACTACCGCGAGCTGCGCAACGCCCGGCGCCGCATCGCACGCCTCCGCACCATCAAGCGGGAGCGCCAGATCGAAGCCTTGCTGGGTGAGGAGTAGCCATGGGTACGCAACGAACCATCCAGGGGACCGTCGTCTCCGACAAGATGCAGAAGACCATCGTGGTCTCGGTCGAGCGCAAGAAGAAGCACCGCCTCTACCACAAGGTCGTGACGGTGACCGAGCGCTACAAGGCCCACGACGAGGACAACACCTGCAAGCTCGGCGATGTTGTCCGCATCCAGGAATGCCGCCCCATGTCGAAAGACAAGCGCTGGCGGGTCATCGAGATCCTCACCAAGGGTGATGTCGCCGAGATCGCACCCGAGACCATCGGGCGCGAGATCGAAGTTACCGCCCAGGTCGCACCGAAGTCGGAGGTACAGGAGTGATCCAGCAGGAAACCCGCCTCAAGGCCGCCGATAACAGCGGCGCCCGGTCGCTCCTCTGCATCCGCGTGCTCGGGGGTAGCCGCAGGCGCTACGCGCGCCCCGGCGATGTCATCGTGGCGAGCGTCAAAGTGGCGCAACCCAACGCCGGCGTGAAGAAGGGCGACGTGGTCAAGGCCGTCGTCGTCCGCGTCACCAAGGAATATGGCCGCCCCGATGGCTCCTACATCCGCTTCGACGAGAACGCCGCCGTGCTGCTCGCCAACGACGGAGAGAACCCGCGCGGCACCCGCATCTTTGGGCCGGTTGCCCGCGAACTCCGCGACCGCAACTTCATGAAGATCGTGTCGCTCGCTCCGGAGGTGCTGTAGTGCCCGCAAAGATCAAGCGTGGCGATAAGGTCGTCGTGCTTGCCGGCAAAGACCGCGGCAAGCGGGGCACCGTCCGCGCCATCATCACCAAGCACAACCGCGTGCTCGTTGAGGGTGTGAACATCATCAAGAAGCACCAGCGGGCCCGGCAGCAAGGGCAGGCTTCGGCCATCATCGAACGCGAAGCCCCCATCCATATCAGCAACGTCATGCTGATCGACCCGAACGACGACACACCGACTCGAGTCACCTTCCGGCGGCGCGAGGACGGGAGCCTCGTCCGGGTCGGCAAGCGCAGCGGAGAGGACATCGAGTAATGCCGCCGCGAATGAAAGAACGCTACCAGTCCGATGTGGCCCCGGCGCTGCGCGAGCAGTACAGCTACGGCAACGTCATGGAGATCCCGCGCATCACCAAGATCAACGTCAACATTGGTCTCGGCGAAGCGTTGACCGATGCGAACGCGCTGGATAAGGCCGCCGACGAAGTTGCCGCGATCACCGGCCAGAAGGCGATGATCACTCGCGCCAAGCGCTCTATCGCGAACTTCCGGCTCCGCGAGGGCAACCCCATCGGGGTGATGACCACCCTCCGCGGCGACCGTATGTACGAGTTCCTGGACCGCCTGGTCAGCGCTGCCCTGCCGCGCATCCGGGACTTCCAGGGGCTCAACCCGAACGCGTTCGATGGCCGTGGCAACTACAGCCTCGGCGTGCGTGAACAGCTGATTTTCCCCGAGATCGAGTACGACCGTGTCGACAAGGTCCGGGGTATGCAGGTGACTATCGTTACGACCGCCAAGACCGACGAAGAAGGCCGCAAGCTCCTGGAGCTCATGGGCCTGCCCTTCCGGAAGAATTAGGAGCAGGACCGTATGGCTTCGAAGGGAATTGTGAACCGCGACAACCGCCGGCGTGAGCTGAACGCCAAGTTTGCCGCGCGCCGGGCCGAACTGAAGCGCGAGCTGAAGCAGTCCTGGGACGACCGGCAGAAAGTCGCCGCGATCTACGCGGAACTCCACAAGCTGCCGCTCAACAGCAGCCCCACACGCATCCACAACCGGTGCCTCGTCACCGGCCGCCCGAAGGGATACATCCGCCGGTTCGGCCTCTCGCGCATCACCATGCGCGAATACGCCCACCTCGGTCTGCTCCCTGGAGTGACCAAGTCCAGCTGGTAAGTGCGAAAGCAAACGCCAGAGGGGAAGTGCAATGAATGTGAGTGATCCCATCGCCGATATGCTGACGAGAATCAGGAACGCGACCGCCGCGCGCCACGATTCCGTCATGATCCCGGCATCGAAAATCAAGGTCGCGATTGCGAAGGTCCTGAAGGAAGAAGGCTTCATCAAGGACTTCGCGGTTGTCGCCGAAGAAGGCCGCCCCCAGCCCAACCTCAAGGTTGAGCTGAGCTACGGTGGCCGCAAGCAGCCCGTGCTGAACGGCCTCCAGCGGGTCAGCAAGCCGGGCCTCCGGGTGTACGTACAGCGCCGGGAAATCCCGCGTGTGTACGGCGGCCTGGGGATCGCCATCATCTCGACGCCCAAGGGCGTCATGTCCGGGCAGGAGGCCCGCCGCCACGAACTCGGCGGCGAGGTCCTCTGCTACGTGTGGTAGGAGGACGGCTCGATGTCTCGTATTGGCCGCCAGCCGATCACTGTCCCAGCCAACGTCCAGGTCACCATCGATGAGGCGAACTTCATCCAGGTGAAGGGCCCCATGGGCGAACTGCAGCGCCAGTTCCCGCGCACCATGGCGTTCGAACGCGAAGACGGCGTCATTTCCGTCGCCCGCCCGAACGACGAAGGAAAGCAGCGCGCCCTTCACGGCCTTTCGCGTTCGCTCCTCAACAACATGGTGACCGGCGTCACGACCGGGTTCACCCGGACGCTCGAAGTCCAGGGTGTCGGCTATCGCGCCCAGATGCAGGGGTCGAACCTGCAGCTGGCGCTGGGCTTCTCGCACCCGGTCATCGTCAACCCGCCCCCGGGCATCACGTTCGCCGTTGAAGGTCCCCGCATCCACGTGCAGGGGATCGACAAGGAGCGGGTGGGCCAGGTCGCGGCCAATATCCGCAAGCTTCGGCCACCGGAGCCGTACAAGGGCAAGGGCATCCGCTTCCTTGGCGAGCGTGTCCGCCGCAAGGCTGGCAAGGCCGGGAAGGTAGGCAAGTAATGAGCAAGGCAACCTCTGTTCTCGCCCGCCAGCGCCGTCACACGCGCGTCCGCAAAACGGTTTCCGGCACCCCGGTCCGCCCGCGGCTCAACGTGTTCCGCAGCGCCCAGCACATCTATGCACAGGTCATCGACGATGTGGCCGGCCATACCCTGGCCGCCGCGAGCGATGCCGATAAGGCGCTCGAGGCCGCGCTCAAGGGCAAGAACAAGACCGAGCGCGCCGCCGCGGTTGGCAAGGCTATTGCCGAGCGCGCCAAAGCCAACGGCGTTTCCCTCGTGGTCTTCGACCGCGGCGGGTACAAGTATCACGGTCGCGTGCAGGCCCTTGCCGAAGCCGCCCGCGAAGCAGGATTGGGGTTCTAGATGGCCGATAATCGCTACGACCGTTCCGACCAGGGCCAGGACGAACTGACCGAAAAGGTCATCTACATCAACCGCGTCGCCAAGGTGGTCAAGGGTGGCCGCCGCTTCAGCTTCAGCGCGCTGGTGGTTGTCGGCGATAACCACGGCAGCGTGGGCGTCGGCCTCGGCAAGGCCAACGAAGTGCCGGAAGCGATCCGCAAGGGCTCGACCCAGGCGCGCCGCAACATGATCAAGATCCCCATGCGCGGCGGGACGATCGCCCACCCCGTGTGGACGCGCTTCTCCGCGGCCCGCGTGATGATGAAGCCCGCCAGCCACGGTACCGGCGTCATCGCCGGTGGCGCCGTCCGCGCCATCATGGAAGCGGCCGGCGTCACCGACGTGCTGGCCAAGACGTTCGGCAGCCGCAACCCGGTGAACGTCTCCCGTGCCACCATCAAGGGCCTCTCCACCCTCCAGGACCCGGCCGGTGCGCGTGAGCGCCGCCTCGCGATCGCCCGGGGAGAGCAGTAAATGGCCCGCCTCAGCATCACCTGGCGCAAGAGCGCCATCGGCTACAACCAGGACCAGAAAGACACCATCCGGAAGCTTGGCTTCCGGCGGTTGAACCAGACCCTGGAAATCGACGACACGCCCGCGCTCCGGGGGATGGTCCACAAGGTCCAGCACCTTGTCGACATCGAGGAAGGGACGACGAAATGAGCATCGGCGCTCAGGATCTTCATCCGCCGCAGGGCGCGACGCACTCGAAGAAGCGGGTGGGCCGCGGCAATGGCAGCGGCCAGGGCACCTACGCGGGCAAGGGCCTCAAGGGCCAGAAGTCCCGCAGTGGGAAGAACAAACCGTACGACGCCTTCGAGGGCGGCCAGTTCCCGACCTCCCGGAAGTTCCACGTCCTCCGCGGCTTCAATAACAAGTGGCGCGTGGAGTTCCAGCCCGTCAACGTGAGCGCCTTCGAGCGCTTCGATGCGGGCGCCACCGTCACGCCCGAGCTGCTCCGCGAGGCCGGGATCCTCAAGCACCTCCGCGAACCCGTGAAGGTGCTCGGCAACGGCGACCTCTCGAAGAAGCTCACCATCTCCGCCCATCGCTTCAGCGAGGCGGCGAAGGCCAAGATCGAGGCAGCCGGCGGCACCGCCGTCGTCATCGCCCCCGAGACGGACGAAGCGAAGGATAGCTGAGGATGAGTGTTCAGCCGGCCCAACGGCCGCGGCTCTTGCAGGCGATGGTCGATGCCTTCCGCCAGGAAGACGTCCGCCGCAAGCTGCTCTTCACGCTCGCGATGCTGGTCGTGTTCCGGTTCGTGGCCCACGTGCCGCTCCCGAACATCGACCGCGATGCGCTTGAGGCCGCGTTCGAAGGGAACGCGCTGCTCGACTTCCTCAGCATCTTCTCCGGTGGCGCGCTCCAGAACCTGAGCGTCGCCGCCCTCGGTGTGTACCCGTACATTACCGCGTCCATCATCATGCAGATCCTTCAGCCGCTGGTGCCCTCCTTCAAGTCGCTTGCGGAAGAAGGCGAGCAGGGGCGGCGCCGGCTCCAGCTCTATACGCACTGGCTGGCCGTCCCCATGGCGTTCGTCCAGGGCTATGGCCAGATCATCTTCATCAACGGCCAGGGCGCGGATGTCGTACAGGACTTCGGCTTCCAAAACGACTTCATCGGCACGTGGGCCACGCTCTTTACACTGGCGGCCGGGACGATGTTCCTCGTGTGGCTGGGCGAACTCATCACCGAGAACGGCATCGGCAACGGCGTCTCGGTCATCATCTTCGGCGGCATCGTCGCGAACCTGCCGGGCCTCATCCCCAGCCTGACCACCCAGTCCATCCTGGCCGTCCTCGGGTTCGCCGCCTTCGCGATCGGCCTCATCTACCTGGTCGTCTTCTTCCAGGAAGCCCAGCGCCGGGTGCCCGTGCAGTACGCCCGCTCGGCATTCCGCGGGGGCCGCATGTACCGGCAACAGGGGCAGAGCCACATCCCGCTCCGGGTGAACATGGCCGGCATGATCCCGCTCATCTTCGCGTTTTCGATCATGATCATGCCCGCGACGCTTGCCTCCTACTTCACCAACTCCGGGGGCTTCGTCGAGTCGGTCGCCGACTTCTTCGTGAACCAGTTCCAGGGCGGTCGCGGCGGCAGCGGCACCGGCTGGTACTGGCTCATCCTGTTCCTCCTGGTCATCGTCTTCACCTTCTTCTACACGATGGTCCAATACCAGCAGCAGCAGATGGCCAAGAACCTCCAGCGCCAGGGCGCCTTTATCCCCGGCATCCGGCCCGGCCCGCCGACCGAGGCCTACCTGATGCGTGTCGTCACCCGCATCACCTGGGCGGGGGCGTTCTTTCTCGGCTTTGTCGCCATCATCCCGTTCTTCATCGGGCTCGTGACCGATGTCCGCGCCCTCACCATTTCCAGCACGGGCTTCCTCATCGTCGTGGCAGTCGTGCTCGATACGATGAAGCAGCTCGAAGCGCAGCTCTTGATGCGCAACTACGAAGGGTTCATTCGCTAAGGTGTATATCGTCCTGCTTGGCCCCCCTGGCGCCGGAAAAGGCACACAGGCACAACGCATCGCGAGTGCCACGAAGCTCGTCCATATCTCGACTGGCGACATGTTCCGCGAGAACGTGAAGAACCAGACCGAGCTGGGCAAGCTCGCCAACGAGCACATGTCAAAGGGCGAGCTCGTCCCCGACGAAGTCACCATCAAGATGCTGCTCGAACGCATCTCGCGGGACGACGCGAAGGCGGGCGCCATGTTCGATGGCTTCCCCCGCAACGTGGTCCAGGCGAAGGCGCTGGACGAGGCGCTCCAGGCAAACGGCGCCCGGGTGGACCATGCCCTGCTCATCTCCGTGGCCGATGAAGAACTCGTCGCGCGCCTCGGTGGCCGCTGGATCTGCCGCAACTGCGGCAAGCTCTACCACGAGCGCAACGATCCGCCGAAGGCCACCGGCGTTTGCGATGCCTGCGGCGGCGAACTCTACCAGCGCGAAGACGACCGCCCGGAGGTGGTGCGCGCCCGCCTGGAGAAGCAGAAGCCACCGGCCGGCCTCATCGAGCACTACCGCCAGGCCGGCGTCCTCAAGGAAATCGACGGCCAGCGCTCGCTCGACGACGTGACCGCCTCCCTCCTGGAGGCGATCCGCTAGTCCCATGCCGATCAAGCTGAAGTCCGACGACGAGATCAAGATCATGCGCGAGGCTGGCCGCATCGTGGCGAACACGCTTGCCCAGATCCGCGAGATGGTCCGTCCCGGGCTCAACCTGCTCGAAGTCGAAACGTTTGTGCGCGATGAGTTCAAGCGGGCCGGTGCGAAGGAAACCTTCCTGAATTACAGCCCCGCCCCGAAATACCCGCCCTACCCTTCGAACATCTGCATCAGCATCAACGAACAGCTGGTGCATGGCATCCCCATCGACCGCGAACTCCAGGAAGGCGACGTCGTCACCTTCGACCTGGGCGCGACTTACCGGGGATATGTCGGCGATGCGGCCATCACCGTCGGTGTTGGCAAGGTCAGCCCCCTTGCGCAGCGCCTGATGGATGTCACCGAGGCGTCGCTCTGGGCGGGGATCCGGGCGGCCCGGCCGGGAGCACACCTGAACGACGTCCGGGGGGCGATCGAGGATACGATCCGCCCAACGGGGTTTGGCATCGTGAAGGGCTATGGTGGACATGGCGTGGGTCGTGACATGCACGAAGAACCCCACGTGGAGAACTTCCGTCAGCGGTTTCGGGGCCCTGAGCTCCGCCCGGGGCTCGTGATCGCACTCGAGCCCATGGTGACCGCGGGCGGGCCAGACGTTGGCGAAGGGCCCGACGGGTGGACTGTAACAACGAAAGACGGTAGCTTATGCTGTCATTTCGAGCATACAATCGCCATTCGGCCGGGAGGTGAGGCAGAGGTCCTCACGCTCCCGTAATGCCATCTGTGCGAAATACGAGAGGATATGGCCAAGAAGGACGCGATCGAAGTCGAAGGGACAGTTACTGAGCCGCTACCGAACGCGATGTTCAAAGTCGAACTTGCGAACGGCCACGAGGTGCTCGCGCACGTCAGCGGCAAGATCCGGATGAATTTCATCAAGATCTTACCCGGAGACCGCGTCCTGGTTGAACTCTCGCCTTACGACCTCGGTCGTGGGCGCATCACCTATCGCTTCAAGTAGGCCGGCCCAGCCGTCCTGCCCACAGGAGAACCATGAAAGTCCGAGCATCCGTAAAGCCACGCTGCGACAAGTGCAAGGTGATTCGCCGGCACGGTCGCGTCATGGTGATCTGCGAAAATCCGAAGCACAAGCAGCGGCAGGGGTAGCGCACATGGCACGTATCTCAGGCGTCGACATCCCGAACGACAAGCGCATCGAAGTCGCGCTAACCTATATCTATGGCATCGGGCTCACCCGGTCGCAGGCCATCCTGGCCTCCACCGGCATCAACCCCGATGCCCGCGCGCGTGACCTCACCGATGAAGAGGTCCTGCGCATCCGCGACTTCATCGATAAGAACTACATCGTCGAAGGCGACCTTCGCCGCGAAGTCCGCCAGAACATCGGACGCCTCGTCGAGATCAACTGCTACCGCGGGCAACGCCACCGCCGGAACCTCCCGGTCCACGGCCAGCGCACCCGCACCAATGCGCGCCAGAAGCGCGGCGCGCGCAAGACCGTGGCCGGCAAGAAGCGGGCAGGAAAGAAGTAAGAGGGGCTGACCAAGAATGGCTGATGCAAAACGTGGTGCCGCCGATAAGACACGCCGCCTGAAGCGGCGCGAACGCAAGTCCATCCCTCGCGGGCGGGCCTACATCAAGAGCACCTTCAATAACACCCTCGTCACCCTGACCGACCCGAACGGGAACGTCATCTCGTTCGCGAGTTCCGGCGGTTCGGGATTCAAGGGCTCGCGCAAGGGCACCCCCTTCGCCGCCCAGCTCGCCGGCGAAAACGCCGCCCGCCGGGCGATGGAGCACGGGCTCCAGTCCGTCGAAGTCTACGTGCGCGGGGCCGGTAGCGGCCGCGAAGCAGCCATCCGGTCGCTCCAGGGCGCCGGCCTCACCATCACGGCCATCCGCGATGTCACCCCCATCCCACACAACGGTTGCCGCGCTCCCAAGCGGCGCCGCGTCTAGGAGCGCCACAAACCCATGGCACGTTACACAGGCCCAGTCTGCCGGCTCTGCCGCCGTCACGGCGAAAAGCTCTTCCTCAAGGGTGAGCGCTGCTTCACGCCCAAGTGCAGCTTCGACCGCCGGCCCAACCCGCCCGGCCCCCGCCCCGCACGCCGCCGCAAGGTCAGCGACCGCGGCCTCCAGCTGCGCGAAAAGCAGCGGGCGCGCGCGTCCTACGGCGTGCTCGAAAAGCAGTTTGTGCGCTACTACAAAGAAGCCATCCGCCGCCCCGGCGTCTCTGGCGAAAACCTGGTGCGCCTCCTCGAAACGCGGCTCGACAACATCATCTACCGGCTTGGCTTCGCCGATTCTCGCAGCCAGGCCCGCCAGATCGTCCGCCACGGCCTCATCGCCGTGAATGGCCGCAAGCTCGATGTCCCCTCGGCCCACCTCAAGGAGGGCGATACCGTCGGCTTCACGCCGCGCGGCATCCGCAGCGAGTTCTACAAGATCGTCCAGGAGACCTTGAAGTCGAAGAACCCGCCCACCTGGCTGGCTCTCGATGTCGCCAATATGTCCGGGCGTCTTACCGCGCCGCCAACCGTCGCCCAGGGCGAATCGCACCTGTTCAACGAGAACGTCATCATCGAGTACTACTCGCGCTAACCGGCGCCGGTACCATCGAGAGTTGAGGAACGCACCAGCATGATGGATTCCCTCGAGTTGATCGGGCAGGCGGCGGATAACGTCGTCCCCCAGCTCACTATCGAAGAAGAGACGGATAAGTACGCCCGCCTGGTCGCCGAACCGCTCGAGAGCGGCTACGGCATCACGCTGGGCAACGCCCTGCGCCGCGTCCTCCTGAGCTCCCTCGAGGGGGCCGCGATCACCTCCGTCCGGATCGAACAGGTCCAGCACGAATTCTCCACCCTCCCGGGCATGGCCGAGGACACCACCGAGTTCCTCCTCAACGTGAAGGAGATCCGCCTCCGCGCCCTGAGCAACCGCTCCGGCACGCTCTCCCTCGATATCGAGGGGCCGGTCTCCATCACCGCCGGAGACCTCCAGGTCCCGGCCGACTTCGAGGTCCAGAACCCCGAACTCCACCTCGCCACCCTCGATGCCCCCAGGTCCCGCCTGAACGTCGAATTCCACGCCGAACTCGGCAAAGGCTACGTCCCCGCCGGTTCCGTCGAGGGCCTGCCCATCGGCGTCATCCCCGTCGATGCGGTCTTCACCCCGGTCCGGAAGGTCAACTACCGCGTGGAAAAGACCCGCGTCGGCCAGTCGACCGACTTCGACCGCCTGGTCCTCGAGATCTGGACCGACGGCACGGTCAGCCCCATCGACGCCGTCGGGCAGAGCGCCGACATCCTCATGGACCAGTTCTCGCTCTTCAGCCAGATGGGCCGCCCCGAGATCGCGGTTTCGCACGGCCTTGGCCCGTCGGTGGGCAGTACCTCCGTTGGCGGCCTGCTCATGGCCCCCGACCGGTATAACACCCCCATCGAGGACCTCGCGCTTTCGGTCCGGGCCTACAACTGCCTCAAGCGCAGCGGCCTCATGACTGTCGGCCAGGTGCTCGAAAAGACCGAGGATGAGTTGCTCGCGCTCCGCAATTTCGGCCGCAAGTCCTATGACGAACTCCGCGACCGCCTGATCGAACTCGGCTACGTCGATGGCACGGCCGAAGGCCTCGTCCCGATCGTCGATTCGCCGGCCAAGGGCGGCCTGCCCGGCCGCGGAGCAACGATCGCCCCGGCCCGTCCCGGGCGACCCGCGGTCCGCACGAGCGCGGTCATCATGGACGAGGATGACGACGAGGAAAACCTGAGCGCGCTCGGCAAGGCGCTCAAAGAAGCTCTCCTGAAAGACGGAAGCGCCGAAGACCTCATCGGCGCGGACGACGAGGACTAATCACCATGCGACACCGTGTAGCCGGCCGTCACCTCGGCCGCGAAACCAGCCACCGCCTCTCGCTCTACCGCAACCTGGTCACCGACCTCCTGCGGTACGAGCGCATTACCACCACCGAAGCCAAGGCCAAGGAGATCCGGCCCATGGCCGAGCGCATCATCACGCTCGGGCGTAAGGGCGACCTGCACTCCCGGCGCCAGGCGCTCCGGTTCGTATACGACCCGAAGGTGGTGAAGAAGGTCTTCGATGTCATCGGGCCGCGCATGGCCACCCGCCCCGGCGGCTACCTTCGCATCACCGGCCTCGAACCGCGAAAGGGCGATGGCGCGCGGATGGCGACCATCGAACTCGTGGACGTTGTCGACGCCCCCCCGACTCCCCGCCCGCAACGCGTGACCGCCGCTCCTTCGGCGCGAGCCGCCGCGCCAGCCGCGGCCGCGCCGGTGGCCGCGCCGAAGGTCGAAGAGGCAGAGGAAGTCGTCGAGGAGACCACGGCGGAAGTCGTCGAAGAAGCCGCCGCGGTGGCCGAACCGGCGGCGGAAGACGCGGCCGAAGAGGCGCCCGCGGAGTCCGAGGAGGACAAGGGCGCGGAGGCCTAGCCCGCCGTGCCCGCGGACTGCTTCGCGGCCACGGTCACGTACGACGGCACCGCATTCGCCGGGTCCCAGATCCAGCCGAATGCCAGGACCGTGCAGGAAGAACTGGAACGCGCGGCGGCGGTGCTCTTCGGAGTCCCCACCCGCGTCGCACTGGCGGGGCGCACCGATAGCGGTGTCCACGCCAGGGGCCAGGTAGCCGCATTCACCGCGGAAACGCGGCACGATGCGGCGACCGTCAGGAAGGCGCTTAACGCCAACCTGCCGGAAGATGTAGCGGTTCGCGCCGTGCGCGCGGTGCCCGCGGATTTCGATCCGCGGCGCTGGGCACGCAGGCGCTGGTACCGCTACACCATCGCCACCGGCGAGGCGCGCGACCCGCTCACGCGCCGCTCTGCATGGTTCATCGGGGGCGACCTCGATGTCGGGGCAATGCAGGATGCCGCCGGTGAATTGGCCGGGAAGCGCGATTTCATCGCGTGCTCCGGGCCGCTCGAACCGGGACGCAGCTCCGTGCGTACCGTGTTCGCCGCAGGCTGGCGCAGCGAAGGCTGCACCCTCCTGTTCGATATCGAGGCAGACGCGTTCCTGCCCCAGATGGTCCGCCGCATCACCGGCGAACTGGTCAGGGTCGGGCGCCACGCCACCAAAGTGGAGGAATTCGTCCGCCTGCTCGGGCAGGCACAGCCAGGTTCGATGGCGTACGTCGCCCCCGCCCATGGTCTGTGTCTCGAGCGCGTGTGGTACGACGAGGGATACGTGGCATGAACTCAACCGTCCGCATCAAGGCCTCCGAGGTCTACAAAGACTGGCACGTCATCGACGCCGCCGGCCGCCCCCTCGGCCGTGTCGCGACCGAAGTGGCGACCCTCCTCCGGGGCAAGCACAAGCCAACCTATGAACCGCACCTGGACGACGGCGACTTCGTCATCGTCATCAACGCCTCCCAGGTGAAGGTCAGCGGGCGCAAGGCCGAGCAGAACACCTACTACACCCACTCCGGCTATCCGGGCGGCCTCAAGGCACGCTCCTTTGCCGAACAGATGGCGCGGTTCCCGGACCGGGTCATCGAACAGGCGGTCTGGGGCATGCTCCCGGGTGGGCCGCTCGGCAAGGCGATGCTTAAGCATCTCAAGGTGTATGCCGGCCCCAACCACCCGCACCAATCGCAGATCGCCGGCAGCCTGAAGGCCCAGGAAGCCCGTAAGGCGGCAACAGCCGAACTCGCCAGCGCAACCCTCAAGGCGCCCCGCCTGCGGCCCCTCAGCGTGCCCCAGGTGGTCGCGGAGGAGACCGCGCCCCCGGCCCGCGTGGCCCCGGCTCCATCGCCCGCCGCAGCCGCCGCGAAGCAGGCCCGCGCCCGTGTCCGCAAGGCTGCCGAGCCGGCCCAGGCCGCGACCCCGGCCGTCGAGGCCCCGAAGGCGGAGGCCCCCGTCGCCGAAACCCCGGCCGAGGCGCCCGCTCCGAAGGCTCGGGCGGCCCGCAAGCCCGCCGCCGAGGCGCCAGCCGTGGAAGCGGAAGCCCCAAAGCGCACCCGGCGCAAGGCCGCCGCCGCTGACGCCCCGGAAGCCGCGGCCGAGGCGACAACCGAAGCCGAAGCCGCCCCCAAGAAACCAGCACGCCGCCGCTCGACGGCCAAGAGCGAATCGAGCGAGGAGTAACCCATGGCAGACCAGTACTTCTATGGCACCGGCCGCCGCAAGACCGCTGTGGCACGCGTCCGTCTCTACCCCGGCAGCGGCGCCGTGGTCGTGAACGGCAAGCCCTTCGAGGAGATCTTCACGCGCGACACCCATCGCGCCGAGATCCTTTCGCCGCTGACGCGCCTTGGCCGCGAAGGCCGCTTCAGCGCGCAAATCAAGTGCGAAGGCGGTGGCATTAGCGGCTGGGCTGGTGCAATCCAGATGGGCATTGCCCGCGCCCTGGTTGCATCCGACCCGAGCATCAAGCCCGCCCTCAAGCGGCCAGAAAACCTCCTGACCCGCGACCCCCGCATGAAGGAGCGCAAGAAGGCTGGCCTGAAGCGGGCCCGCAAGGCGCCGCAGTTCACCAAGCGCTAACCGGCGCGCTCCATATCGTCAGACCAACCGGAGGCCCCTCGCACGAGGGGCCTCCGTGCGTGTCGCCGCCCCATTCACCCGCTGCACACCGCCGCGTCACCGCCCTCGCCCCGCGAACTGGCGGCCCGTTTGCCGATCCCCAGATTGGGGAGGTGCGGTGAAGTCCAGCACGTTCATCCTGGTCGGCGCGTTTGTCGCGACCGGCGCCATCGTCTACCAGGGGACGATGGCCGGTGCGTCGCAGCGCCCCACCGTGCCCGTTGCCGAGGCAAGCGAGACCGAACTCGCGCGCTCGCAGTCGCGCACGCCAACGCCAGCGCCCACCGCGGCCGCTTCGCCGGCAGTGGTTGCCGCGAAGACCCCGGCGCTCAAACTCACCCTGGACCAGGTGCGGCAGCTCCCCCGGCCCGTCCCCGTCTTCGGCGGCCACGCCCCGCCCGCCCCCGCGCCGCCAGTCACCGAACCCACCGTGGCACCGCCTTCCGAAGTCCCGGCCACTCCGGCTGCCACGCCACCACCCGCTACCCCCACTGCCGCGCCGCCTCCGTCAACCCCGGCGCCAGACCCGTGGGACATCCCCACGCCCCCTCCGCTTCCGCCTGCGCCCGACAACTGGTTCCAGCCGGGGCCGCCCACCGAGGAGTAGCCGGCCGCGGATCAGTGCAGGTCGCGCCCCGGGTCGAGTACGGCTTCCATCAAGTCCTGCGGGAAACCGAATCCATGCCGGGCATAGAGCCCCTGGCTCCGCTCAGTCGGCCAGAGGATGACCGAGTCCACGCCGGCCTCGCGGCAGTAGGCCAGCGCAGCGCCGAGCAGCGCGGCGCCGGTCCCGGCCCCGCGGAATGCTGGCCGGACGTAGGCGTTGGTGATATAGCCGTGCAGCTCGCGTTCGGGCACGGGGTTCGGGACCTTCTCGATGAGCTGGAGCCAGAGGTGACCGGCGAGCGCCCCGTCGCGTTCGGCCACCCAGCAGCGCCAGGGCGACTCGCTCTCAAGCCGCTTCGCCATCCACGGCGCGCAGCGCGCGACAAAGTCCTCGATGCCCTCCACGGGTTCGTTCAGCGTGGCCCGGAACTCGTACCGCATTCTTGCCAGCGTTGCGGCGTCGTCCGGGTTCGCGAGTCGTATGCGGGTCACGCGGGGAGTATGGCACCGCCCGCCCGCTCGCGCTCCGGCTAATCCTCGTCGATGTCCTCGGCTTCGAGGGCCGCGTGGAGCCGCTCGGTCGCGAAGTCGACAAACCACTTCGCGTGCTCCTGGGTCGGCACGATCTTCGGCCTGCCACGGTGCGTGCGCAGCGCGAGCTGCACGAGCATCGGTCGGTGCCGGTGCTCGACGGCCCAGCGCCCGGCCTCGAACTTGCTCGTCAGCTGCCCGGTCTCGGCATACTGCGCCGCCCGGCACGCATTCAGGATCGTGTACGTCGAGTCGGCATTGAGGTACGCCCAGTGGAGTTCGTCGAGCATGGCATCGAGGACCCAGCTGCGGGGGATGAGCGGGAACACCTCGCGTGGGGGAGGCCCGAAAGTCGCATAGCCGCGTTCCCGGCACATCGCGTAGTGCAGGACGAGGTCCGGGTCCCCGGGATGGCCGCGCCCGTCGACGAACTTCCGCTTCGCGGGGACGGTGCAGATGTGCACCTCGAAGGCCGGCGACTCGCTGGGCACGTTCAGCGAGTCGTCCGTCACCAGGCTGAACTCGAGTCCCGAACCCGGACAGGGCATCGCCGGGTCCAGCAGGACATCGGCAATCTTCCGCCGCTCGGTGTCCGTGAGTTCTCGGTGGCTCACGGCCAGCATGTCGATGTCACTTGTTGGGTACACGAAGGCGTCCATCGAGGCGGACCCGTGTACGTAGACGCCCAGCAGGGCATCGCCGAGGACGCCCTCGAGCCGCCGTGTCACGTCCTTCGTGAACCCGACCACCTTGCGGTTTGCTTCCATAACGCTACTCCAGCCCGTCGCTGTGCAGGAAAACCCGGACTCTTCCGCTCGCTTCCTGCCAAAAGTCGATTGCACATCCGTGCCGCCCGGCCACCCTACGATACAACTCCGCGACCGGGCTGTGCGTGTGCCACCCCCGAGAGCCGCCCTCGTTCCGGCCCCGCACCGCCGTCCCGCCGCAGCCAGGGACGATCTTGCGGGGCCCGGTGCCAGTGCCCGCTGCGGACGGCATAGCCGAACGCTAGCGGAACGCGGCTCGCTCGGCAATGGTTCATTCGCCCCCGTCTAATCTCGCCCAAGTCCAATCCCGGCCATCAGGTAGTCGACGGCGCGGTGGATCGCCCGCCGAGGGTCTCCACCCATCCGGAACTGGTCGCTCAGGGCCAGCGTCGTATACCCGTGTACCAGCGACCAGAAGGCCTGGGCGATATCGAGCACGTCGTCCTCTGGCACAAGCTCGGCGACCGCCGCGAGCAGCGGTTCCGCGGCGGCCGCGGCCGCTTCGTCCTCCGCCCTGCGCTCGTCCGGGCACGGCCCGAAGATGAGGCTGAACAGCTGGGGCGACGCGAAGGCGAAGTTCGCATAGGCGTCGGCCATCGCGTGCAGCCGGTCCCCTGGCCCTGCCCCTGCCCGGTTGGCCACCGTCAGCATGACGCCCAGTTCCCGCACCCCCCGGGTCGTCAACAGGCGGATCAGGTCATCCCTGCCCTCGACGTGGAAGTAGAGCGACGGCGCGCGGACATCGAGCCGCCGGGCGAGCTCGCGCATGGAGAGTCCTTCGACGCCGTGCTCCTCGAGCAACGGGCGGGCGGCGGCGACGATGGCGTCCGAAGAGATCCTGGGCGGGTGCGGCATCCTAACAGTGTAAGGCTTGACAGGAATGGGGCAAGCCTTACACTGTTAGGCAACACGAAGGGAGTTGCCCCATGCAATACCAGGAACCAGACTTCCTCACCCGTAATCTCTTCAACCCTGCCGTCGCCTTCTTCACCGGGACGCTCGGGCTCAGCCTGCGCGGCTCCCGTGTCCTGGCCGTCCGCGGGCGGAAGTCCGGCGAGTGGCGCACGACCCCGGTCAACCCGCTCACGTTCGAGGGGCAGCGCTACCTGGTCGCTCCCCGCGGGCTGACCCACTGGGTGCGGAACATCCGCGCCTCGGGCGAGGGGGTCCTCCGCAAGGGCCGCCACGAAGAGCCTGTCCGTGTCGCCGAAGTGCCCGACGCGGAGAAGGCGCCGATCCTCCGGGCCTACCTCAAGCTCTGGGGGATGGAGACAAAGAAGTTCTTCGGCCTGCCGAACGCTGACGTCAGCGATGAGGAGATCGCCTGTATTGCGCCGAATCACCCGGTCTTCCGCATCCTCTGAGGCCCCGACCGGGGAGCGACAGAAAAGGGGCCACCGGACGGTGGCCCCTTTTCGGGGTAGGTGGCCTATCGCAGCTTAGCCGTGGAGCGCGGCCGCGACCTCCGGCAGCCCGAGCGATTCGAGCTTCGCCTTCGATGGCTTGCAGGTCTCGGTGTCCCAACCGCAGGCCTTCAAGAAATCGGTCTCCAGCAGCTCGGTGTCGAGCTTCACGCCGGCCAGCGGCCCGCTGTGGGTCGCCTCCGTGGTCTCGCCGGTCACGCGAGTCGGCACGGCCCGCTTGCGGGGGTTGCCGCCTTCGCGGACTTCGTAGGCCATGCGCATGTTCGCGATCCGCTCGCCGACGGCCATCATCTCGTCCAGGCTCATGTCCCAGCCGGTCACGGCGTTGAACCACTCGGGCATGTTGGCCGTGTTGGCCATCATCATCACGAACTGGCACATACCTCCCGAGTTCACCACATGCATGTACTCGCTCGCGCCCTTGTGGTGTTCGCCGCGGCCCGCGTAGTCCTTGTTGTCCTTCGGAGCCGGCGGGATCTTGCCGAGGCGCTTGTTCCCTTCGTACTGGGTGTGGCGGCCCGGGGTGGGGTCGAGCTTGTAGGTGGTGTGGTACTCGGGCTGGAGCTTCGGGTCGTGCATCGGCAACTCCTGCCCGCCGATGTGCATCGCGAACTTCTCGGCGCCGTGGCCGATCTTTTCGCCCGCCACTTTCACGCCGTCGGCGAACACCGCGGCGATACCCTTCCGCTCGCCCATCATCTTTAGGAACCCGATCACCGAGTCCGGGTCGCTCCAGTTCAGTTCGAGGCCCTCGGTGTCTTCCTTGGTGATGATGCCGTTCTGGTAGCACTCGATGGCCATCGAAATGGCCCCACCCGCGCTGATGACGTCGAAGCCGTACTCGTTGCTCAGGTGGTTCGCGTAGATGAGCGCGTCTGGGTCGGCCATCAGGTTCATCGTCCCGAAGGCGCCCATGGCCTCGTATTCCGGCCGATGGGTGTGGTGCGGGTACGGGTACTTTTCGTTCGTCGATTCGACCGATTCGGCGCCGCAGGCCACCGGGCAGCGCCAGCAGCCGTAGGGCTTTTCCATCTTCGGGTTGATCGCCGTACCGCCGTTGATCTTCCCGCTCACTTCCGCCGGAAAGTCCACGATCCCGATGCCGCCCCAGTTCTTCACGGGCGAGTCGCCGTTCAGCGCGCTCATGCTCGTGATACCGGTTGTCCCGAACGTGTGGAAGAAGTCCTTCAGCGGCTTCACGAAGTCGTCGAGGTTCGTGCGCAGCATCTTGATGGTCTCCGGCGTCTGGGCGATGACCTTCCGGTCCGTCAGCGCCACAACCGCCTTCAGGTTCTTCGAACCCATGACCGCGCCGACGCCCGACCGTGCGGCCAGGCGGCCGTGGTCGTTGCACACGCCGCTGATGAGCGAGAGCGTTTCGCCGGCGGGGCCGATGTTCGCCACGCTGGCGCGCTTGCCGTGGCGGGCCTTCAGGAACGTCTCGTTCTCGATGGCGCCCTGGCCCCACTGGTCGCTCGCGTCGCGCAGTTCCACCTTGTCGTTCTCGATGACGAGGTAGACGGGCTTCGCGGCCTTGCCGAAGAACATGATGCCGTCCCAACCGGAGAGCTTGAGGACGCCACCGAAGTCTCCGCCGCAGTTCGCATCGCCCCAGCCGCCGGTCAGCGGGCTCTTGCACACCACCTGCCAGCGCTGGCCGAACAACGGCGTGCCGGTCAACAGGCCGGCGAACATGCCGAGCATGTTGTCGGGACCGAGCGGGTCGGCGCCCTTCGGTACCCGGTCCCAGAGCATCCGCGCTCCGATCCCGTACCCGCCCAGGTACTGGCGGTAGAGTGATTCCGCGGGCCGCTCGACCGTGATCTCGCCTGACGTGAGATTCACGCTCAGCATCTTCCCGTTGTAGCCCTTCTCGGCGACGGCGCCACTGGTGGCAGCAGTAGTCAAAAGTCATCCCCCTGCGGCGCGGTTTCCCCTGCGCCGAATCTGCAGCCTGCATGGTACGGGGTTCGCAAACCCCCGCAATATGCCGGCAGCGGCATAGCGTACACCGTTCCTGGCCGCCTGTCCGGCCGCCACCCCGGCACAATTCACGAAGCGCGCGCGACGGCCTCCGCCCTGGCGGCCGCCCCCTGCCTCCGGCGGAACACGTGGGCGCGCACCTGCCAGCGCCCGTTCTGAAACCGGATGTGCCGCGCGATCGGCTCGCGCTCCGCCGGCGCCACCCTCCAGAGCCGTTCGGCGATCTCCCGGTCGAAGTGCCACCGCGTCTCAATGATCTCGAACCCGAGCGCGCGATAGGTCCGGTGTGCCCGCTCAGCGAACGAGTTGGAAGTCAACACGAAGTCGCGCCCGGGGCACGTCTCCTCCAGCCAGCCCATTACCGCGGTGAGCATCCGCCGTGCCACACCCCGCCCCTGGTGCTCCGGGGGCACATGCACGGCCCACAGGTACAGGCCCGCGGCATCCTGCAGGTTCACCGAGACGCGCCCGACGGCGGTATCGCCTTCGCAGGCCACGAAGTAGCGGTGGCGCCCCTCCTCCCGCGTCCGGGCGAGGGCCGCGGCCGCCTGCAGCGGGTCAGCCAGGTGCGAAAGGTCGAACGCGTGGTAGGGAAAGCCGTGCTCGCGCCATGCCGCCATCTGCTGGATGAGCGCCGCATCCCAGGGGCGCAATGTCAGCCCATCGCCCTCAATCAGCGGCGGATACGTCGCTTCGCCCATCGCTTCCCCGGCTTCGCATCAGAGTCCCGGTAGTATACGCGCTACTACAACGGCCCGGCCCCGCCGGTCGCTGTGGGACCGCGGGCGCGGGCTCCTACCTTAGCCGGCGGTCGTTCTCCCGCCAGGCCACGTCGTTCAGCGCCATCAGCCCACCCGAGACGAGCGAGTGCCCGCCGAGCAGCACCGGGATGCGCGCCTTCGCGGCGGCCGCCGTGAATCGCCGGAGAAATTCGTCCTCGATCGCGCCCGCCGCCAGCAAGTCGCTCTGGAAGCGGTCCTCCCGCGAGGGCGCGGCCCCGAGGTGCGCTTCGATCACCCGCGTGTCGATGACGGCCGCATCACCGAGTTCGGCGACCCGGTCGAAAAACCGCTCGACGCCGAGCTCCTCGACCAGGAAACCGAGCACGGACCGTGCCCGGTGGCCCGCCCCGGCCGTCGCAAGCCCGCGCTCCTCGCTGATGATCCGCACGCGGCAGGCGGTCTCCCGCTCCAGGTATTGCCACGCCTGGCTGCCCACCCTCCCGGCAACGAGCACTTCGGCGGTCCGGTCACACAGGTACGGCATGAGCGCCCGGTAGCGGTCCGCCGCCCCCGCCGCCGCGCGGGCCGCCGCCGCCAGCTCGGGGTCCAGCCCCTCGACCAGCGAGAGCACCGCCAGGTCTGACGGCGTATCGAGGTCGAACTGGGTGGCGGTGGTCCGCGGGAGGATCACCGGCGAAAGCCCGACGTCGTCGCGCAGCCGCCGTGGCAGGACGTTGTCCCTCGTGAAGTCCCCGCATCGCTCGATGGCGTCTCCCGGTGTCCACGCGGTCAGGTCGGCCGAGAAGAAGTTGTTAGTAACGAAGCGGGCGTCGCGCGCTTCGAGCTGCTCGACCACCAGCCGGAATTCGTCCACCCCGAGCAGCGGGACCGACCCGGATCCCATCACCGCCGGCTTTTCGAGTCCGTAACGCGAGACGATCCCGCCCAGCCTTGCCGCGAAGTCGAAAGCATCTCCGGGCACGTCGGTGTCGAACAGCAGGCCGGCAAACTCGGGCTCGAATGCTCCGGGGTCGTCCGTCGCGATGATGACGGCTTCGAACCCGGCCGCGAGCGCCGAACGCGCGGTGTTGCGCGCAGCCGCGACCCTGGCGGTGGCCATCATCTGTTCGGCGGCGCCGTCCCCGGTACCCCCGTGGAAGATCACCAGCACAGGCCGTTCGTAGGTCATGCGTACAGCGTAGGGCGCGCGGGCCGTGGCGGCGAAGGGAGGGAGCCGCCGTGCGCCTTCTGTCGCTGCCCGGTGCCTTCGTGCCGGGCTTTGCCAAATCGCGACACTTCTTGTCGCGATCGAACGCTATCCATAACCCGTGACCTCCGTGAATCTCGCATCAAGGTTCCCGCGACAAG